>NZ_JAYWLX010000001.1:0-472755 GCF_040946345.1 Rothia sp. LK2492 | reverse complement strand
GGAAGACCACCAGCACTAACCCTGGCCCAGGGTCTTAAAGTCACCCTTTTCTACCACCGACACAACCTCACCGAAGAACTCCTCGCAGAAATCTTCAACACCTCCCAGCCCACCATCTCACGGACCATCAACACCGTTGAAAAAGCACTTGAGAAAGTCTTCAGGCCGCTGGGACAGTCTTTAGAAAACAGCCTGAAGATCCCTGGTTCACTGGTTATCGACGGCACCCTGATTCCCACCTGGAACTGGCGTTCATTAGGGAAAATAAACTTTTCTGGCAAGCATAAACGTGCTGGTTTCAACCATCAAGTGATTTGCACCCTGGGCGGGAAACTGCTGGCCATCACTGACCCAGTCCCTGGCGCTAGGCATGATGTCTATGCCTTCAAGCATCATGGCTTGGAAAGATATCTTGATGAGAGCACTTTGGCTGATAAGGGTTACATCGGGTTGGGGTTGGCCACCCCAGTAAGAGGCAGCAAAGCCTGCAGGATGCCTGCAGATGTGAAGGTGGTGAACAGGTTCATTAATTCACGCCGATCGGTGGTGGAGCGGGTGATTGCCCAGGTCAAGACGTGGCGGGTTTTGCATACCGGGTTCAGGCGGTCGCTGAGCGTGTATGGGCGGGTGTTTGCGGGGGTTGGTGTTTTATGCGGCTGGGAGGACTTTTGAATAAGCCTCACTGCAGATTATCAACATTCATGAAGTGGTCCGAAAAGGCTGCTGCTAGAGATGTGTGCCTAGGGCGAAAAGGCAATCAGAGATGCCAAAACAGGCTGAAGACAAAAGAAACCCTCATGCGACCGGCTGGCTCCAGGTCCAGAACTCAGCCAGCAGAAGCTGACTGCGCGATCTAATGCATGAGGGACTACGTAACCGATACTATATACGTATGTCCCAAGATGCAACGTCCACTTCAAAAACGTTATCGGTGCAACATGTTTCTGAACAGAGGCTCAAGCCCTACTTAGAATACAGCTACGATGACCAGCAGATTGCCATGCTCCTATATGAACTGGATCGTCGATTGTCAGCTGAAATCTTCTACGAGATTGGGATTCTAGAAGTTGCTTTGCGCAATGCTGTTGATCGTTACCTGACTTCGGTATACGGATATGCATGGGTGTCTAATCTTGCCCTTCCAATCGATCAGCGCACTACCGAGAACTTCCACGAGGCTTGGGACTCTCTGCCGGCAGACCGCCGCCGAGAAAATATGGAAGTCAACGGGAAGCTTAAAGGCCGTGTACTAGCCGCTTCAATGTTCCGAACATGGTCCAACCTCTTTGATAAAGGTGGGGCAAGCGGGCATCCAGCACCAAGGGATAGGGCTGACCATGATCTTATATGGACAGAACAGGCTCTAAAATCTGTGTTCCCGGGTGCTGCAAGAATTGCTGGTCGAGCAGGGGCAAAGTCTGACCGTGAATGGACGCACCGTCAGATTAAGGAGGTTCATGTACTGAGAAATAGAATCGCGCACCATGAATCTCTTATTGATGGCTACCCCTTGCCGGGACAAGAACCTACAGAGAACTCAAATCCGGCCAAGAGGAGTGCAACAGAAGGTTTGAACGCTTGCAGGACCCTGGCAAAAATGATTGATGCTAACCTTGCCAGATTCTTATCTGAGAACTCAGCTGCTGAAAATCTGTTGGCGCGGATAGAGGGTACGAAGCCCTAACACCTACCTTGATCGCTTGGTAGTGGGGGGATGCAGCTTTGAAAAATTTAGTGAGATTCTCATAAGATGAAGCCTAAGAAGCCCTGGGATAGGCCTCTTAGCGTAACGTTCGCGTAGGCGCTAAAGCCCCCAGGGCTATGTTTATGCCTTGAGAAACCAGCTGATACTGTTCGCCCGATGCTCTTATGCTATCGAGTTACTATGAGGTTACCCGCATCGGCTTTCGCTCGAGCAAGTACCCATTCAGTTAACTTTGTGCATCATATGCACAATCTTTTGGACATATGATGCGCAATCCTGGCATTTTTGTGACTAAGTATCTTTCATTTATTCACTGATACACTCCCGTATCAATCAAATTATATCCAAAAAACTTACCCCTATTTAGGCTGGGAACATCCCACTGAATAGGAGTAATACCGTGAACTACCTCAAAGAGCTCATCACAGGCCTACCAGGCGACATCATCGCCAACCTGATCACAGCCGCTATCACAGCAACCCTAACCTTCATTATTAGTGTCCGTGGTAAAAACCCCGCCGCAGAAGCCAACATCCACACTGACCAGTCCAGTGGTCAACGCATCTTTGCCCCCAACAACTCAGGCATTATCGATGCCTCTCAGCACCACACGACCACACATAACACCGTCATCAACAAAACCACTGTCAATGCCCGTGACTACGGAAACCAATCACCCTCAGATGACACTGCAGGCGCTATGCTCCTCTGCGTCATCGGGGTAGTGCTTTCTGTTGCTGCGGCCCTCTTCATTACCACCCTTATCCCAGCCCTCACCTGGCTACCCGTTACTAGTGCCGTCCCTGCACTTCTTATCGCTGCCATTACCCTCTTCAAGCACTGGGGCAGTTACACCACCCGCGCCCGCACCAAAACAATCCTTACCTGGTTGCTTACTCTGGTCTCGGGTGCTCAAACTTTCACTTACCTGCACACGAGCCAAAACCTTACTAACCCCTACTCACTTTTCTCCATCTACCACTCCACTGATGTAGCCGTGCAACCCACAGACGGCTGGGGTACAGAGTTTATTCACCGAGCTACCCACCTTATCTTTGCCGGGGACCGCACTCTCTTTCTGGCATGGGGTATAGGGCTACTGACCCTGGCGGTTCTTGCCCTTATTTACATCTTTCTACTTCAAATGCTGCTCGGTTCCCTGCTCTTCCCAGCGACCAGTAACGGCCGCAGCTTTGGAAGGGTCCTCACCAGCTTCAACAACAGCTTTGTCACTGCCAAGTGGGGTTCCTTCGTCATCTTTAGTCTTCTCACCCTTGTATTGCCTTGGATAACCTCCCAGGATGGCTTCACTCTAGTGCTTGACTGGGGGAGGGCGGCCAATGAATGGCTCCAGAGTCTTATTCAGACCTTCTAAGTCAACAACCCGGTAATCGACACATATCCCCGCTACTCTTAAACCACCCCCACCCATGAAAGGCCCACCGTCATGTCACTCATCAACGAAGCTGAATGGGAAGGCGCAGCCCTCGAAGTACTCGGCGAACTCAGCTGGACCAACCTCACCGGCCAGCAAATTTCCCCCAGTGCCCAGGGCGAAGCCCACACCGAGACCGGTCTCCCCGTTTACCAACACCTCCGCGAAAAACATGACGCCCTCGAAATTCCCGGCCTGCTACGCGCTTCCATCGCCAAGCTCAACCATGAGTTCAACTTGACCAGCGAACAGATTAACCAGGTTGCCCGCGATATCACCACCGCAAAATCCACCGACGCCCAGGCAGAAAACCAGGACGCTCACCGCTACCTCACCCAGGGCTACAAAAATCTGCAAGTTACCCGCGCAGACGGCAGCACCTATTACCCCACCATCCGCATCATCAGCCGTAACCCCGACGAAAACACCTGGCTCGCCGTCCAGCAGGTCACCCTCAAAAACAGCGAAACCGAACGCCGATTCGACATTGTGCTCTACTGCAACGGCCTGCCCGTTGGAGTCATTGAACTAAAACGCTCCGGCGACCGCGCTGCAGACCTCAAAGGCGCTCACAACCAGATCGCTCTCTACACCAAACAGTTCCCAGCTGCCTTCCGCTTCAACGTCCTCACCATCATCAGCGACGGTGTCACCGCCCGTTACGGCACCCCATTCACCCCCTACATCCATATGGCGGTATGGAACGTAGATGAAGACGGAAAACCAGTTGATCTGCTCCATGCCTCAGATGATGACCTTGACTATGGCTACCAGTTTGCTCAAGACGTGCTTCTCTTCGGGGTCGCTAATCAAGAACGCTTCCTTGACCTACTTCACAACTATATTGTCTTCCAATCCGAGTCAGACCCTGCCGGCGGTACCCGAACCGTCAAAAAAATTGCTAAAGCCCACCAGTACTTTGCAGTTTCTAAAGCAGTAGGTAGCACCCTGGACGCCGTGCGCGGCAACCAGCAAATCGGCGTGGTCTGGCATACCCAGGGCTCGGGTAAGTCGCTAGAAATGGTCTTCTACAACAACATCGTGATGCGCCACCCTCAGCTGGGCAACCCCACCACTGTGCTTATCACCGACCGTACAGACCTCGATGACCAGCTCTATAACACTTTCACCTCAACGGTTGACTTCCTGCCTGAAGCCCCGCAGGAAATCAGCAGTATTGCGCATCTACGTCAGGAACTTCAGGGCAAGCAACAGGGCGGTATTTACTTCACCACCCTGCAAAAATTCCGCAAAACAAAGGATGAAGCCGAGGCTGGGCTGGCCCACGAAACCCTCTCAGAGCGCTCTAACATCATCATCATCGTGGATGAAGCCCACCGCTCCCACTACGACAACATTGACGGCTATGCCCGCCACCTGCGTGATGCCTTGCCCGGCGCCAGCTTTATTGCTTTTACCGGCACTCCCATCGAATCTCTCGCTACAGGCAGTACCCGCGCAACCTTTGGCGACTACATCGATATCTACGACC
This sequence comes from Rothia sp. LK2492, assembly GCF_040946345.1. NCBI lineage: Bacteria > Bacillati > Actinomycetota > Actinomycetes > Micrococcales > Micrococcaceae > Rothia > Rothia sp. LK2492. The sequence goes on along the minus strand of NZ_JAYWLX010000001.1, from coordinate 468,123 downwards.
TCACACGCGCGGTGCAAGACGGCGCCACTGTGCCGGTGCGTTACGAATCTCGTTACATCCCGCTGACCCTTGAAGGTGCTGAAGACCTCGAAGCTATTACGGATGAAGCCGACCGCCTCACGGACGGTCTTGACGAGGCGGAGATTCGTAAAACCGAACAAGCCGTGCTCAAAATGACCACCATGCACGGCGCCCCGGACCGCCTTGCCAAACTTGCCGCTGATCTTGTTCAGCACTGGGGAACTCGCCGCTCTGCCATGAAACCCTTGATTGGAGTGCACGGCAAGGGCATGATTGTTGCCGTTACCCGCCAGGTATGCGCCGACCTCTACGACCAGATTATTGCCCTACGCCCAGACTGGGCAGGTAAAGACATCACCGACGGAAAAGTGCAGGTGCTATATACCGGTAGCGCCAGTGATAAGCCAGATATTGCCAGGTTTGTCCGTAACAACCAAGCTTCACAGACTTTGCAAAAACGGCTGAAAGACCCCAACGACGAGCTTGAACTCATTATCGTTCAAGGTATGCTGCTCACCGGTTTTGATGCCCCGCCCCTGCATACTCTCTATTTGGACCGTCCGCTCAAAGGTGCTTTGCTCATGCAAACCCTTGCTCGCATTAACCGAACCTATAAGGGTAAAGAAGAGGGCCTGCTGGTTGGCTACGCCCCGCTAATTGAAAACCTCAAGGATGCCCTGAAAGACTACGCCAGCGGTGACGGGAGTGGCGGCCCTAATGAAGACGACATGCAAACCGCTGCCGAACAGGCCCTTGATCTTATAGAAGAAATCCAGACCCTCTTAGAACCGGTTGCCGGTTGGAAGGCTAAACTGCATAGCCAGGGTCTTCAGCAGGGGGAGAGAAACGGAGCTTTCCAAGCGCTAAAAATGGTGCTTGCTTACCTGTTGCGCCACCGTGAATCCCTCGATTCCCGTATCTTTGAGACCGCAGATGGCCGTACTCGTACCGTCACCGAAAAGAGCATCTACAGTAAGTTCGTCGAGCGTAGTTCTCGGTTGAGCAACCTCTTTAACCTGGTGGCCGCTCACCGTGATATCCCAATGGTTGCGCGTTTGCTGGAGCAAAAAAATTACGTGCAGTTCTTTGAAGAAGTGCGCGTTAGCGCCGCTAAGGCTTTAGCTGAAGACCGCATTGCTCAAGGGAAACCTGTGCCTGACGATGTTAAACAACTGCTCGAAAACTACACTGAGGGCCTCATCGAAACGGGGGAAGTAAAAGATTTACACGAACTTGCAGGTATGGACCGGCCAGACCTCGCCAACCTTAATCTCGATACCCTCAAAGAAGCTGGACGCCAGGGAAACGAAACTCTTGCTATTGAAACTCTGCGCCGTGCCATCCAGCGAGCAACCCGCGATACCGTAGGCAAAAACCAGGTACGCCGAGCCTACTACGGTGAGAAACTAGAAAAACTCATCAACCAATACAACAATGCCCAGATCAGCTTTACTGAGGCTATGGAACATATCATCGCTTTCAGCCAAGAACTCAAAGAAGAAGCGGCGCGCGGGGAAGCCCTCGGCCTCGACTATGACGAAATGGTTTTCTACGACACCCTCGAAGCCTGTGACCGTGCTGAGCTTGAGTATTCCACCGAAGCCCTAGCCGAAATCGCCCGAGGTATAGCCAAAGCTATTCAGGGATCGCACAAGAACTGGCGAACCCGCCCAGATCAGCGAGCCAAACTACGCACCACTGTGAAAAGACTCCTGCGCAAATATAAGTACCCACCCGAAGGTCAGGACGAAGCTCGCCGCCGTGTCCTAGAACAGATGGAAATTATGGCGGCAGAGAAAGCTGAATAAGGCTGATAAAGAGGCCCCAGTCGGTTGAGGGAGGCCGGTTGGGGCAGTTTCCGCTCACAGTGCCCGGAGTTAGATATGTAGCAAGCATTGCACCGTGCAGGAATTTCTATTTATTTGACAAATGTGAATTTTTGAGATTTTCATCATCGACAGAGACACTAAGCGCACGTATTCTTTTAACAGAATGCCCCTGTAGACCCAAGGCCTGATACGTGACCATAGTTCTTGCCCTCTTCCTCCTCCTATCAATCATTACGCCCTGGGTGGCACGCCGAATAGGAACCAGCGTATTTTACCTGCTGGCCGCACTACCAGCACTCGTGCTGGCTTTTGTGCTGACTAAAACCCAGAGCATCCTGGGTGGTACGCCCTGGTTCGAAAGCTACCAGTGGATCCCCGAGCTCAACCTCGAACTCACCTTCCGTATGGACACCCTCTCCTGGGTGATGAGCCTGCTCGTGCTCGGAATTGGCTCTCTGGTGCTCTTCTACTGCGCTAGCTACTTCAAGCACAGCAACGGTGACATTGGTCAGTTCGCCGCCTACCTCTTCGGCTTTGCCGGCGCCATGTTCGGTCTGATTACCGCAGATGACTTCATCATCATGTTCATCTTCTGGGAAATCACGACCATCCTCTCTTACCTGCTCATTGGCTACTCCCGCCACCGCCTCTCGGCCCGCAGCTCGGCGTTGCAGGCCCTGACGGTCACCACTGCTGGTGGTCTTGCCATGCTGGTAGGCATCATCATGCTGGGACACTCCCTGGGGACCTACAGCCTGGCTGAACTGGTTGAACGGGGCCCCGCCCTGGTGGCCGCTGCGCAGGCAGGCGACAATAACACCATGAGCTTAGGGCTGCTCTCCGCCGCGCTAGTGCTCATTCTTTGCGGCGCGCTCAGCAAGTCCGCTATCTTCCCCCTGCATTTCTGGTTGCCCGGTGCAATGGCTGCGCCCACCCCCGTCAGTGCTTACCTGCACGCAGCTGCCATGGTCAAGGCAGGCATCTACCTTCTGCTGCGTCTGGCTCCAGGCTACGGCGAGGTAGCCATCTGGCAGAACATACTGGTCATCTTCGGTGCCTTCACCATGATCTTTGGTGGCTGGGCCGCTCTCAAACAGACCGACCTTAAACTGATTCTTGCTTACGGAACTGTGAGCCAGTTGGGTTTCCTCACCCTGATTATCTCGGGTGGCACGCCCAACGCCATATATGCCGCTATGGCTATGATGCTGGCGCACAGCCTCTTTAAAGCAACGCTCTTCCTAGCAGTTGGCATCATCGACCATCAGTCCGGTACCCGTGACATTCGCCGTCTCTCCGGCATCTACCGCCGTGCCCCTAAACTCTTCTGGGTCTCACTGATTTCGGCGGCGTCCATGGCCGGTGCACCTCCGCTGGCCGGTTTCGTCGCTAAAGAAGCAGTGCTAGAAACCTACGTGGGGCATACCACCGGCTGGCAGAGCGCCGTTACCTTGGCCTCTATCGTGCTGGGCTCCGTGCTTACCTTTGCCTACAGCGCCCGCTTTGTCTGGGGTGCTTTTGCGGCTAAGCCCTACAACTACATTAACCACGAGCACGTCAAGTACTGCCAGGAAAGCGCCGACGGCGGCCGCCCGGCTGCCCTGCGCAGCAAGAGCGGTAAAAAGCTGAGCCCCGACACCGCCTTCCACCAGGTCAGCTACAGCTTCGTCGCCGCCCCCGCGGTGCTGACACTGCTCACCGTGTTCTTTGGTTTCTACCCGGAGCCCGCCCACCTCTTCATCAAGCCCTTCCTTGACGCTTTTCCGGCGTCCGCACCAGAACTTGAACTGCACCTGGCTCTCTGGCACGGTTTCACTCCCGCGCTCTTCACCTCACTAGCCATTGTGCTGGTGGGTCTCATCCTCTTTGTCTTCAAGCGACAGATTGAAGAACTGCAGCGAGCCCTGCCACATACCCCCAGCGCGTCAGCGGTCTACCGTAGTCTGATTGACCTGCTGGACCGATTCGCCGTATGGGTCACCGGTATGACTCAGCGAGGCTCCCTTGCCTACTACTTGGCCGTCATCTTGATGACCGCCGTAGTGGTCCCCACCGCAGCGCTCTTCATCAACGAAACCCCGCCGTTAGGTAACATTCGCATTAGCGAATCCCCAGCACAGTGGTCAATCGTTCTGGTCATGATTGTGGCCGCCCTGGTAGTGGTCTTCGTGCGCCGCCGCTTCCTGGCGATCCTCATGGTGTCAGTGACCGGCTACGGCATGGCAATTCTCTTTGCCATCCGCAGCGCCCCCGACCTTGCCACCACCCAGCTCCTGGTTGAAACCATCGTGCTGGTCGCCTTCGTGCTGGCGATGCGTGTGCTACCCCGTGACATCCCTCGCGTGAAAGCCAAAGACGGTAAGGACGGCGCCCGCAAAACCCTGCGCGTCATTATCGCCGTGGGTTTCGCAACCCTGATGATGGCACTTGCCATGTTCACCTTCTCATCTCGTTCCCTGCCGGCTATTTCTCTGGACATGCCGCGCCTGGCCTACGAAATCGGCTACGGCTACAACGTGGTCAACGTAATCCTGGTAGACCTGCGTGTCTGGGATACCTTCGGTGAAATTTCAGTGCTGGCATTGGCTGCCACCGGCGTGGCCTCCCTGCTCTTCATTGGAGGGCGCGCGGATGACCGCAACCAGCGTTTGGACACCACCACCATGAAGAAGATTGAGAAATCTTTCACTCAGCGCAGCCACATTAGTGTGCAGCAGCGGGTTGCCGGTCAGTTCTCATCGGTGGAACGCGACCCCTTCATCGTGGCGGGCCGCACCCTGCCCCCGGAGTCCCGTTCCATTCTGCTGGAAGTGGTCACCCGTCTTATTTTCCACACCCTGATTATGGTTTCCCTCTACATGCTGGTAGCCGGTCACAACCTGCCCGGCGGCGGCTTTGCCGGCGGTCTGTTGGCAGGCCTTGCCTTCGCTGTGCGCTACCTGGCCGGCGGCGGCGCGGAGTTACGCGCCGCGTCCCCGCTCTCAGCGGGAGCCTTCCTCGGTGCCGGTTTGGGGCTCTCCACGCTCTATGCGATTGCACCAGCCTTCTGGGGAGATCCCATCTTCTCCAGCTACGTCTTTGACTTCTGGGTACCGGTCTTTGGTGATGTTCACTTTGTCACTGCGACGATCTTCGATACCGGTGTTTACCTGCTGGTCATCGGCCTGGTTCTCGATATCCTGCGCAGCCTGGGCGAACGAGTAGACGAGAAACTCATCAAGGAACGCAAGAACAAAAATCGTAGAAAGGCACAATCATGATTATTGATCTCAGCCTCATCCTGGTCATGGGTGTGCTCTACGCCGTAGGCGTCTACCTCATCCTGGATCGCTCCATGACCCGCGTGGTGCTCGGCCTTATGCTGATTACCAATGCCACCAACATCCTCATTCTGCATGCCGGTGGCCCTGCCGGGCTCGCTCCCTTCTACGCAACAGATATTGCTGCAGAAGACTACTCTGACCCGCTACCGCAGGCCCTGGTGCTCACCGCAATCGTGATTTCCTGCGCGGTGACCGCCCTGATCCTGGGCATCATCTACCGCAGCTGGCTGCTCTCACGCGCCGATGAAATTCAGGACGATGATGAAGATATCCGCGTGGCAGAGCAGAGCTCCTTTGACATGGAAGCCGACGCCGATGTCGAAGCGGAAACCTCAGAATTTGATGCGGACGAAGAAACCCGTGAACGCCAAGCTAACAAAGAGAGAAGGAAGACCCATTCGATCCCTGTTCAGTCAGCGACCGGTAGCGACAGCACAGAAGGATTGGGGGCTTAACCTGTGGAACTAGCTCAGCTCGCCCCCCTCAGTGTCATCGTGCTGTTCATGGCAGCAGCCCTGACCTTCATCTCTAAAAAAGATAAAACACAGCGTCTCATCGCCTTCTTTGCCGTGGCAGGGGTGCTCATTTTTGAGATTCTCATGCTTTTCTCGGTATGGAACCTAGAGCCTCAGATTGTTTTCATTGCCGGTTGGGAGGCTCCCTTCGGTATCACTCTGGTGGTCGATCAGCTCTCGGCTCTTATGCTGGTGGTTTCCTCCACTATCTCTCTTGCCGTGCTGGTTTTCGCCACCGGCCAGAACCTGGCGGATGGCGATGACGAGGTGCCCATCTCGGTCTTCTACCCCACCTACCTCATGCTGCTGGCAGGCGTCTCTAACGCCTTCTTAGCAGGGGACCTCTTCAACCTCTACGTGGGCTTTGAAATCCTGCTCATGGCGTCCTACGTGCTGATCACCATGAACGCCAACACCCCGCGTATTCGTGCGGGCGTGACCTACGTGGTGGTCTCCGTGGTCTCATCTCTGCTCTTCTTGACCGCTATCGGCTTTGTCTACGCTTCAGTAGGCACCGTGAACATGGCCGACCTTTCGCTCAAGTTGGGGACCCTCCCTGAAGGCACCCAGATGCAGCTACACCTCATGCTGCTCATCGCCTTCGGCATCAAGGCAGCGGTCTTCCCGCTCTCCCTCTGGCTACCCGACTCCTACCCCACGGCACCAGCACCGGTGACCGCCGTCTTCGCGGGCCTGCTCACCAAGGTGGGCGTTTACGCTATCATCCGCACCGAAACCCTGCTCTTCCCTGGCGGGCAGCTCTCCACCCTGCTGGGCGTCGTCGCTGGCTTGACCCTGCTGGTAGGTATCCTCGGTGCCCTGGCACAGGGTGACATCAAGCGTCTGCTCTCCTTCATCTTGATCAGCCACATCGGTTACATGATTTGGGGTATCTCGCTCAACAACGAACTGGGCCTGACCACCGTGGTCTTCTACATCGCCCACCACATCGTGATTCAGACCGGCCTCTTCATGGTGGTAGGTCTGATTGAACGCCGTGCCGGCTCAACCAACCTGCGCCGCCTGGGTGGGCTCATCAAAATTTCACCCTTCCTGGCTCTGCTCTACTTTGTGCACGCCATCAACCTGGGCGGAATCCCGCCCTTCTCCAGCTTTATCGGCAAGGTTGGCTTTATCGAAGCTTCCGTGCAAAACGGTGGTGCCCTCGCCTACATCAACGCAGGCATCGGCGTCCTCGTTTCACTGCTGACCCTGCTGGCTTTGGCTCGCGTCTGGAACAAGGCTTTCTGGCGCCCCGCCAAGGACGCAGAACAGCCCACCCCCGCTCTGGTCCGAGCCGAGCATACCGGTGAGCAACCGGATGAAACCGACAGTAAAAATATCCCCGCCTCCATGATGGTCTCTACCGTCAGCCTGGTATCAGTAGGTGTGCTCATCACTGTATTTGCTGGCCCACTCTACAACCTCTCAGACCGAGCATCAGATAACTTGCTCAACCCCGACCGCTACATCTCAGCGGTTCTCGGTGAGGACGCTCCCACCCGCGAACAGTTCATCAACGAACAGGTCAACCTCAACGGCTCCCAGGAGGTCAACCAGTGAAAGCCCTAAAAACCTCCAGCTCCGACCTGCTGCACTCCATTCCGCCTACCCTCTGGTTGGTTTTCGTGTGGTGTGCCCTCTGGCAGAACTTTTCCCTGCCCTTCCTAGCCTTCGGGCTGGTGCTTGCGGTGGGAATCGTCTGGATTTTCCGTTTGCCCACCCTCTACCTCTCTAACCGCTTCAACCCCTGGTATGCCATCAAGTTTTTGGCGCTCTTCATTTGGAATATCGCGGTAGCCAGTGTGCACGTTATGTGGCTGGCCTTCACTTTCACTCCGCCGCTGCGTAACTCTGTGGTGGCAGTTCAGCTGCGCACCCACTCTGACCTGCTCCTCACCGCGGTATCACACACCATGTCCCTGATTCCCGGCTCGGTCGTCGTTGAAGTAGACCGCTCCCTTTCGGTGCTCTACTTCCACGTGCTCGATAGCTCCACTGAAGAAGAAATCCAAGACTTCATCCGTACCGTGGGCTACTTCGAATCTCTCATCATTAAGGCCGTAGGCAGTAAAGAAGAACACGAAGCGCTACGTGCAGATGAGAAACTCGATAAGGAGGCCGCAGCATGAACCTCACAACCATAGCCTGGATCGTAGGCGTTATTCTCACCATCTCAACGTGGGGCACCGTCTACCGTATCTGGAAGGGCCCCTCACTGCTGGATCGTGTGCTCGCTAGCGATGTTTTACTCTCCATCATCACCTCGGCACTCTGCATCATCATGATCGTCACCGATACCGAGTACTCGATCATTCTTCTGGTCGCCATTGCCCTCATCGGCTTCGTCGGCTCTGTCACCGTGGCACGCTTCGCGGATAACTCTAAAGCAGATGAAGCTACCCCCATCACCACTGTTGAACGGCACCGCCGCAGTAAGAACCGCGGCAACCGCTCAACCGGTCACGATCACCGTGATTACCATGCAGAGGATACCGACAAAGTGCACCACAGCGAGTCGCATCCGTCCCGTGCATCAATGGATCAGGGGGAATAAACCGTGAATACCGATCTCATCCTCGATATTATTACTGCCATCTGCCTGATAGTTGGCTCCCTCATGTCGCTAGCAGCGGCGGTGGGCCTGGTACGCTTCCCGGATCTGCTGACCCGTCTACACGCTGGTACTAAGCCGCAAATCTTTGGTATTATGTTGCTGCTCCTGGCGGTAGGGCTCCACAAGAGAAGCTGGGAGGACGTCCCGGTGCTGATTCTCATTATGGTGCTTCAGATGATCACCGTCCCCATCTCGGGTCATATGATGGCGCGCTCTGGCTACCGTAACAAGCACTTCCGTAAAACTGACCTCCGCCACGATGACCTGCGTCGTCTGGTCGATGAGGTAGAGGGTAGGTAGAGCGTGTAAAGACCCGCTTTCTGTACAGCCCATGTGGTGTCACAGAAAGCGGGTCTTTTAGTGCCCGACTACTTGAGTAGCTTCTGTGCCAGCGTGTCCAGGGCAATGCCTAGAACACCAATGACCAGGATAACCACTAGCATCTCGTCGTAGGCTAGTCGGTCACGGGCATTCAAAATCTCGTAGCCGAGGCCCGAAGAAACCCCTAACATCTCGGCTGGCACAATAATGACCCAGCCAATACCCAGCGCCAGGCGGATACCCGAGAGTACAAAGGGACGGATAGAGGGCAACACTACTGAGCGCAGTTGCTCGGGGCCGCTAGCCCCCAGCGTCCTAGCTACCTGAAGGTGTGCCGGGTTGAGTGCCCGCACCCCCGAAACCGTACCCAGAGTAATGGGCCAAATAGCGGCGATAGCCACCAGGAAAATAACTGGCAGGCTACCCACCCCAAAAAGAGCCACCGCAATGGGCGCCCAGGAGAGTGGGGAGACCATACGCAAGAACTGCACCAGCGGGGCACTGGTCTGCTCAACGAGGTGGGAGAACCCGATGACCAGCCCGAGAGGGACGCCCAAGAGAGCGGCAAGACCCAGCCCACTTAACAACCTCAACAGGCTGATACCGATATCAGAGAGCAGCACCCCGCGGTCCAGTAGGCTCTTCAGGGCGTCTGGGACGTTCGCGGGGGCGAAAGCTGCCAGCATTAGGTTGCCGGTAGCTGCTCGGGTGAAAATCCACCAGAGGAAAACAGCGAAGATAATGCCTGCAGCGCCCAGCGCCCAGCTCTTAGTCAGTGACTGATTCTGCTTCTTGAGAGTGCTCATGCTGAAATCTCCTCGGTGCGCTCTAGGCTCTTGAGACCGAACGTGCCCAGCCCACCCGCTGCTTGCATAGCCTGGGTGACCAACTCCGAATTAACTAACTCCCCGTGCACCGCTGAAGCGTCCAGGTCTTCGAGAAAATCGGTCGGGGCGTCCATGAGGGTGTTGCGCATTTGTTGGACCAGTTCTTGGGTGTAACTCGCGTAGGGATAGGGCTGAAACTGCAGTAACTCCCCGCCCCAGCTGGGGTGTTTAATAATTTCCTTATGCTCCTCAAAATGGTCGGTCATGGCCCGCAAAATGGCAGCGGGCTTCTGCGGGAGGTACTTCTTTTCAGAGAGCAGGGCAGCTGCCTCCACACGGTTCTCGCGGGCATAAACCTGCGCTTTGACCAGGGCATCTACGAACTTCTGGGCGGCCCCGCCCTCCCGCTCAATCAGCGAGGAACGCATCATGGTGACGCAGCAGGCATGATCGCGCCAGACATCGCCCATAAAGCGCTGAATTGTGCCCGTTCCGCTGGCGTGGGCGGCAGCATTAAAGGGGTCAGCCACCGTAAAACCCGCTATGGTGCCGTTGGCCAGTGCCGGAATCATATCCGCCGGCGCCATAACAATAAGAGCTACCTCATTCTGAGTTTTGTCTGCAGTTGTACGAATCACCGGCGTCAGCCCAGCCTCCTTCAAAATCTTCTGCACCAGAATGTTGTGAAGAGAAAACCAGGCTGGAATCGCCACCGTCTGCCCCGCCAGCTCAGACAAGTTGCTGATGGACGGTGAGAGAGTCAGCGCCGAGCCGTTCACGTGATTCCACGCCACCACCTGAGCGTCAGCGCCCAGATCGTACTTGAGGTATACCGCCATAGGCATGAGCAGGTGAATCACATCAACGCTGCCCGAAATAAAGGCTTCGGTGAGTGAGGCCCAAGAGCGGAAGAGCACCGGCTGTTCCACCTGCACTCCTGCGTCCTCATACAGGCCCCTGGCGTGCGCCAGGAGCAGAGGAGAAGCGTCAGTGATAGGGAGATAGCCGATTCTGATAGCGTCATCGGTGCTCTGCGCCCTGCCGGCAGCTTCAGCACCGGACGCCGCCCCAAGAGTGTGGGCACCCCAAGCAGCGCCGGCTGTCGCCAGGGTAAGGCCGCCTGCCTCCAGCACCCTTCGACGGTTGAGTTTAGATGACATAGGAACTCTGCTCACGGTAGTAGCCCAGAATTTCGTCCTTGGACACCTGCTCATCACGAGGTCTCCAGAAGCGGGTAAAACCCTTGCCCGCCTCAAAGAATCCAATGCGGTCACCCACCACCGTGGCCTCAGCGATATCGTGGGAGACCATCAAAACGGTCAGCCCCAGATCTTCAATCAGGCTACGCAACCACCCCTGTAATTCTTCGCGGGTGGCCGGGTCAAGGGCCGAGAAGGGCTCATCGAGGAGTAAGAGAGAAGGCTGAATGGCCAGGGCTCGACCAATGGAAACTCGCTGGGCCTGGCCGCCAGAAATCTCACTGACTTTACGGTTTTCAAGTCCGTTCAGACCTAACCGAGAGATCAGTGCATTGACTCCATCAGCGGTCACTCTGCCGCTGTTGCGTTTGTAGCGGGAACCTAACTCGATATTCTGCCGAACCGTCAGCCAGGGGAAGAGCGAAGCTTCCTGAAAGACCACGGCTAGCCGGCCCCGGTCAGCCACCTGTATGGAGCCGGAATCTAGTTCTTCAAGCTGCGCCACCGCACGTAAGAGGGTCGACTTACCGGAGCCGGTAGCTCCCAGAACCACGAAGGCTTCACCCCGAGTCAGAGCGAGATCAATATTTTTGAAGATAGGTTGGGGTGCCCCGGGATAGGTTTTGGTGGCACCTGTAACGGTGAGAGCGTCCATGATTGTCTTAGTCAATCTGAGAGAGTTCATAGCGCAGGTGGCCCTCGGTGGGGGATTGGACGGGCAAGAACGTTGCCTCGCGGTAGCGACGGGCGGTGGCGCAGGTGGTCTTGTAGCCGCGTCCGCCAATCACTGCCATTTCCAGGTGGGTGGCGCTGATCGCCAGGTGAGAGACGTCCAGACGCAACTGGAGCAGACGGCGGCGGCTGGTAGCGGCAGGCTCTTGAGCAAGGTCGGTAAGTTCGGTGCGCAGACGCTGGTATTCAGCCTTAACCTGATCAAATTCCTGGGTGAAGATACCCCGGGAGACACTGGTGTGGGGAGCCGTTGCCGCAAGGGCTGCCGCTGCCAGGCCCAGGCAGAAAGAGGACTGAATCAACAGAAAAGGTGCAGTGATGGTCGCGAGGAAACCTGGGACGTCGCGGCTGAGAATATCCGACTCGGGGACAAAGACCTCGGTTAGACGGATAAACCCGGATTCTGTCGCATCCAGCGCCAGGAGACCTTTCTGGTACTTCACATCTAGCCCCTCAACGCCCACACGCAGGGTGACGATGTAGCTAACCGGCTCACCGGGCGCAGCATCCTCAACTGCCACGGGAAGAACCATGACACCTCCCGGGTAGAGGTTGGATGCCCAGCTGATGCTTCCATTGAGCAGTAACCCGCCGTCGGTGTGCTTTGCCTGGACTCCCAGTTCCCCTACTCCCGAGGCGTGCTTGAAGGCGGCAGCCATGGCGGTTGATCCGGTGGTCTCACCGGTTTCCATACCCTCGGGGAGCTGACGTCCCACGGCGTCAAAGAAGGCGATAGTAGCCCGGTGGGCCCAGAGTGAGAAGGCGGTTGCGGTATCTTCGGTCGCCAGGTCAAAGGCTACGGCCGCCTGGGGGAGCACTGACCCGGTTCGCCCCAGCGTCAGCAGACCCTCCTGCCCCAGCTCACGCAGGGTCTCGAAAGGGGAGCGTTCCCCCGCGTCCACTGCGGTAGCGTATTCTCGGGCTAGCGCCAGCAGGTTGTCCCGCTGGGAGTAAGGGTAGAGAGGTTCAAGGGTAAAAATGCTTGTCATGGCTGTTTTCTAACTGCTCTAGAAGTGGGATGCTGGGGTTTTAGAGTGTAAAAAAACCGCCGCCTGGTGATGGGCGGCGGTCTCTGCTGTGTCTAGACGTTGAGCTTGAAGAGGCGGTCAATGGGAGTTGATACCGCTTCGCGTGCTCGTACGACCGCTGCCTCATCAGGGGCATCGTAGAAACAGAGGCACTTGGCGGTATCTTCTCGCACGTAGGTGCGCAGGAAGGACACCTCGGGCACCTGCGCGTACTTAGGAGAGTTAGCCTTCTTGCGAGTGAGGTACTGATCCATGGTGATTTCTGTGGGGATATCCCATTCAACCAGGTACTCTGCGCTGGACTTGAGCTTCTTGATGTCCTCGAGTTCAGCACCTACTAGACGCACCTCATCGGGGCCCTCCAGCCCAGCGCGGGCACTGAAGGCATCCTTGACCGCGGGAGCGAAGACGCCGGGGTTAGCTGCCTCGATGATGGCGAAGACCAGCGTGTAGTCACCGGTGACCTGGGTTTCAATCAGCTCAGCGCCGTCCACGCCGCCCAGTACCTGAGCGATGTCAGCAACCAGTGCTTTCGCTTCGTCCTGCGAAGCGTCGTGAGGGGTGAATTCTACGAGGTAGAGTGACATGTTCTCTCCGTTTCATGCGGGGTGCCAGCATTTTAAAGACACCTGTTCGCACTAGACTACGCCCGCAGTTTTAGAGGTGTCTAAGTTTTAGAATATTCCGCTTTACATGGGGTAACGCTGGGCAACAATTCGTAATGGGTGATTGCCAAAAAGGGCAGAAGTAGCTAGAAGGACGCCGCCCCGCCACTCCCCTCATCCACCGGAAATCGGTGCCGGGAGGGAGCTGCGGGGCGGCGTCCTTCTGTCTAAAAAGATGCTTGCTGCTAACGCACGCCGGCCATCTTCTTGACGATCCACTTATTCATGGCCCAGAGAACGGCACCGATAACGATGGTGACGATACCCAGGATGGTGAAGTAAGCGACCTCGGTTTCCATGGTGTAGAAACGGCCCAACCAACCTGCCAGAACGGTGCCCAGCGAGACAGAGGTGAAGTAGAGCGCAACCATAGCCACGCGGTGCTTCTCGGGCGCCAGTTTGGTGGCCAAGGAGGTACCCACCGGTGAAATTGCCAGCTCGCCCATGGTGCAAATAAAGAGAATCAGCACAATCCACAGGAAGTTCACGTTGGTGTTCCCTGCCTGGGTTAGGAAGATCAGGAAGGCTAGACCAATCAAAATCAGGGCAAGCGAGAACTTGACCGGGGTGGTGGGCTGACGGTCACCCAACTTGGTCCACATGGCAGTAAAGACAGCGCCGAAGATCATGATGAAAACCGGGTTAATGGAGTTCATAAATTCGGGGGTGAACTGTAGACCCATGATGTTCCAGTTGATACGGGATTCTGAGTAGATTGCTAGCACAGTGAACTGCTGCTGGAAGAGCGCCCAGAACGCTACGTTACCGATGAACATGGGAATGAAGGAGACCACCCGGGAATGCTCGTCCACTGTGGTGTGCTTTGAGGTCAGAAGGGTGTAGAAGAGTACCGCGGCGCTGATTGCAACAATGGTCATGACCCAGGTTGCCAGGTTGGCGGGGTTGATGAGACCGGTCATCACCAGGACGAGCACCGCTGCAACGATGACTACAGCAAGACTGCCGTAGATCTTCTTCTCGCTAGCATTCATGGGCTCAGAGAGCTGGTGGACGCTGACGGGTAGGTTCTTGCGGGTCAGTGAGTACTGGGTCAGGCCGATTGCCATACCTGCAGCCGCTAGGCCGAAGGCGATGTGGAAGCCGTAGGATTCCCGCAGAATACCGGTGAGCATGGGGCCGAAGAAGGCACCGATGTTTACACCGATATAGAAGATGGTGAAGCCACCGTCACGGCGGGGGTCGGTGCGGTCGTAGAGAGACCCTACCAGCACTGATGCGTTGGTTTTAAGACCTCCGGAGCCGATAGCAACAAGCACCAGACCGGCAATAACGCCCGCTGCGCCAGGTAGCACGGCGAGTGCCAGGTGACCTGCCATAATGGCGAAGGCTGAGTAAAAGAGGGTGCGTTCGGGCCCGAAGACACGGTCGCCTAAGAAGCCACCCACGACTGCCATGAGGTAGACCATGCCACCGTAAGCGCCCATGACACTGGATGCTGATGCCTCGCTGAGAAGTCCAAGACCGCCACGGTCAGCTTCCCAGTAGAGGTAGTAGAGCATGATGACCTGCATGCCGTAGAAGGAGAAACGCTCCCAGAGTTCTACGGAGAAGAGGCTGGCCAGCATGCGGGGGTGGCCGAAGAAGGTTTTGCCGCTGGGGTTATGGGCGTCCTCCGGAGTAGGCCGCAGTGCGGGGGTTGTCATAGTAGTACCTTGTGTCTCGGTGTATTTACGGGAAGACCGTGTATATAAATGCGGTCGGTAGCATACCTTACTCTCTTGGATTGGCTATTTGCACTTCTGAAGGAGTACCTCTGATGCTGGCGGGCGATTTTTGGTGTGCTGGCGCGCATGAAAAAGGGGCTGTTCGGGAGATCGCTGTGATAAATACAATCTCTCGAACAGTCCCTTCGCAGCGGAGCGCTAGACGCTAGGCGATGACGCCGTCCACCAGCGCCTTAGCTTCCTTCTGAACCTGAGCCAGGTGCTCAGCGCCCTTGAAGGATTCGGCGTAGATTTTGTAGACATCTTCGGTGCCTGAGGGGCGGGCCGCGAACCAGGCGTTCTCGGTGGTCACCTTCAAACCGCCAATGGAAGCACCGTTGCCGGGTGCCTCGGTCAGCTTGGCGGTGATAGCCTCGCCTGCAAGCTCCAAAGCGGTGACGTCCGCCGGTGAGAGCTTGCCCAGCTTGGCCTTCTGCTCGCGGGACGCCGCGGCGTCCACCCGGGCGTAGGCGGGCTCACCGAAGGACGCGGTCAGCTCAGCGTAACGCTGGGAGGGGGTCTTGCCGGTCACTGCGGTCATTTCGGATGCCAGCAGGGCCAAGATGATGCCGTCCTTATCGGTGGTCCAGACCTTGCCGTCGCGCATGAGGAAGGAGGCACCTGCGGATTCTTCGCCGCCAAAACCGATCGTGCCGGTGCTCAGGCCGTCTACAAAGTACTTGAAGCCCACGGGAACCTCAATGAGCTTGCGGCCCAAAGAATCAGCCACGCGGTCGATAATTGAGGAGGACACCAGGGTCTTGCCAATGCCAGCATCTGCTGCCCAACCGGTGCGGTTGCGGTAGAGGTAGTCAATGGCGGTTGCCAGGTAGTGATTGGGGTTCATCAGCCCGTGATCGGGGGTAACAATTCCGTGGCGATCCGAGTCGGCGTCGTTGCCGGTGGCGATGTCATACTTATCGCGGTTGGCAATCAGGGAGGCCATTGCGTTGGGGGAGGAGCAATCCATGCGGATTTTCTCGTCCCAGTCCAGGGTCATGAAGGCCCACTGGGGATCAACGGCGGGGTTTACTACATCCATATTGAGCTTGTACTGCTCAGCAATGCGCTGCCAGTAGGCAACGGAGGCGCTACCCATGGGGTCCGCGCCAATCTTTAGACCGGAGGCTGCGATAGCCTCCATATCGATGACATCGCCCAGCTCGTTCACATAGGTGCCCAGGTAGTCATAGGTGCCTGTGGTCTCTGCTGCCGCGGCCTTCTCAAGGGGCAGACGAGCTACATCCTTGTTTCCGCCTTCAAGCAGCTCGTTGGCACGGTCGGCAATCCAGCCGGTTGCATCAGAATCAGCGGGGCCACCGTGGGGAGGGTTGTACTTGAAACCGCCGTCGGCAGGCGGGTTGTGGCTGGGGGTGATCACAATGCCATCAGCCTGCGCGGTGTTGGCGGGATTAGCGTTGTAAACGATGATGGCGCGTGAGAGCGCGGGGGTGGGCACAAAACCTTCGTTGGCATCCAGCAGAACGGTGACACCGTGAGCCGCCAGAACCTCCAGCGCGGTATCCTGCGCTGGGCCTGAGAGCGCGTGGGTGTCCTTACCCATAAATAGCGGGCCGGTGATGCCCTGACCCTTGCGGTACTCCGCAATTGCCTGAGAAATAGCAGCAATGTGAGCGTCGTTAAAGGAACTCTTAAGGGAGCTGCCACGGTGCCCGGATGTACCAAAAGCCACGCGCTGTGCGGGATCGGTCATCTCGGGGGTGAGGTCATAGTAAGCGCTGATCAGCGCATCGATATCAACAAGGTCTTGAGGGGTGGCAACTGTGCCTGCGCGGTTTGACATGTATTAAGCCTAGCCCCGTGGTGTGCATGAACCGCGTAGAACCGCCCGTGTGTAATCTTCATTGTGGACGTTGATGAGGCGACGAGCATTAGAGAGCCTTTTGCTGCGCCTCGGTTTAAAACGTGTGACCCGGCTAGAACAATAGCCGGGTCACACAAAACCGCGAAAGAGCGGCGCGAAGGGTTCTAGCTGAGCTTAGTAGCGCGAATCAGCTTCTCGTTGGTGAACTCAAGCAGACCCCACTGGGTGAGTTCACGGCCGTAACCTGACTTATTGATACCACCGAAGGGTAAATCTGCCTGGGTAACAACGTGCTCGTTGACCAATACCATACCGGCTTCGATCTGATCAGCAACTTCAAGCCCGTGGTCCATGTCCGCGGTCCACACAGATGCCTGCAGACCGTACTCGCTGGCGTTGGCGAACTCAATTGCCGCTGCCTCGTCCTTGACCTTGTAGACCACAAGAGCCGGGCCAAAGAGTTCATTGCAGGAGAGGTCATCATCGAAATCAACGTCGGTGAGCAGGGCAGGGCTCATGAACCAGCCGGGGCGGTCTAGCTTCTTGCCGCCCGCATGCAGGGTCGCGCCGTCCTTGACTGCCTGCTCGATGCGCTCGACGGCGTCATCGCGTGCTGACTCTGAGGACAACGGGCCCATCTGGGTCTTGGGGTCATCGGCGTCGCCCACCACGAAGTTCTCAACGGCGGTTTTTGCTGCTTCAACGAACTCGTCGTAAACGTCTTCAACCACGATGATGCGCTTGGGTGAGGTGCATACCTGGCCAGCATTTGAAAAGCGCAGACCAGCAAGGGTTTCTGCCACCTTGCCCACGTTCTCAACGTCGGCCAGGACAATGGCGGGGTCATTGCCACCCAGTTCCATGACAGACTTTTTAAGGTTTTGCGCCGCCAGCTCAGCAACTGCAGCACCGGCACGTTCAGAGCCAGTGACCGATACGCCTTTCACGCGGAAATCCTTGAGGATGTGTTCGACGTCCTCGGTGTTGAGGTAGAGGTTCTGGTAGGCACCCTTGGGTAGGTTTGCTTCTAGCAATACTTCCTCAAAAGCAGCTGATGAAACGGGGCAGATAGACGCCTGCTTCATCAGGACCGTGTTACCCACCAGCAGGTTGGGGGCGGTGAAGCGTGCTAGCTGGTAGTAGGGGAAGTTCCAGGGCATGACACCCAAAAGGACGCCCAGCGGGTCGTGACGCACGAAGTTTACGGGTGCACCCTTGGCATTCAGCGGTGAATCTTCAAGATGTGCAGGGCCTTCAGTGGCGTACCAGTTGAAGATATCCACCACAAGCTGGATTTCAGCCAGAGCATCGGCACGGGGCTTGCCCATTTCACGTCCGATGATTTCAGCGAGTTCATCCTTGCGAGCATCGAAGCCCTTGGCGACCGCCGCGAGCACCGTGGCGCGCTCCGCTACGGAGTTATTTTTCCAGGAAAGGTAGGCCTCGTGGGCAGTGTCGATGAGCCCGGGGATCTCGCTGGATGCGAGGCTATCAAAAGTCTTTTCAACCTTACCGGTATTGGCGTTGGTGAGTGCGTAGGTGCTCATAGCAACCTCCTTTGAGTAAGCGCACGGTGTTTGTAAGCGTGCTTTCTGTTAACTCTAGCTCTGTAGCGCGGCTTGTCAAAGGGGGGGTGGGGAGAAAAGCTCTGTGCTCACAGCGTAGAAGTGCGGTTCGGAGACGATGATTTCGGTACTGGCTGAACCACTTGTGAGCAGCACCCTGCCCCGCCTATCCTGAAGCTAAGAAACATCTCAAGTAAAGGACTCCACTGTGAACGAAGACATCCCCCAGGTCACCGTCGACCAGATTCCCGAAGGCGCCAAAATTCTGGACGTCCGCGAGGACTACGAGTGGCAAGAAGGTCACATCGCCGGCGCCCAGCATATTCCCCTGGGCGAAGTTCCCGAGCGGTACGGTGATGTGCCAGCAGACGAAGATGTGTACGTCATTTGCCGTGCCGGTGGCCGCTCACTGCGGGCTGCCGCCTACCTCAACCAGTACGGCTTTGACGCTATCAACGTCATTGGCGGTATGGGTGCCTGGCAGGACGCCGAGATGCCCATGGTCTCCGAGAACGGTGAGACCCCGCAAGTACGCTAAGCTCCTCTGCTACTACGGTGCTACTACGGCCGCCCCGGTATCACCGGGGCGGCTTTTTGGTGCAGTGGGAGGGCCGCTCTCTTCGCTATACCTTGCCCCCAGATCTTGCCCGATATACTAAACCGGTGACTTCCCTGACCTGCCTGCCCCTGCCTTTCCCGGTGGAACCCAAAGACGCCTTCCCCCTGGTGGCAGGCACCAACCCTTACGCTTTTTGGCTGGACTCAGCTCGCGATGAATCGCCCATGTCCCGCTATTCCTACCTGGGTGCCCCTCACGATGGGGGAGCGCTACGCTATGAGTCTGCCGGGCTAACCCAGCCGCAGGTCAGCGTTCTCGATGGTAAGGGGGCTATGGCGCGCACCCTACCCGGCACTATCTGGCAGGTTCTGCCTCGGATGCTGGCGGATGCCCCCGCTATTGCCGGCGCGGAGGGCCTCCCGCCGGATGCTCTGCCTGGCGGTTACGTAGGCTTTATGGGCTATGAGGCACACGCCGATTTTGAACTGACTAACTTTCACCACCAGCATCCGTATCGGCACGCGTCCACCCCCGACGCGCTCTGGATGCCTGCTACCCATTACCTGGCCTACGAGCACGCTAGTGGTAAGGCTTGGTTGATAGGCCCGGATGCCTGGGTTCAGCAGACGGCACGCCGGTTGGCAGAGTTGCGTGAAAACACTGGTGCTCACACTATGCAAGCTAGAGCATATGTACCTGCCATACCGGATTTTCCCCTACCTGACCGCGATGACTACCTCGCTAAAGTACAGGAATCTCAGCGGGAAATCTTCGAGGGCAACAGCTATGAAGTCTGCTTAACCGCTGAAACATCTACCCGGGTTCAGCCTGCTCTTGATGAAGCTGATCTTCTGGCTCTTTATCTAGCCCAGCGTGAGAAAAATTCTGCCCCCTACGCCAGCTTTTTGCGTTGCGATGAGTTTACGGTGCTCAGTTCGTCGCCCGAAAAGTTCCTGAGCGTGACCGCCGGTGGGCAAGCCGAGAGCAAGCCCATTAAGGGCACCGTGCCCCGCGGTGCTACCTCCGAAGAGGACGCCGCGGCGTCCGCCTGGCTGGCATCGGACCCAAAAACCCGGGCGGAGAACCTCATGATTGTGGATCTGCTCCGCAACGACCTCTCGTTGGTGTCCTACCCCGAGTCGGTACGCGTGCCGGTGCTCATGGGCGTTGAAAGTTACTCGACCGTTCACCAGCTGGTCTCCACTATTACCGCCCAGTTGCGCCCCGGCATCACTGCGGTAGATGCAACTGCCGCCTGCTTCCCAGGTGGCTCTATGACCGGGGCGCCCAAAGCGTCCACCATGGCAATTATCGACCGGCTTGAGAGGCGCGCTCGCGGGGTCTACTCCGGCGCTCTGGGCTACTTTGGGGCAGACGGCTCCGCTGCCCTGTCCATTGTGATTAGGACGCTGGTCGCTTATAGGGATGGCACTCTCACCCTGGCTGCTGGGGGAGCGATTGTGGCTGATTCAGACCCCGTTGCCGAATATGACGAGATGGTCACCAAGTTGCGCGCGGCCGTGCCCCGCCCCGCTGATGGGGTGGCCGGGGCCTAATGGAATCTCAGCAACCCCCCGCAGCTACTTCTTAGCTACGTAAAGAGCTGCGGCAATCATAGGAATCTGCAAGGGGAGGCGGCGCAGGCGCTTGGTGTCGGTATCAAATACCCCCGGGATATCAATGCCCTGAGTGTACTGGTAAACATTGGCGGGGAAAACCGCCGCAAAAAGGGCCGCAGAACCTAGACCGGATACACGTCGTGCGCCGGGTGCGGTCAGCAGGATGAGGCCCAGGGTCAGTTCAGCAACACCGGATGCATACACCGCACCCTCGGGGCTGCCCGGTACCCACGGCGGGACGATAGATGCGAACGAATGCACCGCGTCGTTCTTAAAATGCAAAGCGCCCATGAAGGTGAGGCCAGCACCCAGACCCAAGCGGGTGAGTTTCTGCCCGGTAGTTTCGGTGGTGTCTTTCCTAAAAAGGTTCATGCGTACCATGCTACGCCCGCTGGTCTAGCGGCCTGCCCTCACCTGGCGTTCTAAGTAGCGTTATCTCCACTCAAACCCAACGCAGAATTAGAGCCTCGGAGCTACAGGTGGCATGGGCACACCCATTAGACTAGGGAACATGACTAACCTCTCTGACACCCCCACCATCGAAGAAGCCCGTGAGCGTCTGCGCCAGCTCATCTCTGAACTTGCCGTTGTGCGCGGCAAGGTGACCTTGGCGTCCGGTAAAGAAGCCGACTACTACGTCGACCTGCGCCGCATCACCCTACACCACGAGGCGTCCCGCCTGGTCGGTCAGGTCATGCTTGACCTCATTGACTCAGCCGGCATCGAGTTTGATGCCGCTGGCGGTCTGACCATGGGCGCTGACCCCGTCGGGCACGCCATCATGCGCACCGCAGGCGACAATAACCGCGCCATCGACACCTTTGTAGTGCGTAAGGCTCAGAAGTCCTACGGCATGGGCCGTCAGGTTGAAGGCCCCAGCGTGGTTGGACGCCGCGTCGTTGCTGTTGAGGACACCTCCACCACCGGTGGCTCCGCCCTGACCGCTGTTGAGGCCCTGCGTAACGCAGGTGCCGAGGTCGTGGCTGTTGCCGTCATCGTTGACCGAGCAACCGGCGCCAAGGAGCACATCGAAGAGATCGCGGGCGTTCCCTGCCTCTACGCCTACTCCAAGAGCGACCTGGGCCTCGACTAACCACTGTTTTTGGTGCAGAAGACCCCTCAGCGCAGGGGTCTTTTGCCGTGTGAGAGAGAGTTTTATTTCATGAGTGACGACCAGCAAAGCGAACTGTTTGCCCAAGCTGCACCCGATCAGCCCCTGGCCCCGGCTCCTGAGGATGCCCGCGTGGTCGGCGTCGGCCCCTGGGAAGGCGAGTGGCCCGAGGGTGAGCACTGGGACGAGGAACTGTTGCGCCAGGGCGACCGCCGCAACGTCTTAGACCACTACCGCTACTGGACCATGGACGCCATCATCGCTGACCTGGACGCCCGACGCCACACCTTCCACGTGGCAATCGAGAACTGGCAGCACGATTTGAACATTGGCACCGTGGTGCGCACCGCCAACGCTTTTTTGGCGAAAGAGGTGCACATTATTGGTAAGAAGCGCTGGAACCGCCGCGGCGCCATGGTCACCGACCGCTACCAGCACGTGCGCCACCACCCCACGGTCGAAGACTTCGTCGAGTGGGCACGAGCCGAGGGGCTAGCAATTATCGGTATCGATATCTTCCCAGATTCCAAGCAGTTAGAAACCTATGACCTTCCTAAGGACTGTGTGCTGGTCTTTGGCCAGGAAGGCCCGGGCCTGTCAGAGGGAATCCACGCTGCTGCAGAGGCGACTTTGTCCATCGAGCAGTACGGCTCTACCCGCTCCATGAACGCGGCAACTGCCGCCGGTATCGCTATGCACGCCTGGATCCGCCGCCACGAGTTCGGTCAGAAGGTCAACTAGATTTTCGTGCAGAGTGGCGCTTCTTGCCGGTGAATGACAGATAAATGCCGCTGACCGGCAGGAAATGCCATTTTAACCGCAGCGGCTTCTAGCAATCAGTTCAGCCTTCTGAGCGGGTGTACCCTTGGCAAATAGAGACTTGCACCTGTGCACGAAAGGACGCCTGTAATGAGCCAACCCGGCACCCCACCCTCCCCTACTAACGGTAGCGGGGGGTCTGCGTCCTTACCGGCTCACACCAGCCCCAAGAAACTGCTGACTGCACTGCTCGTGCCTCTCTTCATGGCGCTCATGGCGGTGTCCGTGGTCAACGTGGCACTCACGCCCATCGGCTCATCACTGGGGGCAAGCTCTAGCCAAACCCAGTGGGTCGTTTCGGGCTATGCCCTTTCTTTCGCGGTGCCACTGGTTGCCGCCGGACGTCTGGGTGACGCTACCGGCCGCCGCCGTATGTTCATGCTCGGGCTCATTCTCTTTACCCTGGGCTCCCTGCTCAGCGGTGTGGCCCCCTCCATCGAGTTTCTGATTGTTGCCCGCGTTCTACAGGGCCTCGGCTCTGGCTTCATTAACCCGCAAACCACTGGCATCATCCAACAAAACTTCACCGGCCAAGCCCGCGCTCGCGCCTACGGTATGTTCGGTTCGGTGGTGGCGCTTGCAGTGATTGTGGGCCCGGTGCTGGGTGGCTTCCTGATTCAAATCTTTGGCGAGTCACTGGGCTGGCGCATGATGTTCCTCATTAACGTGCCCATCGGCCTGCTGGGTGTGGTGCTGGGCCTGCGGTGGATTCCTAGAGACCGCATTGCGCCCTCCTCCAACGCCAAGCGCATGGACCTCGATCCCGTGGGTATGGTTACTCTAGCCTTGGCCGTATTTACTCTTCTTCTGCCCTTTGTGCAACGCAGCGACAACCCGGTTTTCTGGGTCTTTTTACCGCTAGGTTTGGCTCTGCTCGTTTTCTTCGTGATTTGGGAAGGGCGCTACAAGAAGGCTGGGCACCCGCCCATGCTGGACATGGACCTCATCACGCAACCTGCCTTCCGCAACGGCATCATGATTGTCTCCCTCTATTTCTTGGGGAATACCAGTGTTTGGCTGATCATACCTATTTACGTGCAGGGGCATCTAAACCAGAGCGCCCTCATGGCTGGCATGATTGGGGTGCCCTCAGCGCTGGTATCGGCCTTTGTTGCTCCCTGGGCAGGACGCCGTGTGCTGACTTCCGGCCGCCGTATGGTGATGGTGGGGTTCTGCTTCTCTCTACTGGCGATTTCTGGAACGATACTTCTCATCACCCCGGTTGAAAACGGCACTTTGCCGGTCTGGGCGCTAGCAGTGCCCCTGATCCTTCTGGGCATCGGTGGTGGCTTGACTATCTCACCTAATCAGACTCTGACTCTCAAGTCGGTCCCGCCGCAGGTCAGCGGTGTCGCCGGTGGTGTGCTTTCACTGGGGCAACGGATGGGAACCGCTGTGGGTACTGCCCTAATCCCCTCCATTCTTTATGCGCTGACCGAGGCCGGCTTCCACTGGAACCTGGGTATTATTGCAGCCTTCTCGGCTATTATTCTCACCCTCAGCAGCGGGCTTGCCTTCACTATCGCTGACCGCCGGCGTGAGGTGCGCGAGACGGCCTCCGCCTAGAGACATGGGCAGGCTTAGCCCGGCGCCCTGCTCACCCACGCATCTGCAGGGGTGACGCCTTACTAACAGGAGGGGATTGCCCCCTGTTGGTGAGGCGTTACTTATACTGCTACGCCCACCAGCGTCACACACCTGTGAAGTACACTTCACCAAAGGCCTTGTCTAGTAGAGTGAAACGAACCCCCGCATGAGTGCGGGCCAGGAGTTACACACACAACGAAGTGAGGTCTACATGTCAAAACCCCACGTCACGGGCGACCACCTGCAGAAGTACAGTGCAGCGCCCACTCAGGCGATTTCTCAGATTCACCAGTCTCGCGGCTCTCAAGCCCCAGAGGTTGAACAGGGCGAACGCAAAAAGCGCTTCATTGGTTTCATCGGTGGTCTAGCGGCCGCGCTTTTGGTCTACTTCGTCATGCCCGGCGAGGTGCCGGACGCCGCCCGCCTCACTGCGGCAACTGCTGTGCTCATGGGCGGTTGGTGGATGACCGAAGCGATCCCCATCCCTGCCACCGCCCTCCTGCCGCTGGTGATTTTCCCGGTGTTTAATAGCGAAGTTAAAATCAACGATATCGGCGCTAGCTACGGCAACAGCATCATTTTCCTCTTTATGGGCGGATTCCTGCTGGCACTTGCTATGCAGCGCTGGAACCTGCACCGCCGCATCGCCCTGCTGACCCTCAAAGTCATGGGCACCAACCCCTCCATGATGGTTGCGGGTTTCATGGTGGCCACGGGCTTTCTCTCGATGTGGGTATCGAACACCGCCACCGCGGTCATGATGATCCCTATCGGTGTCTCCGTGCTCATGCTGATTGCCCAGGCAACCGGCGGTAAGAACATTCAGATTGAGGACGGCGCCACCCCTGACAGCGATGAGGTCAAGAGCGCTGTCATTGAGTCCAACTTTGGCACTGCGCTCATGCTGGGCATTGCCTACGCGGCGTCCATCGGTTCGCTGGGCACCCTGATTGGTACCCCTCCCAACACCCTGCTAGCAGGCTACATGGCAGATGCACACGGTGTGCAGATCGGTTTTGGTCAGTGGATGATAGTGGGCATGCCCCTCGCCATTGTGGTTCTTTTCTTCTGCTGGTTCATGCTGACCAAGGTACTGTTCAAGCCTGAAATTGATGAGATCCCCGGCGGTAAAAAGCTGATTGCTAACGAGTACCAGAAGCTAGGTAGCATGGGCTCGGGCGAAGGGCAGGTGCTGGGGATTTTCATTCTGGCGGCTCTTGCCTGGATTTTCGTGCCCATCATCTGGTCTGATGCGCCCCCCATCACGGACGCCGGCATCGCAGTGGCTGTGGGTTTACTGCTCTTTGCCCTGCCTGCCCGTGGCAGCGCCAATAAGGGTGTCCGCCTGATTGACTGGGAAACTGCCACCAAGCTTCCTTGGGGCGTCCTGCTACTCTTCGGCGGCGGTCTGGCTCTCTCAGGGCAGTTCACTAGCTCCGGGCTGACCGAATGGATTGGTAGCACGGTTGCCGGTCTGGGCGCTCTGCCCATTCTGCTGATTGTGGCTTTGGTAACTACCGGTGTCCTCTTCCTCACCGAGCTGACCTCCAACACGGCTACCGCGGCGACCTTCCTACCCGTGGCTGGCGGCATCGCCATGGGCATGGGCTACGATCCCATGCTGCTGGCAATCCCCGTGGCATTGGCTGCAACTTGCGCTTTCATGCTGCCGGTGGCAACCCCGCCCAACGCCATTGCTTACGGCTCAGGGTATGTCACCATCGGTCAGATGATTAAGGGTGGTCTGTGGCTGAATATCTTCTGTATCTTCGCCATTACCGCAACCACCATGAGTCTGGCTGTCTGGGTCTTCGGTCTTTAGCCTTTTAGGTTCCGGTGAGGACGCCGCCGGTGCACCTTCCCTGCTCGTTGCGGGAAGGCGCACCGGCGGCGTCCTTGCGTATCAATAGGGAGCGAGCTGAGGGTAAGAGGCGTGCACGTAAACCCATAAAAACCAACATGTAAGCGTTCTCGACCGAGAAAAATTGGGCTTGAGGTGCATTAGACTCTATGATCTTCATGGTTTTAAGTGGGTTTATGACCGAAATTTGTGTGGGAAACCTACCTTAAGCGCGTTCACCCTTGGTAAACTGAGAAGTAGGCAAGTGCCCCTGACCGGTTAGCCCGGCAGCGCTGGTACTAACTCGATCAACAGGCAGCCAACCGGGCCGCCCAACCGACAACCAAGGAGTCAGCATGCCTATTGCAACCCCGGAAGTCTATGCAGAAATGCTTGAAAACGCGAAGACCAAGGGTTTCGCGTACCCAGCAATCAACGTCACCTCATCACAGACCCTCAACGCAGCCATTGCAGGTTTCGCTGAGGCAGGTTCAGACGGCATCATCCAGGCATCAACCGGTGGCGCAGCATACTGGTCAGGCTCAACCAAGAAGAACATGGTTGTTGGCTCACTGGCTTTCGCCGCCTACGCCCGCGAGGTCGCTAAGCAGTATGATGTCAACATTGCTCTGCACACCGACCACTGCCCCCAGGACAAGCTGGACGGCTTCGTTCTGCCCCTACTTGAAGAGTCAGAGAAGGCTGTAGCCCGCGGCGAAGACCCCATCTTCAACTCACACATGTGGGACGGCTCAGCTATCTCCCTTGAAGAGAACCTTAAAATCGCTCAGCAGCTGATCGCTCGCACCGCTAAGAACCACCAGGTTCTTGAGGTCGAGATTGGTGCTGTTGGTGGCGAAGAAGACGGCGTTGAGGGCGCTATCGATGACTCCCTCTACACCACTGTTGAGGATGCCATCAAGACCGTTGAGGCTATCGGTCTGGGCGAGAAGGGCACCTACATGGCTGCTCTGACCTTCGGTAACGTTCACGGTGTTTACAAGCCCGGTAACGTGCACCTGCGCCCCGAGCTGCTCAAGGAAATCCAGACTGAGGTCGGCGCTAAGTACGGCAAGGACAAGCCTTTCTACCTGGTCTTCCACGGTGGTTCAGGCTCAACCGAGCAGGAAATCGCGGATGCCGTTTCATACGGTGTTATCAAGATGAACATCGACACCGACACCCAGTACGCCTACACCCGCCCCGTTGCTGGCCACATGTTTAGCAACTACGACGGTGTGCTGAAGGTTGACGGCGAAGTTGGCAACAAGAAGCTCTACGATCCCCGTGTATGGGGTGCAGCAGCTGAAGCTGGCATGACCGCTCGCGTGGTTGAAGCAGCTCAGCAGCTGGGCTCAGCAGGTACTTCAGTGAAGTAGTCCCTAGCTAGCTAGTTCTACAGGCGCGGTGCGTCCTTCTTTCGGGGAGGGCGCGCCGCGCTTTTGTGTGCGTGGGCTGTGCACCGCAGAACGGGGCGGCGGCTTAACCCTAAAAATGGGCTTTTTAGGTTTAAGGGTGCGTCCGAGCCGTCCCTTAAACGTAAAAAGGGATGTTTTTACGTTTAAGGAATGGATAGGATGGGGTCTAAATACTAAAAACGGGTGTTTTTACGAGATAGGCAGGGCTGTTATGCAGAAATACAGGTTGCTCAAGAGCGTCTTTCATCAGTACGACCATGATACTGCTGCCTCTGAGGCTCAGCGCAGGCGGTCTAACGGTTTTGAAACGCGCTTTACTGTGGGTGCGGAGACTCTCTTCTATACGGCTACGCCCCGGTTGCTCCAGTTGCAAGAGAAGATTTTGCGCAATGAGCGCTCCATTAAAAACCTGGCACAAAATATCCCTGTAGCGGCACGGAAAAGCTACCTATATAACCTCATCATTAGGGAAATTGCAGCGACTAATGAAATTGAGGGTGTGCGTTCTACGCGGCAAGAAATTATGGACGCTCTTGAAGCAGCGCCAAACGAGCATAAGAAGTTCCGTGAGATTGCGACGCTGTACTTGGAGCTTTCCCAGGGCAAGGTTGAGCCGCCTGTTACTTTAGAGGGCATCCGGGCTACCTATGACAGCCTCTTTGGCTCTGAAATTGAAGAGGATGATCGCCTTGATGGCGATCTATTTAGGACTGGTCCGGTATACGTGCGCGACGGTGCTAACGAGGTTATCCATGCCGGAGCCAAAGATGAGGGGGAAATATCTGAGCAACTCAAAGCAATGTTGGAACACCTGGAAGACGACAGCGCCTCCTTCCTTCTTTCCAGGGTGGTTTCCCACTTTATGTTTGAGGCAGTCCACCCTTTCTATGATGGCAATGGGCGTTTCGGCAGGTTTTTGCTGAGTGCTCAGCTTCTACATATTTTTTCTGCTTTTACCGTGCTGACTTTGGCTTCTCAAATTAATGGGCAGAGACCTAAGTACTATAGGGCGTTCACAGATGTTGAAGAGCCACTGAACTTTGCTGATGCTACCCCCTTTGTTCATACAATGTTGGAGTTAATCCAAGATGCACAGGTAGCTTTGATGGATGATTTCGAGCTGAAACAGAAGCAGATGTCTGCTCTGGAGTCCCGCCTTGATGTATTGGTGGCTGATGATGAGGAGCTCACCGAGGGTCTATCCGGAACCCTCTACGTTCTTGCCCATGAACGTCTTTTTGGTAATGGATTGGGAGTTACTTGGGATACGCTAACCGAGGTGTCGGGTAGGTCAAGAAGTACGACTCGTAAGTACATCGAGGGGCTTGAAACTAAGGGGCTGGCAGAACGTATCTCATCCCGTCCTTTGTGCATCCGGTTGAGTCAAGCCGGTCGCAGCAGGCTCTTTGAAGATTAGCTGGGGTGGCGTGCCTGGCTAGCGCGTAGACTTTGGTGTAACCGTAAGAACTGTTAAGGAGACCCCCATGTCACTTGCTGGTAAGAACCTGTTGGACGGCCCTGCCCCCACCTACCTGCCCGAAGAAACCGAGCTACTGGCACGCGTCCAGGCCGGCGATATTGGTGAAGATTTGGCTAAGGCCTTCCCCAAGTCCCCACTGGCTTGGGCAACCTTAGCTGAAGAAACCTGGGCAGATGGCCGCGTGCTTGAGGCTTACGCTTATGCGCGCGTGGGCTACCACCGCGGTTTGGACGCCCTGCGCGGCAACGGTTGGAAGGGGCACGGGCCCATCCCTGTGAGCCACGAACCCAACCGAGGTTTTCTGAAGGCGCTCCTGTTGCTGGGTAAGGCTGCAGCTGCGATTGGCGAGACTGACGAGGCGGAGCGCATCGAAAAATTCCTGAACGATTCAGACCCTTCGGCTAAGTCTGAACTGAGCTAGTCACACAGATTTTGTTGCCAGGGCTCTTCACTTCTCTAGGGGGGAGCCTGGGGGCTTGCGTGTAATATGGATTACAACCCCCCAGTTTTCAATGGCGAATTAAAGGAAGTAACCATGCGCATTGGCGTACCCCGCGAAATCAAACCCCAAGAACAGCGAGTGGGGCTGACCCCTGACGGTGTCTACGCACTCACCCAGACTGGTCACCAGGTTTTTGTTGAGAAGGACGCCGGTGTTGGCGCTGGCTTCACTAATGAAGAATATGAGGGTGCCGGTGCGCAACTCGTGAGCCAAAGTGAGGCCTGGGAGCAAGCAGAACTGCTGGTGAAGGTTAAAGAACCCATTGAATCTGAGTACGAGTACCTGCGCGAAGATCTTACCCTTTTCACCTACCTGCACCTAGCTGCAGATAAGCCCCTGACGGAGGCTCTTCTGGCGGCTAAGACTCGCGGTATTGCTTATGAAACCGTGAGTACCGGCCGGGCTCTACCCCTGCTGTTGCCCATGAGCGAGGTTGCTGGGCGTCTTGCAGCTCAGGTTGGTGCTCAGTACCTGCTTTCAACTGAGGGCGGTAGTGGTACCCTGCTGGGCGGTGTGCCCGGTGTTGCGCCTGCCCGCGCCGTGGTGTTGGGCGGTGGCAATGTGGGTACCCAGGCGGCAAAACTTCTGGTGGGTCTAGGTGCCGAGGTCACCATTCTTGAGGGTTACGGGCCGCGGGTGCGCGAACTGGCTGATCTATTTGGCGCATCAGCGCGTATTCTGACCTCAACCCCAGCCAATATTGAGCGTGAAATTATAGCGGCGGACGTGGTAGTCGGCTCCATTCTGGTGCCCGGCGCTCAGGCACCTAATGTGGTGCGTCGTGAGCACCTGAAGCAGATGAAGCCCGGTGCACTACTGATTGATGTGGCGATTGACCAGGGCGGCTGCTTTGAGACCTCCAAACCCACTACCTATGCTGACCCCATTTTTGAGGTAGACGGTATCAGGCACTACTGCGTAGCCAACATGCCCGGAGCTGTACCGCGCACCTCAACTTTGGCGCTGACAGACGCTACCCTGCCCTATGTGCTCAAGCTGGCAGATGGAGTGGATGCAGCCCTAGGAGCTAACCCCGACCTAGCGCTAGGGCTTAACACGGATGCAGGCAAAATTGTTTTTGACGGTGTGGCAGAAGCCTTCCCCGAGCTGCCTGCCGCCTAGATTTTAGAGGTAGCTTAAGGGTGCGGACGCCCGCCCCACCTTCCTGCCCTGTGGCAGGGGAGTGGTGCGGGCGTCATGGCCTTACCTCTTGGTGTCCTGTGTTACCGCAAGTGCAGCGGGGTAAAGAGCCAGTTATAGAACAGGGAGCTGGCTTGATGAGTTTGGTGAACACTATACGCCAAGTAAGAAATTTTCTACTTTTCCGGGCTGCCGCCACCGTTTCAAATCACACATGTTTTAAGCTGCTGGAATGACCCCACAGTACTATCGGCCAGATCTTGTATACCCACAGCTCGCTGTTCCCCATGAACTCGAACAACACAATATTTGGTTAGTCAGGTCGCTCAATGACGAGGTGAACCGAAGGGCTAAATCTGGTCTTGTCTATGACGATGACATCGATTCGCACTACTCATATAGCGACAAAGTACCCAATTGTAAGCAGGTTGCACCTGGTGATTGGCTACTGGTGAGGGACGAGCAGATGCTGTTGGGCGCTGCTGTTATTGAGTCAATTTCTATGGTGTCCGCGCCTGTGGAACGGTTGCGGTGCCCACGGTGCAATGGTACGAGGCTGTACTGGCGCATGACGTCGGAAGACTACCGTTGCGATGGCGTATGTGTTGCTCAGCTTACCGCTGATCAACGCAGCACCAGAGTACCTGTGGTTTCGGTAGAGAACGGGGTCTCCTATAGAGCTGAATTTGGGGATACCTGGTCTGACCTTGCTGGTTCTATGCTTGCGAGTGAGTTCCCCCAGCTATCTGACCGCTGGAATAGGCAGAACAGCATCGTTAAGCTCAACCCTGCTAAGGTGTTGCGCTTCTTTGATCAACTGAATTTCAGTACCCGCCGCCAGGTGGAGGCGGTCTTGACTGATTCGGAGGTTGCTTTGAGGGGTGGGTTTGCCGAAAGAACAGTGCGGACGCGCCGTGGGCAGGCGCAATTCCGTGCCCACCTCATTAGAAAATTTGGTGCTCAGTGTGCTTTTACAGGCCCCTGCTATATCGCTGCGCTGGACGCCGCACACCTCTATTCTTACGCAAGTACGGGTGAGCATGTTGCGGACGGCGGTTTGTTGCTTCGGAGGGATGTGCACAGGCTTTTCGATATGGGGCTGATGGGCGTTGACAATACTCAGCGGATTTCTTTGCACCGCGATTTGGTGACAACCCAGTACAGTCTCTTGCACGGGAGTCCTCTTCAGGCTGAAATTGGTGAGAAGGAGAAAGCCCTGCTGTCTAGGCATTTTGAGGAACACGCGCGAGACCTGGTGCCTGTATAAGCCTTCATGTTAGCTGTAGAAAACTTGAGCGGGGCAGACTTATTGTCTGCCCCGCCCCGCTTATCTTTACTTCAGTATCGGCAGTCTATTAGCTCAGACCAAAGTGACGTTTGTTGATAACTTTGCCCAGAGCGTTGGGTATACCTACAACCAGAGCATTACCCATGCAGAAAGCACGGTGTCCATCGGTAAGACCTGTGTCTGTCCAGCCACGTGGAAAACCTTGAATCTGGTCAAGTTCATCGGGGACAAGGCGGCGTAGTCTCCCTGACTCAGTTTCCACAACGTGTTTAAATCTGGAGGCACCTGCTCCGCCTTCGCCCGTTAGGATGGTGCGGGCAGGTCTATCTAGCGGGTCGGGGAAAGACATCTTACCTTCAGAGTAGGTGTATTTGAAGCCGCTAGCTTTATTAATACGTTCTTCTTTCTTGCCGTCCTTGAGATATTTCCACGATTCAATTTTGCTGGAGTCAATAAAGAACTGCTCGGGAATTTCAGACTCAGGAAGGACGATATCGCCCAAAGTCTGACGGGGCCCGTCATAGGAGGGATAAAGTTTTGCAGTATAAACCTTGCCATCTTGCATAGTTCCAGAGTCTTGGAAACGTGATGTTTTGTGGCTGATACCAAATGAATTGGTTACTTCGTAAGGGTCGATACCAATGGTGAAACTATCGATGCGCTCAATATTCTCAGTGACAGGGAAAGCTTCAGCAAATACGCCGGAGCGGTTATTTACATCTTCTAAATCCCAAGTGCTTTCAGTGAGCTCTGCGTAGATGTATACACGCTTTCGTTTTTGAGGGTGACCGTACTCTGCTGCATTAATTACCCGCCATTCAACAGAGTACCCAAGAGCGTAAAAGCAGGAGAGTATAATGGCGAAGTCACGACCCCGCTGTGTTGATGGTGATTTAAGTAGCCTGTCGACGTTTTCAAGAACAACGTATCGAGGCTTTTTCATTTCGAGAGCGCGATAGATATCCCACCAGAGAACACCTTTTTTGCCCTCGATGCCATGAGACTGAGAGAGGGGCTTAGAAACAGAGTAGTCCTGGCAGGGAAAACCGCCAACAAGCATGTCGGCATCAGGGATAGTGACTTCACCATTCTCGGCCATGGTTAGCGCTTTGTTAATGTCCTCATTGAGGAAGTTCTCCTCACCAAAGCGGGCAATGTAGCAGCGAGCAGCGAATTGCTTAGTGGGTGTTCCTGGAGGTTCCCACTGATTGGTCCAGACTGTCTCGAAATTTCCTGCTGATGGCAGGGTAAACCCGTCTTTATCATAGCCCTCGAAGCCCAAGCGGAAGCCGCCTACGCCAGCGAAGAGTTCAATGATGCGAATTGGCTCGTCGGACATGCCTAACCCCCTGCCGGTAGATAATACTTATAAGAGTATAGATCAGAACTGATGTTCTGATCAAGTAGTGTCTGTTGAGATATTGCGCACTATCTTAATGTTGTCTAAAAATATTATTAGGTGGGAGCTATATGTGGCCACCTCTTCTAGGTCAAACATGTTTTCACCAGACTTGCAGGGAGAAGCTGATGTGCAGCACTTCTTTTACAAAAGTATTAGATACTATCCTGGGCTTTCTGGCACCGAAAAATCGGCACCTGAAGAAGATAGAAATGGTCCTGATTTTACGATGAAAAACCTAAGTCTTTTTGGTGAAAATATGGTGCACAAGGGAACTTCAAGGTAGCACTTGGTTACTGGAAGTACGGAAACTAGGAGGGGTTGCCAACTTTCACTCTTGAGATTATCGGTAGCAGCAATGGAGACATGGGTGATGGGCGGGTGTTCTCGGTGGTGAGGGGTTTGGTGTTTTTGGTGGCTGGTGGGAACTTATAAATAAGCCAGCCTCTAGGGAACGGTTGAAAGATTACGGAATAACTTCAGAAACCTACAGAGATTGGGGCGAATTGGTGTTAAAAAATGCCAATGAGGAAGCTTGAACTAGATTGGTTCAGCCTGGCAAGGAACCCCGAGGGGTGAGCCTGCAACTAAACAATGACAGTTTCGCGACGGTTCTTCACCCTCAAAGTAAGAATTTTAGGACATCCCTTCGAAGCCACCTTTCAAAGGTTTGAAAGAACGCCCAATTATTGTGCTTCTTCCCAAGAATAGCTACTCCATGACTCAGTTATTAGTGGAGAGGTTATTTCCGGTCAGAACATTGAAATTCATCCTTCATCTAAATACGCATCACGGTAGGTTGAGCTTGATTTCCTGCGCAATCAGTTGAGTGTTGAGCCAAAATGCCTGTTTGGTCATCCACTGCCCATCTGGTAGCTGATTTGCGTCTTTTTTAACATTACCTATCTCAGGTCTGCCATCGGTGAAACGATACGCTCGTGCATCCGCTCCCGGGCGTATATGGCAGACAGGGTTATCAGCAACTCCTAGAAAGTTATTGGTTATCGTATTTCCCTTTTGTTTTAGGATGATTCCTTCCCTAAGTTTGTTCTTGGTGTGTAGCCAGTATTCGTAGGCTGTGCCCACGCTATTTTCAAATTCTTCGCCCCCAATCAGCTGCGTTGGGACTGCCCAGAAGAATGCACCGCGTAGATAATAGCCTCTTTCGTCTTCCTGGTAGACCACGAACAGATAGCGTTTGTCGCTAAGCAGGGAGTACCACTCAGATTCCTCCCACTTAGTTTCGGCGTGAAGATCAAAGAACTGGAAGTTTTTCAGTTTCAACTTTTCCTTAATCTTCCCATTCTTCTGTACCCTGACAGCTCGGACAGAGATATTTGCTTTATCGAATTCTTCAATCCGTTTTTTCTTAGAACCTAATAATCGCCACGTCAGAGCATTGTGAAAATTTTTGGCCTTGGGGTTTAGGTCAGGAGCAATCTCAGCTCCGAGGTCGGTCGAGTAGCGCTTTTCGAAAGGAGCGAGTAGATGTAGGACTACGTCGTCGAAAGAATTTTCTTTGAGCTCCCGAAGATTATTAACCAGTTGGTCAGCTTCTTTTTGTTCCTTCTCAAACCGCTGGACTAGCGAAGTCATGAAAGACTGTTTGAGTGAAAAGGCGCGACTTTTCGCAGGTATGTACTCTAGTGATCCATCCTCATTAACCATGGGGTAGAACTGGGTTCGTAGGCTCTTTTCTGCGGTTGCACCTTTGGTGCAGGCCCCAAGGTAATTTGTCATTCCTTCACTGAGCTCATGGGCACGCCCTGCTTGAACCAACTTGGTGATTTTTTCGTAGTCAGCCTTGATAATCTCTAGGTCTTCTCCAGAAATTTGATACCGGTTGACGAACTTAATCATCTGTTCAGTATTTTTTAATGAACGGTCACGCAAATAGTTGATGAGAAGAATGTCCGAAGTTTTTTTCTCGAGAGATGACCCTTCGTACTCAACTGGAATCTCACAGTTGTTGGGAATCATCGTGAGAACCAGCCGTTCACCGGCCTTAATAACCCACTCTTTCTTGCGATTATTGCCATATTCAACCGGTGTAACTTTGAGCTCCATGCCAGCATTGGGGAAGTCGGGCTGTGAGTCAGAGTTGATGGTATAACCGAAATAATGTTCTTCAAGAAGGTTCCCCAACGCCCCCTTGCGGCTACTGTCTGTGAGAGATGCTTTTGGTAGAACCTCAGATAGCTGTAGTGCGAGGACATCTTCAAAAGTTAGATTTCGTAACTCTTCTGCATATCCGAGAATTGCTTCGGCTTCGCTAAAGTTATCTGCTTTTAAATCTTGAAGTTTGTTTACTATACGGTGACGCTTTGTCTCATCTGTAGCCATGGGGGTCCTCTCTAGGGGAGCATCTACTATTCAATTAAAACTCAGTTCTCATTTGCCGGCTAGGAATCTTTGAAAAGTACAACTGTATGTCTGTGTCTGAGCAGAATTCGAGATATCTTCACCACCCGTGCCGTAACCTAACGCCTCATGCACTCACCCTGGTGCTCTGAGTGGAAAGCCTAATAAACACCCTTGTCATGTCATATTTCCAGTGGTAGCAATGGCTATTACAAGCAGAAACGAACAAGGGAGAAACCATGTCAGCCCCAGAAGTCGCACCCGTGCGTAAACGTATCTCGCGGCGCGATACCCACCACCCCCAAGACCCACACCCGCGCCCCGCCGCGGGTCTGGCTCACGCCTGGGGTAACCTCTTCACCTACCTCACAACCTTCCGCGGCAGAGCATCACCCAGTGAAGCCTGGGGAGTAGGCGCCTTAGTGCTGCTCTGTCTGCCAGCCCTTCTGGTGCTTCAATTCTTCCTTGACCGTCTTACCGCCGGCTACCGCTACCACGGTCAAACCGTCAGCCTCATTGGCCTTGGCCTTATTCTGATGTACTGTGGCATCCAAATTCTGGTGCACGTACTTTTACCCGCACTCCTCGCTTCACTGACTGCCCGGCGCCTGCGCGACATCGGGTTCAGCCCCCAGCTGGCATGGCTACTCCTGGCTGCGCCCCTGGGGCTACTGCTGCAGTGGCTGGGTTTCTGGACCACCGGCACGCTCCTCCCCGTTGTACCTATTCTTGCTTTGATGGGTCTTACGCTCCTCCCGTCAGCACCGGTTACCACCGACATGACACCGGGTGGATCTCCCACTGCAAACCCTCACCAGCTAGCCGCAAACCACCCGGTCAACGGTTCATACACGGTGCCGCCGCTTGTCTCCCAGCACCCCACTGATGGTCTGCCCCGCCCTCGGGTTGGTGGTCGCATCGCCCTGAGCAACCTCTTTTCATACATGACTCTCTACAAGGGCAAAGCGTCGCGCAGCGAATACTGGTGGGTCTTTGCCTTCTGGGCCGCTACCACCGCCTTGGTATGCGCTGCCATCTTCCTCTTCATGCTGTGGATAGCTCCAGAGACAGGGCAACCCGGTGACAAAATGCACGGCTTTGGGGAAGTCATGATGGGCCTGGCGGGCATTATCTTAGCGTGGGTGGCATTCATGCTGAGCTACATCATTGGGATCAGTCTGAGCCTCGGGCTTCAACTGCGACGCCTGCGCGATGCCGGTTTCTCGCCCTGGTGGGCGCTCTGCTTCGTGGGGATTCTGCTGGATGTCCTCATGCTCCCTGTCACTATCATGATGGGGATTGGTCCTATCCTGGGACTCTGGTGGCTGGGCTTCATACCGCTGCTACTTTGCCTCACACCTTCACGTGACCGGTCAGGCCACCCCTCCCAGCAATCACCCTTGCCAGCGCAACCTGCCACGGCCTACTACCAGCAGGCCCAGAACACCTATCAGCGATAAAATTTTTTTGGTGCACAGTGCCGCCGTCCCTCTCACCTGCCGGACGCTGCCCCTCACCCCCTAGGTTAGGGCCAAGGGGCGCACTAGACTGGTTAACCATGCGTTACACCTACCTAGGCCCCAGCGGCACCTTCACCGAAGCAGCCCTGCTGACCGTACCCGGCGCACCGGATGCTGCCCGTGTGCCCGCTACCAGCGTCCCTGATGCGCTGGAGCGACTACGCAACGGGGACGCAGACGCCGCCATGGTGCCCATCGAGAACTCGGTGGAAGGAGGGGTGACTGCAACCCTGGATGCTATCGCTGCAGGGGGTGCTGACCTACGAATTATCCGTGAGGTTTTGGTACCCATCACCTTCGTGTTGGTAGCCCGCCCCGGTGTGAGCCTTGAAGATATTAGAACCGTTTCAACCCACACCCACGCCTGGGCGCAGGTGCGTGCCTGGACGGCAGCTAACCTACCGGGCGTGGATTACGTGCCGGGATCGTCCACAGCCGCTGCTGCACTGGGGTTGCTCCATGAAAACCCCGGCTACCAGGCAGCTGTCTGCTCGCCTACGGTAGCTCAGCAGCACCCTGAACTTGAGGTGCTGGCACACAATATCGGTGATAACAAGAACGCGGTCACCCGCTTTGTGCTGGTTGCCCGCAACAAACCTGCGCCTGCTCCCACAGGAGCTGACAAAACCACCCTGGTGATTCCGCTGCCGCAAGATCGCCCCGGCGCTTTGCTTGACCTGCTCGAACAGTTCTCTACTCGCGGGATCAACCTCTCCCGCATTGAATCGCGCCCCACCGGCGAGTTCTTGGGCTCCTATTTTTTCTCCATCGATATTGATGGGCACCTGCATGATGCTCGTGTGCGGGACGCCCTGCGCGGCATCCACCGGGTCTCACCGGGGGTGCAGTATTTGGGCTCTTACCCCCGCGCTGATCAGCGTGTCACCGCTGTGGATACCCTCCACCGCGAGGATGCCTTTGACGCCGCCCGCGATTGGGTTGAGGCCCTCTTTGTAGGTGGCCGCCCTGAGGGCCTCAAGCACAATATCTAAGGTTCAATGGGTGCTGTTAGAGCCGCAGTAGCCTCTGCCACCAGCGCACCTGATGTTCAACCAGATCTTCACGCGCTTCGACCAGATCAGAGAGCGTGCGAATCTCAAGCTCTTCAGGGTAGACGTTGATGTTGATAGCGCCGGGCACCACTGTGGCTGTCATCGAGTCAACCTCGCCCAGCACATCTCCATCCACCTCAACGGGTAGGGGCTGGTGCGGGAAGTCCACCGTTACGCTAGTGCCCACAAAGTGCTCTACGACGGGGAAGCGGGTGTCGGGGCGGCGGGTCATGTACTGCCCAGCCAGGCGTAGCCAGCTGATCACGTTGCGCGGGGTCAGAACAATTACCTCAAGACGCCCGTCTGAAGCTTCAGCAACTGACGCCAGATTAAGCCCGCCTTGAATCTTGCCGCAGTTGGCAATCAGAACGGTGCGGATTTTTCGGGCAAAGGGGGTGCCGCCGTCCACAGAAATCTGTGCGGGACGCCGGCGGGTAAAGACGTGTTTGAAGCTGGCGCCCACGTAGGCCAACCAGCCGATTTTCGCCTTCAAATCCTCGCGGGTGTCGGTCATAATTTGGGCATCAAACCCGGCCCCGCCCATGACCAGGTAGTCAATGGGGTCAAGCTCCTTGCCGTGACCGGTCAGCTCAAGGTGAATCATGTCAATAGCCTGGCTGGTGCCGTGCAGGGCCACGTTAATACAGCCGCTGAGGTCAGAAATATCAAGTTCAAGGTTGCGCGCTAGCAAATTGCCGGTACCCAGAGGGACGAGTCCCAGCCGAGCGTCCGTACCAACTAGCCCGTTGGCCACGGCGCGTACGGTGCCGTCACCGCCCACAGCAATCACGATATCGGCGCCGTCTTTGACCGCCTGCTGAGCAAGACCGGTGCCGGGATCCTCAAGAGTGCTCTCGTAGAAAAAAGCACGCGGCCAATTAGCGAAACCCAGCTGGGCGGTAATCATGCGTACCGCTGCCTCCGCCCGGGTTTTAGTCGGGTTATAAATCACCGCTACCTGCCGCGGTTCACCCGGTTCAATCATGCGGTGCAGGGGGCGGTAAACCGGGAAGAGATCCGGGCGGGCGAGTCTTGCCCGACGCATCAAGAGAGCGGACGCCGCGGCGGCCACCCCAGCGCCAGTTACAGAAGCCACAAGAATTGTTGAACGGGAAACCATATGTTCAGCATACTGAAAAGATGCCACTTGTGGTGTGTAGTACGCTACAGGCGTTTCCTTGATGGTGCTCGCACCGTTTAAAACTAGAACCTCTCTAAAACTGCGGTAAATTTAAGGGCATGATCGACATTAACCTCCTCCGCGAAAACCCCGACGTCTTCCGCGCCTCCCAGCGTGCTCGTGGCGCCGACGAAACTCTCATCGACCAGATTCTGGAAGCTGACACTACCCGCCGCCAGAAAATCTCTGAATTTGAGGCCCTGCGTGCAGAGCAGAACGTCTTCTCAAAGAAGATTGGTAAGGCTGCTAAAGAAGAAAAGCAGGCGCTACTGGCTGAGGTAAAAGAGCTTTCGCAGAAGGTTTCAGAAGCTAAGGCAGCTAGCGAGGAAGCTCAGAAGAACCAGGAACAACTGGTCAGCTCGGTGGCTAACCTGATTGTTGACGGCATCCCCGCCGGCGGCGAAGACGACTACACCGTCGTCAAGACCGTAGGTGAACCCCGCAATTTTGAGGCCGAAGGCTTTGAACCCCGCGACCACCTAGAAATCGGTGAACTGGTGGACGGTATCGATATGGCGCGCGGTGCTAAGGTATCTGGCTCCCGCTTCTACTTCCTCAAGGGCCATGTAGCCCGCCTAGAGCAGGCTCTGATGTGGATGGCCCTCGATCAGGCAACCGCCAACGGTTTCACCATGATGACCACC
Organism: Rothia sp. LK2492; assembly: GCF_040946345.1. Classification (NCBI taxonomy): domain Bacteria; kingdom Bacillati; phylum Actinomycetota; class Actinomycetes; order Micrococcales; family Micrococcaceae; genus Rothia; species Rothia sp. LK2492. Next base: position 428,413 of record NZ_JAYWLX010000001.1, on the reverse strand, counting down.
CCCACCCTGGTGCGCCCAGAAACCATGAACGGCACCGGCTTCAACGTGGAGCACGACGATGAGATTTACCGCCTAGAGCGCGATGACCTCTACCTGGTGGGCACCTCCGAGGTGGCGCTCGCCGGTTACCACGCCGATGAAATCATTGACTTCGAAAAGGGCCCGAAGAAGTACCTGGGCTGGTCCTCCTGCTACCGCCGCGAAGCTGGCTCTGCCGGTAAGGATACCCGCGGCATCATCCGCGTGCACCAGTTCAACAAAGCAGAAATGTTTGTCTACTGCCCCGTTGAAGAGGCAGAAGAGATGCACGCCAAGATGCTGGCCTGGGAAGAGGAAATGCTGGCTAAGTGCGAGCTGTCCTACCGCGTCATCGATACCGCCGCGGGTGACCTAGGTTCATCCGCTGCCCGTAAGTTTGACTGCGAAGCGTGGGTTCCTACCCAGGGCGCTTTCCGCGAGCTGACCTCGACCTCCAACTGCACCACCTATCAGGCACGCCGTCTGAATATACGTGAGCGCCAGGCTGACACCGTAACTGCTGAGGGTAAGACCAAGAAGGGTGGCACCCGCTCGGTGGCCACCCTCAACGGCACTCTGGCAACCACTCGCTGGATTGTTGCACTGCTGGAAACCCACCAGCAGGCAGACGGCTCAGTGCGAATCCCCGAGGCGCTTCGCCCCTACATGGGTGGCCTAGAGGTCATCCCGGTAGCATCCTAAAGGGTAGCTGAATAGTAGTAGCGCGACGTCCTTTCATCACCGCATGAAGGGGCGCCGCGCTATTTTCTGCCCCGAAATTTGAAAGTTCGTTGAGGCGAACTTATGATGGAGGCACACAGGCAAGAAGACCTAAGCGGTCGCAAGGACGCACCCTGCAAAGCTCTGCCTAACCCTGAAGGGACAAAATGCCCATGACGCCTTGGTGGTCAACGCTCATTTCAGTGCGTACTTTTCTCATAACCTGCCTGGTTGCGATTACCGGGCTAGTGACTGCCTGCTCCGCCCCTGAACCTGCCGATAGCGGCAAGCCCACCGTGTTAGCTACCTTCACCGTTCTGGCCGATCTCGCCCAAAACGTGGCAGGCGAACACCTAGAGGTGCAGTCTTTAACCAAGCCAGGGGTTGAAATTCACGACTATGACCCGGTGCCATCTGACGTGAGAAAGGCAGCAGATGCTGACCTCATTCTCGTCAATGGCTTGCACCTGGAAGGCTGGTTAGAGCAGTTCTTGCAGGACGCCGATGCGGAAAGCGTGACGGTCTCTGAAGGTGTTCAGACCATCGGTATCGCGGAAGGCGACTCAGCTGATAAGCCCAACCCTCATGCCTGGATGAGCCCGCTAGCTGCCCAAATGTATGTGGATAATATTGCCGCTGCTTTGGCCGATCTTGACCCCCAACACGCTGCTGACTTCGCAGCGAATGCCAGCGCCTACAAGCAGGAGCTACAGGCTGTACATGACCGGCTAATCACTGACCTGGGTGACCTGCCACAGCATCAACGCGCCTTAGTGACCTGCGAAGGCGCCTTCTCCTACCTGGCAGCGGATGCGGGGCTCACTGAGAAGTACCTCTGGGCAGTGAACAGTGATGGTAACCCCTCAGCCGCCCGAGTGGCCGATGTGGCAACCTTTGTAAAGGAGCAACAGGTGCCTGCTGTCTTCTGCGAGACCACCGTGCCCGCAGATACCATGCGGCAGGTTGCCGCTGAATCTGGTGCTACCTACGCCGGTGAGCTCTATGTTGACTCCCTATCGCAGGAGGGTGGGGATGTGCCTACCTACTTGGATTTGATACGCCATGATGCGGAGGTGATTGCTCGTGCGCTCGGCCAGTAAGTTTCCTGTGACCAAGAGCAGCGACCAGCCAGCTGAGCCCTTGCTGGACGCTCAGGGTCTGACCGTGAACTACGGCGAGGTGCAGGCCCTCAAGGGTGCCTCACTGAGCGTCCAGTCCGGTGAAATCTGCGGGCTGGTGGGCATGAACGGGTCCGGTAAATCCACTCTCTTTAAAGCGATTATGGGAGTCACCCCGGCTGAGGGGCAGGTGCTCATTGACGGTCAAACACCCACGCAGGCTCGCAAGCTGGGCCTGGTGAGTTATGTGCCGCAGAGTGAGGACATCGACTTCACCTTCCCGGTGTCAGTGCGGGATGTGGTTTCGATGGGGCGATACGGGCGCTTGGGCCCCACACGACGTTTAAAGGCAGCAGACCGGGCGGCGGTTGATGAAGCACTTGAACGGGTTGATCTTCTTGACCTTGCCCACCGGCAAATCGGCAACCTGTCTGGTGGCCAGCGGAAACGTGCGTTTGTAGCCCGCGGTTTGGCCCAGGGCGCTCGCCTGCTTCTGTTGGATGAACCCTTTGCCGGAGTCGATAAACGCAGTGAAACCATGCTGATGAGCTTGCTACGCCAACTTCGGGATGCTGGGGCGGGCGTCCTGATTTCTACCCATGACCTAGCCAATTTAGCCGAATTAGCTGATACCGCTGTGCTGTTGCGGAATGAGGTGCTGCTCAGCGGGGAGCCGGGTGCCGTGCTGGCTCCCGAGAACCTAGTGCGCGCTTTTGGTATGAACCCCCTAGGAGGCAGCGGTGTATGAGCTTCTGATAGACCCTCTGACCTACGGCTTTATGCAGCGCGGTTTTCTCGTCACGGTACTAGCGGCCCTAGTTTGCGCCCTACTCTCTTGCTGGTTGGTGCTCATGGGTTGGTCCCTGATGGGTGACGCTATCTCCCACGCAGTGCTTCCCGGAGTGGTACTCGCTTACATGACCGGGGTGCCCTTCGCCGTGGGTGCAGTCGTCGCTGGGCTGGTAGCGGTGGGGCTGATAGGGGCGGTGCGCTCTAAAGGGCGCATCCGTGAGGACGCCGCCATCGGCATTGTTTTTACCGTCATGTTCGCGCTGGGACTGGTGCTCATCTCGGTGACTCCCTCCCAAACTGACCTGCATAGCATCCTCTTCGGTAATGTGCTGGGGGTTGCCTGGGCTGATGTGCTCCAGCTTGCTACCCTGGGTGTTCTGGTGACGGCCGCCCTACTCTTTAAGCAACGCGACTTAACCCTCTACGCCTTTGACCCCGGCTATGCCCACGCCATCGGCCTACGCCCCCGTTTTTTGGCTGGTCTGTTGCTGGTCTGTCTGGCGTTGACCTCGGTGCTGGCCCTGCAAATCGTGGGAGTGGTGCTAGTGGTCGCACTGTTGGTTATTCCTGGGTCGACTGCCCGCCTGCTGACTGACCGTTTCGCACCCATGTTAGCCATCTCTGCCTGTGTTTCGGTGCTGGGTTCTCTGGGAGGGCTCTACGCCAGCTTCCACCTCGATGTTTCAGCCGGTGGTGCCGTGGTACTGGCGCTGGGTGCTATTTTCATCTGTGCCTATCTCTTTGCCCCGCAACACGGCCTGCTGCGCCCGCGCAGAAAAGTTAGGAAGTAGCCGTTGTCACAAAGACAGCAGCAGCGCCCTGAGGGGAGAGCGCAAAGGTGGCTTCGCCCCTAGTAGACAGAGTGATGTGACCTGCTGCGTCCCGGGAGAGCACGGTCAATTTCGCCTCGGGGCCGACCCCCTGTTGAGCGAGAAAACGTAGCAGGGCGGGGTCAGCGTCCGAAATGCGTTCAACTACCAGCTGATGGCCCTCGCAAGCCTGCTCTAGAGTGAGGCCAGCCAGTTTATCCACCTCGCCCGAGACCGAAGGAATAGGGTCGCCATGGGGGTCACGGGTGGGGTGCCCCAGCACCGCATCGATACGTTCAACCATCAGATCAGAGACAGCATGTTCTAGCACCTCAGCTTCATCATGCACCTGATCCCAGGTGTAGCCCAGGGTTTTCACCAGAAAGGTTTCAATGAGGCGGTGGCGGCGAATCACCTGCAGGGCTGCTGCTTGGCCTTCTTGGGTTAGCTCAATCGCTCCGTAGGGTTGGTGCTCCACCAACCCGGCAGCTACCAGCCGCTTCACGGCATCCGATACGGACGATAGCCGCAACCCGGCACGCGCGGCAATCACCGAGGTGGTGGCTGGGGCGTCAGCATGCTCGGTGATGCTCCAGATAATTTTGAGGTAATTTTGGGTGCTATCAGAAAGATGGTCAAGGGGCATAGGTAACAGTCTAGAGCAGGCCGCCTCACCCCTGCCCGTCCCACAGTTTTTACCCCCTGTTCGTCTGAACGCAAGGTGTAGGCTAGAGCCAGTTGCAAGACTGAAAGGCGTGATTGCTGCAATGAAAGATCTAGAAGTAAACCCCCCCCGACGCTCTAACTGGCAGAAGGAAGACGGGGTCAAGTACCTGGTGGCCATCGATATCGACGGCACCCTGGTCAACCACGACGGCGTTATGAGCGAGGCCGTCAAAGAAGCTGCCCAGGCTGTAGTGGCTGCTGGCCACCACGTGGTCATTTCCACCGGACGTTCCATGGGCGCCACCCTGCCCATCGTGAACATGGTGGGCATGACCAGAGGGTACGCGGTGAGCTCCAACGGCGGAGTAACCCTTGAAATTGACCCCGCGGTCCAGGACGGCTACCGCATCCTGGACAGGGTCTGCTTTGACCCCTCCCACGCCATCACCATGATCAAAGAACGTTTGCCCGATGCCTCTCTGGCTCTTGAAGCCCCCGACGGCACCGTCTACGCCACCGACAACTTTGAAGACTGGTCCTTTGGCGCCAACACCGTGAAAAGAACCCGCACCGAGATGGCTGCTATGGAGTCTGCGGTTCGTGTGGTGGTCTCATCGTCAACCCAAACCCCCGATGACTTCAAGCGAGCTATCTACGATGTGGGTCTGCACGGCGTTAACTACGCGGTGGGCTGGAGCGCCTGGCTTGATATCGCCGCTCACGGTGTTTCAAAGGCATCAGCCCTCGAGCAGATTCGCCGCCGCTTGAGCGTTGATCCCCGCCACACCGTTGCGGTGGGCGATGGCTACAACGACAAAGAAATGATACACTGGGCTGCCCGTGGCGTCGCTATGGGCCAAGCGCCAGCTGAAATTGCTGCACTTGCCACCGACGTCACCGGCAGCGTCTATGAAGACGGCCTCGTGCCGATTCTGCGCGAACTGCTCTAGATGCCCTTACTCGCTGACCTTACTGAGTGATGGGATGTACCAAAAGATGAAAATAAGAATCCTATCTTCAGCACCAGCCCTGGTAGGGATTTTCAGCGTGCACAATGCTGAGGAAATAGGTTATATGCAAGACCACCTGCCGGTCTCGCCGCAGTTACTTGCCAGAGTGGGGTTAATGCCAGAAGACTATGCTCCCCGGAATATGGCAGTAGGCACTGGGCTGATTACCGTAACGGCTGCCGGCATCCTGTGCGCTCCGTTCCGCAACCGCGCTGTAGGAATAGCCCAGGTGGGGGCTGCAGGGGCACTGGCGGTGAATGCTCTAGCGCATGTGGGGCGGGCATTGAGAGAGAAACGTTATAACCCCGGGCTGGCTACTGCACCGGTCATGCTCTTTAGCTCTCTCAACTATATTTCCCGTATCCGTAGAGAGCTGGGCATGACCAGAATGACTGTAGGCTGGACGACCCTCGGGGCAGGAGTTCTGAGTTTTCCCATCATCATAGGTTATCTACGGCTCGCACGTTGGGTGATAGGCGCTAGGGCCTGGGGAAAGTAGAGCCTCATGACCGAGACCGGAACCTTGTTCTATGACCCCGACTGCGGGATCTGCCAGCGTGCCGCCAAGATACTGGCGCACGCCGGGCTCACCGCGTGCGTCGTTCCCGGCGAAGCAGAAACCCTGCTGAACGCCGGGGTGCAACTAGAGCGCTTCGCTCGGCAGATCCCCTTCCGCACGGAGCAGGGGCAGGTAGCCTACGGTGCGCTCGCTATTGGCCTAGCCCTGCGCACCAGCCGCTATGTTCCCGTGCGGGCTGCCGGCGTCCTGCTCACCCAGCCCCTCATCCGCCCCGTCGCTGAACGGGCCTACCGTCTGGTGGCAGATAACCGCTCCAACACCTGCACCCTCAAAACCTAAAGAGCCAGAGCCGTCATAAAGGGTCACTCTTACACCTGGCTACCGCTCACCTTGCTAGCCTAGAGAGGCAGAGCAAGGAGGGCGCCGCGTGGTTGGAGTTTTAGAGGGTTTCACGATTATTGCCGTGGTAGTCGGGGTTGGCTACCTGGTAGCCCGCCTGGATATCCTTCCCCCCAACTCGGGCCTAGCACTCAATAAGTTTGCCTTCTTTGTTGCCCTGCCGCCGCTCATGTTCGTCACCATGGCGCATGCTGATCTGCGCGTTATTTTCTCTGCCCGGCTACCCATTGCTGTGCTCAGCTTCAGCGTCGTGGCCCTACTCTACGCGCTGATTGCGCGGTTTTTGCTGAAGAAAAGTGCCGGGAGAGTTACGGTGGGCGCTGCCTCCTCGGGCTACATTAATGCTAATAATATGGGCCTGCCGGTAGCTACTTATATCGTGGGGGACGCCGCGCAAGTTGCACCCATCTTGCTCTTTCAGCTTCTGATTGCCGCGCCAATCGTGTTGACGATCCTCGATACGGTTTCAACCGGTCGCCGCCCCTCGCTCACCACGGTGATGAGCCAGCCGGTCAAGAATCCGCTGATTATTGGGTCAGCGCTCGGTTTGCTAGTCAATGTCGCTGGGCTTACCCCGCCGGATATCGTGCTTGAACCCCTGCAAATTCTAGGTGGTGCTGGCGTACCCCTTATTCTTGCCGCTTTTGGCATGTCCCTGCGCGGTTCGCGTCTGCTCGATACCCCCGGGCAAAAGCTTGAAACTGTTCTGGCCGCCAGCTTCAAGAACGTACTGATGCCCCTGCTCGCCTACCTCTTGGCCCAGTTTGTTTTCGGGCTTGATGCGCAGGAGGTCTTCGCAACCACCGTGTTAGCGGCGCTACCTAGTGCACAGAACATGTATAACTTCGCGGTGCGCTATAACGTGGCGGTCGGTCTTTCCCGTGACATCGTGCTGCTCTCCACCATCGGGGCGGTGCCCGTCATCCTGGTGATTTCGCTACTGCTTGCCTAGCGGAAGCAGCTACAGGCCGGTTGGTTAGGCGGCGTCCAACTGCTCCATGAGATGTTCCAGCAGGGGGCGGGTGGCTAGTTCTTCGTGCCAGAGGGAGCGCACCAGCGTCTTACTGACTGCCTGCGAGGTAATACCCAGAGCCTGTGCCACGGCTTTTTGCTGACCGCGCACCCCCGGGATGAGCAGATCAAGGACGCGCCACTCGGCGTCGGTGCGGGCGGCAGTCACTCGGTAGAGCAGGCGAAGCAGCCCGGTGACTTGCTCAGCCTTATCGCGGTCCCGGGTGTTCAGGCAGATACCGCGTGGAGGTGCACCGGTCTGCGCCAGCTCTACTGCGGCGCGTGAAGCGTTGAGGGCAGCACCTTCACAGTCAGTGGTTGCTACCGCCCCCAGAGCGGCAGCAAAACGGGGTAGGGTGAGGGAGCCGACGCCGATACCCACCCAAAATTCGCCGTGACGAGCACCCAGAAGGGCGGCCGCCAGGGCGTCCTGTGCGGTGTCGAAAGCGCCCTGTAGTTCATCATGGTAGGTCTGTGCAAAACCTACGGTGGGCTCTAGCTGCTCCAAGCGCTGAGCGAGCGCGGACACATCGGAGCTAGCTAATCGGGCGATAAAGGTTAGAACAAACACGGTTTCCAGTATGCCCTACTCACCCGGTCTATGTGCGGGTAGCTACCCCTCATCCCAGAAAAGGGTCTCAGTATCAACGCCCAACAGGAAGAGCTCTTCTTCCAGGGGTTGGCGGCATTCAAGGGGTAAAGCGATGCTGCTGCAGGACAAATCGTAGCCCAGGTAGACACTTATCTGGTCAAAACCGGTGCGTAGTTTGGCGAGGGAACGGCAAAGATCCGCTACACCTGCCAAATCAACATCAGACCCAAAGACCCAAAAGGAGTCAGGGCTGGTCAGCTGAAAGAGCCCTATCGGCTGACCGCCGCCGTTCCGCCCACGCACCCGCACCCAGCCGGCTGCATCGATAGCGCCTTCCGAAGGAGCAATCGGGTCAAAGACCCAGGCGCGGGCTTTTTCTAACCAGCTGGGTAGCTGCGGCATGTAGAGCGTTTCTTCGCCCTTTGACCAGGGGGTGGACGCGAAGCTGCGGGCATACATGGCAGACCAGAATTCTTCTTGAGAACAGCTCACCCCCACGCTGTTGAGCAGGTCAGGGTCACTGGGGGCACCGAACTGTTCTAACCCGGGGCTAAAATTTTCGGGGTTCTGCATTGACAGGTCGGCTAGGTAGGCCTGGTCCCAGAAAGTAGGCCGGGTGGTGTAGCTCTGCTCGGTGAGCCGGTCGTTGATACGCCGCAAAAAGTCAGGCTCACCAAGCGCCACGGTCTGCCCATCAAAATGAAAAATGTAGGGTGATCGTGATCGATGGGTGGGGGTTAGTGCCATGCTCTCTCCTTGTAACGTACCGGTCTAATTATGCTCTCTTGCAGGGCGCTTGGGTAGCGCCGCACCGCTCGATAGAGGCAGTGCCGAACGGGTGAGTTTAATGAAGCCACCCAGAAGCGCCAGCGCCTCCGGCGAGACGGGCAGAAAATGGGTGAAGCTAGCTGACTTAATGACCACCGCAGCCCACATGCCGCGCGAAAGGGCAACATTCAGTCGGTTGGACGACAGTAGAAAGTCAGTGCCACGCGGGGAGTCCCCGGCGCTGGAGGCCGCCATAGAAACCAACACCACCGGCGCCTCCTGGCCCTGGAACTTATCGACCGTGCCCACTCGCACTCCGCCGTCCTCATCAGCTAGGCCCGCCTCTAAGAGGGCTTCGCGAATAGTCTCAACCTGGGCATTGTAGGCTGCCACCACAATGATGTCCTCAGGCTCCAGGGGTCTGGTGCTCTCGGGGTCATGCAGGGAGGGCGTCCACTGATGCCCCAAGAAACTGCGGGCCAGGCGTACCACCTCGGCTGCTTCCTCGGCGGAGAAGGTGCCGTTGCCGCTGTGCTCCACTTCGCTCACATAGACCCCAGGTTGCCAGGTCTCTAGAAGACGCTCAGCCCCGGCCGGCGCCGAGCTGAGCTTGCCCTCGTAGGACAGCGCGGAAACGGGGGCGCAGAGCGCCGGATGCATGCGCCAGCTAACATCCAAAAAGTATCCAAACGTCTCGGGGAGCACCGTACGCCCGTCAGAGAGCCAGCCCAATGCTGACTCGTCTACCGGGTAGGGATGGATACCTTGGGTAACCTGGGGTAGCTGGGCAGGGTCACCCAAGAACAAGAGGTTCTTAGCTGACCGGGCTACCGCAAGTGTATTGGCCAGGGAATACTGGCCCGCCTCATCGATCACCAGCAAATCTAGCGACTCTGCGCGGAACTTGCGGTCGGACGCGAAATCCCAGGCAGTGCCCCCAAAAATTCGCCCGCCCGCGCCATCCATGAAGCGCTGAACTTCAGGATTGCGCACTTCCTGCCAGGGGAAGTCCGGGGTCTGGCTCTTCCCCAGACCTTTAGCTACCTGTTCGGGGTCAACCCCGCTATTCTTGATGCAACCTAACAGCATGTTCTCCACCACCGCGTGGCTCTGGGCAACAATGCCCACCTTCCAGCCCTCAGCTACTAGCCGTCCGATCACGTGGGAGCCCACAAAGGTCTTGCCAGAACCGGGAGGGCCCTGAACCGCTACGAAAGAACGGTCAAGCTCAGCCACCGCCGAGTAGATCGCCTGAACCGTTGCCATACTTCCGTGAGTCTGTGCGAAATCAGCCGGACGCGGCAGCTGACCGCCGGTTTTCAGCCGCGGGAACGCTCGCAGAAGCAGGTCGGTTCCGGCAGTTTGCGGTAAGTGAGGTAGGGATTGCGCGGTGGCGCTCGCCAGCTCCAAGAGAGAATCTTCCTGAGCTTTTGTGGGGATAGGGGTGGAGGGGGTCACTGCCAGGGGCAGTGCCCGGTAAAGTTCAGGTTGCCCCTCCCCCAAACCCTTGAGACTCTCGCGCACCCTAATCCGTACTAGGACGTCATTACCTTCGACCTCTTCTACATCGAGTATCTCGCTGTTGAAGGCACCTGCCCGCTCAGCCGGTGCTGGCAGGACGCCCTCGTGTAGCGCCGCGTATTCCAGTGCCTGCTGGTGGGTTTGTTGCTGCAAAAACTCGGGCAGGGGGCGGGCGTACATGGCAAAAAGATTCTTATCGCCCACCTTGAGCGAAGATCCCGGTGCCAGGCGCGCAGTGCCGGCTAGAATCCGCGAGAGACTGCGGGCACCGGCAGGCTTGTGCCAGTCCTCCTGCACACCAATTCGCTCAAAAATGAGGACGTCCCGGGTCTCTTCCCAGTCATCTACCGGAGCGGTCAACCGGTCAAAATGGTCCCACCAAAACTGGCGGCGCTCCCGGCGATGGTAGCCGGTAGCAGAAGCAACCATAGCCACCGCTTCCTTCTGGCGAGTAAGGGCATCAGCCATATCAACGCCCGCCACGAAGCGCTGCAGGGTGCGCTCTACCTGAGTTTCCTGCTCGTCCTTACCGGACTGCACTAGAAGCTCGCTGACATCAACCAGGGGAGTGGGCTCCCTGGTCTCGTCCCGGGCGTCACGCCCTGCTAACTCCAGAAGCCAGTTGCGCAAGCCCAGCAGAGAAACTCCGTCAAACTGCACATCGGTCTCCACAGCAGAGGTAATAGCCGCAACTCGCTGGCTATCACCGGCGGCACGGGCAGTACCCAAATCTGCGTAGGCTCCTTCCGGAATCTCAAAAGCTCGGCTCTGCCCCTGCATGTACAGGGGTTCTATACCCGCCAGAGAAGCTGTGCCCGCAGAGACCCTTAAGGACCGACGCAGCACTTCTGACAGATCTACCAGAATGTTATGCCGCAGTAGCTCTGCGATATAGTCCTCGCCCAGGCTGTGCTGGGCCGCTAGCTGACGTAGCGCGTTCTTGGTCTGCGCACCGAAGTGATAGATGTGCAAGCCGGGGTAGCCTGTACGCCTCTGATGCACGGCATTGAGGAAGGAGAGAAGAAGCTGTTTTTCCTCTGACCGGCTGTGTGCCCAGACCGGGGTGAAGCTGGGTGCCTGGCCCGGCTCCGAATAGGAGGTTAGGCCCAGCAAGTAGCTCAGCCCCCAGGAGTGCTGCCCATTGGGGCGGCTCTCATCGCGCCAGAGACCATCACCCCTCAGGCTGAGAAAAATATCTTCAGAACTAGCCCGCGGCAGCTGCCCCAATGAATGCTTGGGGAGCAGCTTATAGCTCACGCTCTGCTGCTGGCCTCCGCTCTCAAAGGCGACCGAAGCATCCGGTTGCGCTAGCCCCGTTTGCAAAGCCGCTTGCTCAGCAAATTTACGGGTGGCACCGCTCAAACCAGGCTGACCTGCCAACTGCGCCAGTTCCTCTATACGGTGCACCCCGTGCCGCTCTATCAAGAGATTGCGGGAGCGCGCCGTCATACCCTGGGTGAGCATAATATCGCTGTGCTCCTGCACCTGTAGCAGGCACTCATCACAGACGCCGCAGCGGCTGATTTTGCCGTAGTCAGGGTCTGAATGCCACTGCACCGGCTCGCGCCCACGCTGGCAGTGGAGGCTCAGCAACACCCTCAAACGCTCCCGTTTCTCTTCAAAAACAGGGGTAATGGTATCTAGCTTGTGAAGGGATTCAACTCCATTGCCCAAAATGAGCGAAGCTTGACGGTCTACCTCAATACCAGCCTGGGATAGTTGATCAGCGTAGGCAGCCAGCTGTAAAAGGGCAGTGACGCGGGCGGTACGTGCCAGTTTGGAATCAACTACCCGGTACGTACCATTTGCTTGCTTGACCAGAAAGTCTGCGCGACCGTGAAACTCACCGTCAAAAAAGGAAGCTTGAAAGACTACATCTGCGCCGGCTCTGAGAGCTCTAAGAGATTCTTCGTGTTTCCCTTTGAGAGCCTCAGGGGTATAGGTAGCTGCCGGCTCCACCTCGTAGACACCCCGCTCGCCATCCCACATGCCATAGGTAGAGACTAAATCGGCAAGAACCCTGGCTTCGTGAGCTTCACCCAGAGCAGCTGCGCGAGCCCTGCTGTCGTTGACCACCTGTTCATCACGGGGCACCCGCCCCAGCTTTTGGTCGGCGGTGTGCAAAACAGAGAACTCACACTGAGCAGACTTCACCAGATCAGAGGCAGAAAAAACCGGACGCAGGGGTGCATCACCAGCGGTGTCTGAAGGTTCTGATGCGGTAAAGAACATGGGTGCTCCTTAATATGTTTCTCTAAGGCTAGCAAGAGGGGCTGACACTTTAGGGCCGCCCGTAGAGGCGTAGGTTGGTCGGTAAAAAGATCCGGGGAGCCATTGTTCGGTCAGCATATAAAGACATCAGGGGCCAGTTATGAGCTGTCTTACACGGTATATTCTTATTAGAAAATAATACGAAAGTATGTTCGATTACTTTCTATTCTTAATAGAAGGTTAACTACTTTCTGCCAACGTTTTGCCGATTCCTTGTCGAATTTTTCATGACAGGTTCTATGTTTTAACCTCGCCACGCCGGTGAAAAAGGGAAATTCGATACCACCCTCCGGTGATGCTGATTTCAAATTAAAACAAGCCGTATCTTAGGTATACATTGATGACCGCTACGCTTTGTGATGTATGAATTTGCCTCCAAAACTATATTTTCACGATAAATGTGTAACGAAATAATAAAAAATTAGGTCACGATTCTATAAAGTTATCTTCAGCTATTTCACATTGCACACACACACACACCACATCGCACCCTTAGGGTGCAACGAATCGGAGTCATCGTGAACAATCTTCTTGAAGCTGCGCGGCCTACTCGACGTCAGGTCGCTGCACTTACCCTTTCTGGCCTAGCAGTAGCTGGCACCGCTACCGCCGCTATCGCAGCATCCTCTGATCTGCGCAGCGTTTCAGCTACTCAGCGTGCAACGGACCAGCAGAGGCTACTTGACCTCATCAACGTTTTTAGGGCGCAGAACGGTCTCAGGGCAGTGCGTCACTCCGCCACTGTAGCTACCGTGATGCAGGCAGAGGCTGAACGTCAGGTGCGAGCCGGTTACTTCTCCCACGGAACCGAATTTATTTATAACCCCTCGGTTCAGGGGTACAGCTTCGTGCGCGAAGTCATCGCTCTCTCTTATAACGATGACCTGAATGTGCTGATTAACTTCTGGAAGGGCTCACCCGCCCACCGCGCCGCCGTGCTGGCGCCCCAGGCAAACGTTATGGGCATTGGTCTTGCCTACGGTCACGGCACTTCTTTGCCCTGGCGCGTACTGGGCAACGTTGGTATTTACGAGTACCAGGCTGGACGCGGCCCCAACGATTACGTTTCAAACATCACCGCCGATTTAGGCACCCAGTCTGATGGGTCTAAAGAGGTACCTGCTTTCGCCCTGACCGGTGCAATTGGCAACCACTACTATGCTCGTGGTGGCGCTAACTTCTTCGGGCAGCCCACAGGTAACGAATTTGGTTCTATCAATGGCGGCGCTATCCAGAACTTCTCCAATAGTCGTACAATCTACTGGACTCCTCAGCAAGGAGCCCATACTATCTACTGGTCAGGTACTATTGGTCGTCGTTTTGCCGGTGCTGGCTTTGAGCACGGTTGGGGCTATCCCATGAACTCTGAATATAGTTTCTGGGGTAGCGTGCGCCAGGATTTTGTGAAAGGTGGACGCATCAACTCCGTCTACTGGACCCCTTCAACCGGTGCCCGAGTTATCAATGAAAGCGGCGCTATTTCTGCCCGCTGGTACTCTCTGGGCGGCCCTCCTGCCCTGGGTTTCCCCACCACAGACGAAACTATGGGGAGCGACGGGGTAGTCCGCGTCAGCTTCTCCAAGGGCGTCACCATTAACTGGAGCGCCAATCGCGGTGTTTGGGTGAACTAGCAGCCTCAACTGCAAGGCCCCGCACCTCATTCGTAGACAGATGAGGCGGGGGGCTTTTGTTTTTCTAGCGGTTGGTGAGGGTTGCTGAAAAGCGGTCAATGACATTTTTGGCGGCTTCGGCGTCCTCTAAATCATTCATGACGACCGAGAAGATGAGCACTCGCCCGCCGTCAGTGACGGTGTAGCCGGTCAGCGATAGCACGCTGTTGAGGGTGCCGGTTTTAGCGCGTACCAGACCACGAGCTTCTACTTCTTCTGGGCTGTTAAACCGTGTGGACAGCCCGAGGGTGCCGCTGTAGCCAGCCACCGGCAGGCCAGCTAGGGACAGACGTTCTGAGTCCGTGCCGGTGACGGCTCGTTGTGCCAGATCGGTGAGCAGCTCGTTGCTGACCTTATTGTTGAGAGACAGTCCGCTGATATCGGTCTGCTGGTAGTCAGTGGGCAGACCCTGCTCGCTCAGGACGGCGCGGATCTGGGCAAGAGCATCACTCAGGGAACCATCCCCACCCCGCGCAACCGATAGGTTACGCCCCAGCACCTCTGCTAGGGAATTATCGGACTGCTGCATCATCAACGCGCTCTGCTGGGCGACAGTGGCAGATTCCACGGCAGCCAGCTCGGTGGCACCCTCACCGCTGGGGCCCTCTGCCCCTGTGGTGAAGCTTAGTCCGGCGTCTTTACCTACCCGGTTAAGGGTGCTCACCAGCTGCTGGTGAACCTGCCCCGGAGCGTCCTGGGGGCGGCTGGTGCTAGCCTCACTTCCGCTGCCATCAGGGGAGTAGTGTGAGAAGAAAGCTAAGGGGGTTACCTCTGTCATGAAGCCCGATTCAATATCCTCCTGCGCCCAGTCCGAGTTGAGGGCAGGCCCGGCAAAAATAGAGGTGTCCAGATTGACGGCTAATTCGCCGGTGATGCCCTGGCTCTTGAGAGCATCCACAGTTTTCTGCGCCAGGGTGGTGATACCGGCATGCCCCATCACCGCATCGGGGTCAGATTCGCCGGGCACCAGTAGAGTATCTCCGCCTGCTACCAGAGTGAGGGTTTGGGAGTCAGCCAGCTCCACGGAGGTTTCAAAACGAGCCTGCGGTGCGGTGGCCAGCAGGGCGTAGTCCACCAGCATTTTCATGTTGGATGCTGGCACGCGGCCGGTACTGGCGTCGCGGCTGTAGAGCACCTGCCCGGTTGCTGCGTCCACTACTTGAGCGGAAGCTGTGCCCTGACCTAGCGAGTCAAGCACAGCGTTGGCGTCTGCGGTGAGTATAGCGGCATCCACCGGGGTGCCTTCGCCTGCCCTCTCTACCTGCTGAACCTGCGCTGAGGATGCCGGTGCAACGGCTGCTGCTTCAAAGCGCTGCGTTTCAGACCAGGTAGGTATAGCCCAGGTGCCCGCACCAATGCAACCTGAGGCCAGCAGGGCGGTGGCAGCCCACCAGCCCACAGTTTTTTTGCGGGTAGTAACAGACTCAGACACGCCAACCTCCAAAAACGACTACCACCACAATAACCCGCCAGAGCGGCATAGCCTTGCCTTGTCCGCTAGACTAGACCCGATATACTCGTGCACTCGCGCACATACTTCAACCTAGGAGGTTCCTCTTGGAGCTCGACGTCACCATCGAAATCAACCGCGGCTCACGCGTCAAGTACGAAATCGACCACGAAACCGGCCGCCTGCGCCTGGACCGTGTTCTCTTCACCTCCATGCAGTACCCCACCGCTTACGGCTACTTCGAGGACACCCTGGGCGAAGACGGCGACCCCCTGGACGCCATGGTCATCCTTGATGTTGACGTTGTTCCCGGTGTGCTCGTAGAGTCACGCCCCATCGGTGTCTTCCGCATGACCGATGAAGCCGGCGGCGATGACAAGGTTCTCTGCGTTCCTACCGACAAGCGCTACGATCACATCCAGAACATTGACGATGTGTTCGAGCAGCTCAAGAATGAAATCAAGCACTTCTTTGAGCGCTACAAGGACCTGGAGCCCGGCAAGTGGGTTAAGGGCGAAGGCTGGGAAGACCGCGAATTCGCTGAGAAGCTGGTTGAAGAAGCTAAGGTTCGCTTCCAGGAATCCCACTACGACTCAGCTGCTGAAGCAGAAGCTGACGAGAACTAAGCCTTAGCTTTTTTGAGCTAGTTTTAATAAGGACGCCGCCCGGTGCCTTCCTCACCCTGTGTGGGGAGCCTGCCGGGCGGCGTCCTTTGCTTTTATTACGCTAGGGGAGGGATGAGCACAGTTTTGCATTCCTACCTTAAGATGAGAGTAGCTGGTTCGGTTCCGTGCGCCAAGGAGGTTTTAGTGGATAGCAGCTCTGGTAGGTACTTGTTGTCTTTTAGTGCAGGGGCTCTGATGCTCAATGAATCTTTGGCGGTGGCCCGTGTCTACAGCGACTTATTAGATTGGGATGCCACCCGATCCTTTGTACTTCACAATAACTCGATTCAGGCTACTGCTGAGTCGAGCCTGAAGAGGTACACAGCTGAGGTCATTGGAAGACTTAAAGTGCTTAATGCAGAGCAGCTCAACTTTTTACTAGATGCCTCAGCCACAGATCAGAAACTAGCTGTTTGGACAGCAATCTGCCGTCGCTATGCCTTTATTGGTGATTTTGCTGAGGAAGTGCTTCATCAGAAGTTCCTTGAGCAGGATTATTCACTTTCTTTCGATGACTACGATGTTTTTGTTGCTCAGAAGGTCTTCTGGCACGAAGAGCTGGAAGAGGTTACTGAGCTAACCCAGAAGAAGTTGCGGTCTGTTGTCTTTAGGATGCTCGAGGGGGCGGGTCTAATCAATGAGTTCGGCATGATTTCTATGGCTTTCCCGTCTGACGAATTCATTCAGATGTTTGATGGCGATGTGCCTGGTTCTACAGTTCGTTTTTTGCCAGCATATGAAAGTGGGAGTCACGGTGGCTACTGATCAGGAACTTGTTGCGCTACTGGGTAGCGATAATTTTTTACAGATGAGGGGGTTGAACAATGAGGTTCCTTTCTTTATCTATCCCTTTAACCCTAAAGAGGCTTTATCTGCTGAAAAATCTTTGAAGGTGGTGAGTAGCCAGCTGAAACAGCAAGGCGTCAACCTCATCACCATTGATTTATTTAGACTCTGTGTTCAAATTTTGGAAGAAAAGCATCTGCTGCAACCTGTGCTTAATGCTGAGCCCGCGCAGAAGCCTAAGTCTCGGTTCCGCGTTGGTCTCCAGAGCATGCTTGATGTTGAAACCGTGATTGCACCGAGGATTGCAACTGAGTCTCAGGGCCAGGAACTGGTCATTGTTCATGGTATTGGTGCGGTTTTCCCCTTCCTTCGTACTCATGCCTTATTAGAGGCCCTGCAGATTCATATGCCACCTGTACCCCTGGTTTTGTGGTTCCCGGGAGAGTACACGAAGAATGCTGCGAGGGGTTTTGAACTGAAGGTTTTGGATATCTCGGTGAGTGATAGCTACTACCGGGCTAAGAATATTGAGGAAATGGTGAGGGGCGGTCTGTAATGCAGATTAATGATCTTTTTGCAAAGGACATCCAGCGCTCGATTGAAGGTGTCATCAAAGCCGATGACACCAAGCAGCTGGGTATTGAAGTTGACGAGTATGTGCTAACTGCTGAGGCAGCCCGTGCTGTCGATCAGCTGTTAGATAGATACAACAATAATGACGGTAGTAACGGCGTATGGATCTCGGGCTTCTTCGGGTCAGGTAAATCGCATTTGCTGAAGATGCTGGCACATCTGTTGGGGACTGTTCCTCAACATGATTTTGATCGTGCTGTTGCTGTAGAAGCGTTTTGCCAGAAAGCTCGTGAAGCAGATGAACTGATGCTTGAGGGCGCAATTAGCAGGTCGTCCCAGATTCCGGCGATGAGCATTTTGTTCAATATTGACCAGAAGGCCAGCGCTGCAACGGTTAAGAATGATGACTCATTGTTGGCTGTATTCGTGAGGGTTTTTGATGAGGCTTGTGGTTACTTTGGGCGGATGCCACACGTTGCTCAGTTTGAACGTGATTTGGATTCCCGTGGTGAGCTAGAAAAGTTCAAAGCTATCTATGCTGATGTGGCTGGTTTGCCCTGGGAAGAAGGGCGCGGTTTGAGCTTTTTGGAGGAGCATAATGCTGCTGTGGCCTATGCGCGTCTGAAAGGTATTTCTGAGTCTAATCCTGTACAAATCCTGAGCCAGTACAACGATAGTTATAGCGTTACTGCTGAGGATTTCGCGCAGAATGTCAAGCAGTGGATTGACCGGCAAGATGACCCACAGTATCGAATAAATTTTTTTGCTGATGAGGTTGGGCAGTTCATTGCAAACAATGTAAAGCTGATGCTGAAACTTCAGACTGTCGCCGAAACCTTGATGACGGTGTGTGGCGGCAGGTCTTGGGTCTTTGTGACCTCTCAGGAAAGTATGGATTCTGTTCTGGGGGATCAGACCAAGCAGCAGGCTAACGACTTTTCTAAGATTCAAGCTAGGTTCAAGGCTCGTTTGAAGCTCTCTAGCCAGGACGTTGAGGAAGTCATTAGTAAGCGCCTTCTGCGTAAGAATGAAGAGGGTGCCGCTGAGGTAAGTGCTTTGTATTCCGAGCAGCAGCAGAACCTGAAGACGCTCTTTGATTTCCACGATGGTTCACGTTCTTATGGCAACTACAAGGACCAAAACCATTTTGTGGCGATTTACCCGTTTGTGGGTTATCAGTTCCGCCTGTTCCAGAATGCGATTGAAGGCCTTTCACAACAGAATGCTTTTGAGGGGCGTTACTCATCTGTGGGTGAGCGTTCTATGTTGGGAGTGGTACAGGACGTCGCTAAGCAGATTGCTGGGGAATCAACTGGCGCTACGGTAAGTTTTGACCGGATGTTTGAAGGCATTAAGAATGCTCTTCAATCTTCCATCGTTCGACAGATTAGTGCAGCAGAGCAGGAGTTAGATGCCTTTGCTGCTCAGGTGCTCAAAGTACTGTTTTTAGTTAAGTATGTTGATGAGTTTAAGGCTTCGGAGCACAATATTGTGGTGCTTATGTACTCTGGCTTTGGCGCTGATATTTCTGCCCTACGCTCTAAGGTTAAGCATGCTCTGAGGGAGTTAGAGCAGCGCAGCTTCATCCAGCGTACTGGTGACCTATTTGAGTATCTGACCGATGCAGAAAAAGATATCGAACAGAAAATAAAGAACGTTGATATCGAGCCTGCCGATGAACGCGCAGTCTACAAAGAGCACATCGCATCTATCCTATCTAGTGCAAAAATTCGCGATGCAGCCACAAATAGGGATTTCCAGTACACGCTAAAAGTGGACGATACTTTTGCAGGCCGTGGGCATGATTTGAGTATCAACTTCTTGACTCCGCTCTACGATTTTTATGATCAGATTAATGTTGTGCGGAGCCACAGCGTGGGAATCAATGAGTTACGTGTAGTTCTTAAACCTGATGAGCGGTTAGCGAGCGATATCCGGCTTTACGTTAAAACTAAGACGTACGTAAAGCGTACGCAGGGGGCTGCTGCTTCTGAAGATTCAACCCGTGCCTTGAACATGAAGGTGCAGGTTAATCAGGTTCGTGAGCGCCAGTTTAGGAACAGAATCGAACGAGCTATTCTTGATGCTGTCCTGATCGACAATGGTTCTGAACTTGAAGGCATCTCTGCCGCATCTGCTAAGTCTCGGGTTGAATTAGCCTTCTCTAAACTGACTGGCCGGGTTTACTCTGAACTGGGTCAGCTGGGCGATTCCAGGATTAATGAAGCAACGATTCGATCGATCTTGAGTTCAGATGAAACTCTTGACGGTGCTGATACTGAACGTTCAATGGCTGTTGCTGCTCAGACCATGCTGGGGGAGGTCACCCGGCGCCATAATTTGGGTGAGACCCTTAACGTGGCACGGTTGATTAGTCACTTTGAAAAGGCGCCCTATGGTTGGGACAGCCTTTCATCACGTGCTGCTTTGGCTATTTTGGTGATGGACGCTAAGGTCACCGTCAGTAAAGACAGCAGAATTCTGAAACGAACTCAGATTTCCGAGACACTGACTCGGGGCACCGGGTTTGATCAGCTATGGCTGGGTGTTCCTCGTAATATTTCAGAGCAAAAAGTGCGTTTCTTGCGGGAATTCTTGCATGATCTGGAACCGCTTCAGTCTCTGCCTACATATGAAGGCGGGGAAAATCTTGCTGAATATGCTGTAGAAAGAATCAAAGCTGTCTTGGCAGAGGTAGAGGAACTCTCTGCTTCCTCATACCCCTTTGTTCCTTTGCTGGCACCCCTCAAGGACAAGCTCGGAGTGCTAGTCCAGTACTCTTCAGCTCCTGCCGGTCTTTATGAGCAAGAAACAGCTTTAGATGAAGTTTTGGACGCAGTTGAGGCGGTTCTTGCCCCTATTCGTGGTTTCATGAAGGGGCAGCAGCGTTCGCACTATAATCTAGCTAGCCAGTTCCTTAACACTGAAAGCGTTAATCTTGACTCTCTACCAGGGGACCTGGTGGTGCGCCTTCGGGATGCCCTGAATATTGAGCGGTGCTTTGATACTCAAAATATTCAGAAAATTCGGCAGCTGCAGGTAGAAATTAGCGAGCAGATTCTCCAGGCTAAGCATGATGCCTGCGGTGAAGCTTTTGAAGTTTTGGAGCAGGGCAAACAGCATCTAGAAAGTTTGCCTGAATGGCATCAGGTTTCTGACCAAATCCGGGAAGAGATCGAGAACGAATTCCAGAAGGCCCGTGAAAAGGTGAACGGGCAGCAATTCATTCCCAATATTATGCCGGCTGCTCTTAGCTTTAGACAGGACCAGGTCCCTCAGCTGGTGCAGAAGTTGATGTTGGCGGCTCAACGGCAACAGGTTACTGAAGCTGAACCTGTAACTGATGATGGCGCTGGGACGGTGGTTAGTTCCTCAGAAACCGTGAGCCCTCAACCCCAGCAGCCCGTGGCTCAGCCTGTTCAGATCAGTCAACTAATGCGTCCAAGCGGCTCTCCGTCTGTCTTAAGAGAGATGGCTGATATTGATCAATATCTTGAGCTGTTGAGGCGGGACCTGCTGCAGGCATTAGATGATGATCAATACATTATGCTGTTCTAGCTCCGGGCACTGGTGCTCAAGCTAGAACAGATACAGGGGCAAAATGGTCTAGAAACATGGACCTTGCTACCAACAACTTACTTTAAAAATGAAGTTAGTTTATTTCAGAGACAAGGATGATTTTATTGAATACTTCAGCGTTGAAGGAATTTGCGGCAGAAACCCGCAGAGAATTAACTCAGGGCGTATCTGCCCGCCTGGATACGGTGCTTCTGCCGGGTTCCGCGGCCCGCCTGGACTTCCCTGTTCTAGTGGGAAAGCTAGAACGGGCTATCGAGGAGACCTCCCGTGAAGCTGTGGTGGACAGGGTAACTTATCTCTGGTTTAACCGACTTGTGGCTTTGCGTTTTATGGATGCTTGCGGGTATACCCCTGTTGGAGTTGTTTCACCAGCAGAAGGTGTAGACCCTATGCAGGCTCCGCCTCAGCTCGTTTCGGATGCTTTCGCTGGAATTATCGACACGGATATCGTAGGTGCCAAGGTTGCTCAGCAAATCAGCGATGTGGTAAGTGGTGTTAGGCGTTCTCAGGACCAGTATTCTGATGTTTTTGCGCTCTTGCTCGATGCGTATGCACAGCATTTTAAGTCTTGGGTGCCTGCTATGTTCCCGGATGCTGACGATATCAGTAGTCTTCTTTTGCCAGCTAATCTTTTGTCTGCAGATTCTGTGGTGCGTAAGGTAGCGCAGAGCATGACACCAGAGATGTGTCAGGACGTGGAAGTCATTGGCTGGCTCTACCAGTTCTATATTGCTGAGCGTAAAGATGAAGTATTCGAGGGCTTCAAGAAGGGTGTGAAGGCGGGGGCAGAGCAGATTCCTGCGGCAACCCAGCTCTTTACCCCTGATTGGATCGTGCGTTACCTGGTGCAGAATACGGTGGGCCGCACCTGGCTGTTGAACCGTCCAGGCTCTGCTTTGCGGCAGCAGATGGAGTATTTCGTGGAGCCGGTGGGCGGCTTGGAATCGGTGGAGGATTTTGTGCAGATTAATTCGCCGGAGGAACTGACAGTCCTTGATCCGGCAGTGGGCTCTGGGCATATGCTGACCTACGCCTTTGATTTACTCTATGAAATGTACCTGGAAGACGGCTATGCAGAGGCGGATATTCCTGGGCTAATTCTTGGCAAGAATCTGGTGGGGCTGGAGCTGGACGAACGAGCCGGTGCCCTGGCAGCTTTTGCTCTGACCATGAAGGCACGCGGCAGGTACCGCAGGTTCTTCCGCCGGGCTGTTCAGCCTTCTATTTGTGTGTTGAAGCCTGTGGCTTTCTCGGGTGAAGAGCTGCGTGAACTTGCGAGGGGCTTTGACTTTACTCGTGATTATGCGGAATCCGACTCTGCCCAGCCCATAGTGGTTGATGAAGCACGCTTTGACCAGTTTTGGAATGCTTTTGAGCATGCCAATGTGTTTGGTTCCTTGATTCGCCCGGACGCAGAGGTGCTGAATCTGATGGAGGAGTATTGGGCTCAGCACGATCTAGCTCAGGAAACAACAGAAGATACCCTCGACGTGCAAACTGAGCAGGGCCTGACCCCTAAGGTGGAGGCTGTGCTGCGCCAGGCGCGCCTGCTGAGCCAGAAGTACGCGACGGTAGTGGCGAACCCGCCCTATATGGGTAGAAAAAATATGTCGCCGTTGATGGCTTCCTGGCTCAAGAAAAATTATCCTAATACTGAGGCAGACTTAATGACTGCTTTTATGGAGCGCGCAGAGTCGTTAGGCGAGAAGACAGCTTATTGGGGCATGATTGATCTGCCTTCATGGATGTTCCTTGGATCTTTCAAGAACTATCGTGAACATCTGCTTAAAGGTTTACAGATTGTAACTTTGGCGCATCTTGGGCGTGGCATTTTTGGCTCGGATTTTGGCTCCGTTGCATTCGTTATTCAGAACGCTGAGCCGCTTAAAGATACGACCGGTGTCTATCGGAAGCTCTACGATAAGCACGTTGAGGTACGTTCTGTTGAGACAATCCGCCAGCATTTCTTTTCAGAGGCCGAGACTCAGTTTGAGGTTAAACAGGCTGATCTGCTGAAGGTACCTGACCAGGTAATCGTTTATTGGCTAGGTAAAGAAATAATTGATTCGTTTAGTTCTAGTCCCCTGGGTCAGTATGGTGATAGTAAAGCAGGTATTTCTACTGGCAACAATGTAGAATCGTTACGCTTATGGGCAGAGATTTCAGTAAATAAAATCAAAAGCAACAAATGGTTTTTGCATAATAAGGGTGGCGAATATCGAAGATGGTTTGGAAATATTCAGTATGTTCTTGACTACTCACCGAGTCATATATCTGTCATGGAGAGTAGGGCGGGTTTTAGGCACGATGGTAGGGACTACTATTTCAAGAAGCATATTGGTTGGTCTAAAGTAACGTCAAAAGGAAATACTTTTAGATATTACCCGGAGGGAATGACCTTCGACTCTGGTGGGCTAGGTTTTTTCCCAAAAGAATCAACTGATATCTATGCTTCTCTTGCCTACCTTAATTCAAATATTTTTGAACTAATAAATAGTTCTATTAATCCAACATTGAATACATCCCCAGGAAATCTAGGGAAGCTTCCCTATAAAGAAATATCATCTATTAGTATGCTATCAAGGAACCTTGTCAGCATTCATAAATTGGATTGGGACTCTTCCGAGAATTCCTGGGACTTCACCCACAACGCTATCTGCCAGTTAGCTGCTAGCTCAGGCCCTGGCGTCCTTGCAGAACTGGTAGAAGCCGACTTTGCGCAGTCCCTGGCTACTGTTGAAACGGTGCAGGAGCTGGAGAAAGAAAACAACCTCAAGGTGGCAGATGCCTACGGTATTACCCATGGCATTGAACACGATGTTCCTGCTGACCGTGTCACCCTGCTCAAAAACCCCTATGCCCGCTACGGTACCAACCACAGCGCAGACGAACTACGCAAGAAGTATGACCAAGACACCGTTAAAGATCTCATCTCCTACTTCGTCGGAGTCCTCTTTGGCCGCTACTCCCTCGATGCCCCTGGGCTGATTCTTGCCAACCAGGGCGAAACCCTCGCCGACTATTTGACGAAGGTTGGCACAGAGGCACCCACCTTCATCCCCGATGAAGACAACGTAATCCCCGTGCTAGCAGATGATCGCTTTGAAGACGACATTGTTGCCAAGTTCAAAGCCTTCCTGAAAAAAGCCTTCGGTGAAGAAAACCTTGAAGCTAACCTGGCTTTCATAGAGAGCGCCCTGGGCAAAAACATCCGCAGATACTTCACCGATGAATTCTTCAAAGACCATCTCAAACGGTACTCCAAGCGCCCCATCTATTGGATGTTTTCGTCCACTGGCAACGGGAAAGGTAGCTTCAAAGCTTTAGTCTACCTGCACCGCTACACCCCAGCGACTGTGAGCGCTGTCCTCAACGACTACCTCCGCCCCTACATGGATAAACTCACCGCTAACCGGGAACACCTGCAGTACACCATTACCCACGGTGAAGGCGCAGAAGTCACTAAGGCACAGAAGGAAGATGACAAATTAGGTAGGGTCCTCAAAGAGCTCACGGACTACCAAGACGACGTGCTCTACCCCCTTGCCCTGCAAAACAAGCACATCGACCTCGACGATGGAGTAGCCCATAACTACCCGCTCTTAGGTAAAGCCCTTATCTCTTTCAAATAGATAAGTAACCCATGGAGCCGTGACACTATGTACTATGCGCTGACCATTGACAGACCCGGCAAACATACGAACCAAGAAAGTAAACCCGTGGAGTATAAGCGGGACCTCTCACACTCCCAGGTGCCCTTGCGTGCGCTCGTAGCCATTGCTAACTCTGCCGGTGGTCAGCTGGTTGTAGGCGTTAACGATGATCTCAGCATCTGTGGTTTTAAAGATCCGTTGGGGCAAGAAGAGCGCCTTGAACTGGGTACTCCTCTGAAAATGAGACTTACTCAAATGCTCTTCTGAAGGAAGCGAACCTTATTCTCCTCCCTCGTTTATATAGGGTAAGAGCCGGCTATAAGGGGACTGAAGCTGACTATAATGGATTGCTACTTACCGATAATCGTCTTGAGACGCTGGAATGCGAGGTAGGTGGCATCGAAGCTGGGTATCAAATTCGGTTGCAGCTACATATACAATCACCTAGCCATCTCAGGGTGACCTGTCTTTCACCCTTGCTAAATTCTAAGCTGATAGAGCTTTCGGTTCTTGAAAAGCCCCAGAGCAAGAATCAGCAGTATAGGCTCACTCATACAGGCAGACAATTACTCACAGCAGGAAACTAGAAATGTCAGACATCGCCCAGGCTATCAATCGTAAATTCGAAGAGCAGAAAATTATCATCTGGCATGACTCTGCCCAAGAGTTTATGGAGGATTTTGAGAACCTTGAACTGCCGGGAAACGTTCAAAAGCTCCGAGTAGATAATAATGAGTTCGGTGTTAAGCACACGGTATTTACGGCCTCAGACGAGCAGAAATTCCTCATCTACAGAAGTGGCTTACTGCCGCATGAAACCGAAAACTGGCTGCTTGACATTGAACTCGCCTATGGCATCTTCACGGCAGATAAGATTTCTCTTACTCTGAATTCGCTTGGTATCAGCTCGCCTATTGCTATCAACTTGGCATCACAGCACCCTGCCTTCTTTGGGAAGAATACCCTGCTGCAGCAGCTTAAGCTGCGTCTTACCGGTCAAGAAGATGAAGCTACCTTCAAGGCGAAGATGGTGGCATGCATCCTTGGGCTTCCCGAAGATCAACACTCAATGCAGGTAATTTTGTCTCATTTAATGACAAAATATGCGCAGGGAGACAGCTCCCCTCAGGCTGCTCTAGCAGAGTACGGGCTTGAAGAATTCTTCTGGAAAGGTACCCGCAATATCTATCGCTATCCAGAAGACAACCCAGAAAACTTCGGTGCCTTACTCATCTGGGCTTACCGTGATGAAGTTCTTGATAGTACCACCCCCGAGTACCGTAATATTCGTACGGACTACAAAGCTTTCCGGGATAATTACAGCACCCGGGACTACGCTCTAAAAATTGCGCAGAACATTGCAGAGAACAAGAATTACTATCACACCCACAAAGACGATGCGCTGGGAGAGCTGTTGCCCAGTGTCCTTTTTGAGGAGACAGAGCAACTCATCCTGCTCAAGCTCACCCAGGGGCTCCTATCAGCCCTGTATTCTGCGCAAGAAATTAGCGAATCTATAGCTCAACGTTCCCAAAATTCGGTGCTCTGGTACCAAAAGTACAGAGAGGCCTATGAAGCACTGGTCACGGGTGCTCAGTTGCTTGAACGTATCCGTACTCTAGAGCTTGTGGCCGGAAACCTCGTTGAGACATTCAAAAACTATATCTACCGCTGGTCTATTATCGATCGGCTCTACCGCAAGTATCACCTGGCTCAAAAACGAAGCAGCCAGGTT
Source organism: Rothia sp. LK2492 (assembly GCF_040946345.1). Lineage (NCBI taxonomy): Bacteria > Bacillati > Actinomycetota > Actinomycetes > Micrococcales > Micrococcaceae > Rothia > Rothia sp. LK2492. The sequence goes on along the minus strand of NZ_JAYWLX010000001.1, from coordinate 402,087 downwards.
CGTGGAAACACACTCTTCAATGAACTTACACAGCAGGTTAACAATGCTTACACCAGCAATTACCTGATTCCGCTGGGAAATCACTGGTCTAACCTTGTGGACAAGACCCCCAACTGGCGTGAAAGCTTCCCTGACAGTAACCGCCAAGAAGCCTTCTACACTGAGCATGTGAAGCGACACCTTGAAAAAGCGCGTACTTTCGTTATCATTTCAGATGGCATGCGTTACGAAGCAGCTCATGAGCTAGAACAAAAGCTTGCACAAAACGATAAGTATAAAACCAGCATTAGCGGCATGCTTGGAGTCCTTCCTAGCTACACTCAGCTGGGCATGGCTTCTCTCTTGCCTCATACCAAGCTAACCATCACACCAACACCTAACTCTGCTTCGGTTTTAGCTGATGGGGTTTCGACTCAGGGCACTGCAAACCGCGATAAAATTCTTACCTCTTTTGGCGGCCGAGCATTTCAGTATAAAGACGTGATCAGTCTCAGTCGAGCTGACATGACAGAGCTCTTCAAAGACCTTGATTGCATTTACATCTACCACAACACAATTGACAGTACCGGCGATAAGCGTGCAACCGAGGACGGAACCTTTGCCGCAACCGAAATCGCCTTTCAAGAGATTGAAGCACTCGTCAAGAAGCTGCACACATCAGCTACCCGCATACTCATAACTGCTGATCACGGCTTTATTTACCAAGATGAAAATGACAACCAGATCAGTTATCTCAGCGAAAAGGCGCACGGCGATACCCTCATCTTCGAAGACAGGCGGTTTGTTTTTGGAAAGGGCCTGCACAAGAGCGAAGCATTCCATCACTTTACTTCTCAAGAGTTAGGCGTGGAGCCTGGTGTAGAAGTACTCATCCCTCGTTCGGTTCAACGTCTAAAAAGGCAAGGTTCTGGGTTCAGATATGTACATGGTGGGGCGTCACTTCAAGAGATGACAGTGCCGGTGATTAACGTGCATATCACTAAAAATAAGAGCATTTCCAAAACGGTGAAAGTGGACTTTGTTGAAGTGCCCAGCAAGTTAACCTCAAACTTGCTGGTCATTAAACTCGTTCAGCAGCAACCCCTTGGCAATCTACAGCCACTTAGGGTGCGCGCAGGTATTTACCATAATGACAATCTCATCTCAGATCAGCCGGAAGCTACCTTTAACTTTGCATACGAGGCAGCGAGCGAACGCCAATTGAGCCTCACCCTTGAACTGACCAGGGCTGCAGATAGCCTTACCGAAGGTAACGCAGAAATTAGGCTTGAGAGCTATAACTCTGGTACCGAAACCTGGCACCACTACGAGAAAACAGATATCGAGATTAAACGCGGGAACACTGCGATTGATGACTTCTTCAACTAACCACTAAGGAACATATCTCATGGCATATACACCGCTTGACGAAAAAATCGTTTCAGAGTTTCCTGGTAACGTCGTTCGTAAAGACCTCTCGGCCCAGCTCAAAAGCAACGCCCCAGTGCCTACCTATGTGTTGGAATATCTGCTCGGGCAGTATGCGACATCAAATGATGAAACCCAAATTGCCGAGGGCATTGAACGGGTTAAAGCCATTCTTGAGAATAACTTTGTTCATAGAAACCAGGCAGAACTCATCAAGTCAACTATCCGTGAAAAAGGCTCAAAACTGCTGATTGACCGAATTCACGTGATTTTCAATGACAAAAATGACCGTTATGAGGCAAATTTTAATAACCTTGGCATCTCAGAAGTTGTGATTGACTCAGCAACAGTACGAGCAAACCCCAAATTGCTGACGACTGGAGTTTGGTGCCTTCCTCGCGTGAGTTACCACGGCACACCCGAGCCAGGTACCAGCCCCTGGCAACTCGAAAGTCTCAAGCCCGTCCAGCACTCAGGGTTTGACTTCGACCAGTATAAAAAACATCGCGAGGCCTTCAGCTCCGAGGAGTGGATCGATGTACTGATGCAATCCATCGGCCTCAATCCTGAGTTCTTCGGCCATCGCCAGAAACTCTTTCAGCTAACTCGCCTGATTCCATTCGTTGAAAGAAACTATAACCTCATTGAACTTGGGCCAAAAGGTACAGGTAAAACCCACGTCTACTCGGAATTCTCACCCCACGGCATTGTCATTTCTGGTGGTGATGTCACGGTGCCCAAACTTTTCATCAACAATACAACCGGCAGAATAGGGCTAGTAGGCTACTGGGACGTTGTAGCTTTTGATGAGTTTGCCGGCCGAACTAAGCGCCCTCAACGTGAACTTGTAGACATCATGAAGAACTACATGGCAAATAAAAGCTTCTCTCGAGGGAACGATGTGCAAAGTGCTGAGGCTTCTTTTGCTTTCGTTGGGAACACCGCTCATAACGTACCCCACATGCTGAAACATTCAGATCTCTTCTCAGAGCTTCCTGCTAACTACCACGACTCAGCATTTATCGACCGTTTCCACACTTATATTCCTGGTTGGGAAGTTGAAACGGTGCGCAACGAAATGTTCACCCAGGGTTTTGGCTTTGTTGTGGATTACCTGGCAGAAGGTCTGCGGCACATGCGCAACCTCGACTACTCTCTTCGTACCGCTCATTTATTTGACCTTGATAAGAGCCTCTCTAAACGAGACCGGGACGGTATCAATAAAACTTTCTCAGGCCTGCTCAAGCTAATTTACCCCCACGAAGAGTTCACCCCGGAACAAGCAGAAGAGCTTTTTATCTTTGCTATCGAGGGCAGAAAACGAGTCAAAGACCAGCTCTGCCGTATCGACTCCACGATGGTGCAACCCCGTTTTTTGTACTTGAACAAGACCAGTAACCAGGAACGCGGTGTACAGACTCTTGAGGAAGCTGAGTACCCAACTCTCTACTGGCGAGATAACGCGCTTCAACAAGAAAACCTTGAAGAAACACCAGTTACGCTGGATACCGTCGGGGTTGCGCAGACGGCCCTCAGACCGGTAGATACGCCCCCCCAAGAAGGAAGGGTTGAAATAAGGGAAAACCAAACAGGCGTCACTTATCAGGGGCTATTTGCTGACTATCTGCGAGGGGCCACCATGATACAGCTTGAGGACGCCTACATTCGCCGAGCATACCAGGGGCGAAACCTGCTTGATCTTCTGGTCGTTGTTCATTCGGTTAAAGATCCTGCCGAAGAAGTTGTTTTTGCCTTGCGCTCAGGTTCAGACGAATCTGGTGGGTTTACTCAGGAACAAGAGGAGATGTTTGAAGAAATTAAAAACCAAGTTGAGCCACTTGGAATTAAGTTCATCTATACGTATGACTCCGGCACTCATGATAGGTCTATTAAATGTAATAACGGTTGGATTATCGACCTTGGTATTGGGCTAGACATGTTCCAGAGACCTGCTTGGGGCCAGTATTCACTAGAGTTCAGCCATCAAAAGTTCCGTAAGAGCAGAAGAGTAGTGCTGAATTACACCTTTGATGCGAATGCTAACGTCAATGCCTAAAGCAACAGCAATTTTTATCTGTGATGTCCGAGTACGTCCAGAAAAAATACATAAAAGTAGTGCCTGGTCTCAAGGAACCTGGGCGGTACCCAGCGGTACCCGCAGGGATGGAAGTCAGCTTTACGCCGACGGGCGATGGAGAGCTCAATACTTTCCTTCCACAATGTCACCTTTTTTGTACGGGGACATGGGCGGTTCCAAGAGCCTTACTATGATTCCTGTGCGCTATCACCACGAGTGCGATATTGATGTTATGCCCTATATAAAAGGTAAGGAACGACATACATCCGATGGCAGTAATGTGCTGAGGTTTCCTGAGGTAACACATTTCACCATCAGACGCATAGAACTATTGATTGCTGATCGGGTTATAGACGGTGTGACCCTTGCTCAGCTTGCCATCATAAGCGAAGTTGAGGCAAACACCGAGGAACAGGTCAAAAACGTAATCCGCAGTTTTGCCTCGGCATTTGGCGGAGGTGACTATCGAGGCGTCCGCGGGCGTGATCTACACGAAGTAGTTGAGAAAGAATTTGTAAATTCACACATTGATTTTCCAACAGCCAAGAGCCTCAAATACGATACCGAGGCAAATACCTATACCGCTATTTTTCTTCAAAAGAGCCCACAGGAAGTAGAAGAAATAAAGAAGGATCTCCCTGCCGGTTTTGAAGACTATGAGCCGTTTCTGCCACTGTTGGTCGAATATGCTACCAACCTCACTCCCCAAAGAGCAGTGGAAGATAAAGAGCGATTTGATCAGGAGCAGAAGAGCCGTTTCCTTACTTTTAACCGGGTAGGGTATGGGTACTTTGCCCGTTATTATGCTGCCTTTATAGCTGTGGATGACAATGGTGGCTGGCGTTCCCAAAAATTTGCGACGAGCTTTGAAGCAGAATATCTGGATGCTTTACTTTTGGGCAGGTTGCAGGACCAGATGCTCCGCCAGTCCGAACTCAGACTAGTGGAAGCTATGGCTGGTGCTGCCCACTCTAACAACTTAGGGAAAACCTCAGATCAGGTGATGGCGCTTTACCGTGAAATTGAAGTTGACTCCGTGCGCTATTGGATGGATGATGCTTCTGCTAATACCGGTAAGACCATGGAGGTTTTGAGAGAATTCAAAAAAGCCATTGAATTTTATAAACGGTACGGTGCAATGAAGCAGCACGCTGAGACGATTATGAATATCGCAACCCGAGATCAGCAAGAAGCTGTGCTGGAGAGCCAAGACCGTATTGCACTGGTACTCGCCATTGTTGGTGCCTTGGTTATTCCGCTACCTCTCTTGAACGATAGCTTCGATTTTATGGATAGGGTTGCCCAGCGGGAAATCTTTGTTTCTTGGCAGTCCTTCGTGTTCTGGTTCTTACTGTCAGGTCTGACTCTGGGGCTAATAGTGGGTCTGGTTAACTGGCTACTATCTTTGCGCAGAGGCGGGCTCCGCGGAGTATTTTCTGTGTTGAGACCAAGAAATAAACATCGGTAGCTATAGGTTGTTTTCCTTACTCGGTTATTAGTTTGGGCGGTGTATATGTGTAGGTTCTACTTACCGGGACTACAGATGATAGTGGGCAGCTCAGCAGGTAGAGAGAAGGAAACAGAGAACACGAGGGTGTCTTGTTCACTCCGGTAAAGTGAGGGTCTATGAATGCCTCACCCGCTCCCCAGCGTCCTGACAGTGCCCGCTCCGTGCCTCTGAATTTTGGGTTGGCCCACAAGGTTGCCAGCTTCATCACCCCCGGCGGGCCTCGGCTAGAAGACCAGCGCAAGCGTAGCGCCGTGGAGGATATGCGCTACGCCGCTACCGCCGCCGTGGATCATGTCTATGAAATCACCGGCTTAGAAGCTGCCCACAACCTGCACGACTCCGAGCTTCTCATCGTTGACCGCGCCACCTGGGTGCAAGCCAACGCCCAGTCCTTTGACGTCATGCTGGGGCCTGTGGCAGAAGAGGTGCTGGGTGGAAAGCTAGAGCACCTGACCGATACCCAGTACGCCATCACCGAGGTGGGCGGTGCCACCGAACTGGGTGCGGTGCTAGGCTTCCTCTCCACCCGCGTGCTGGGGCAGTATGACCCCTACGCCGCGATCGCCGGTCACGGAGCGTCCGGCGGCAGGCTTATGATCGTGGCACCTAACCTGGTTCAGCTCGAAAAAGAGCTCAATCTTGACCCCGCGGATTTCCGCCTCTGGGTGGCACTGCACGAGCAGACCCACCGGGTGCAGTTCGCCGCTGCCCCCTGGCTGCGGGATTACCTGCTGGCCACGATGCACGATTTAGCCAGGGAACTGGGGCAGGTCACTGAGAACCTACCCGAACGTCTTGCTTCTGCTGCCACCGGTGCGGTGCGCGGTATGAAGAACCGCGAAGCGCTGGGTGAAGGCACCCCCGCCCCCGGCGTTACCGCCCTGCTCAGCCCTGAGGGCAAGGAGCTTATGGGCCGGGTCACCGCCATCATGAGCCTGCTCGAAGGTCATGCCAACGTGGTCATGGACGCCGTGGACGGCTCCATCGTGCCCAGCGTCAAAACCATCCGTCGCCGCTTTGAGCGTCGCGGCAAAAACCAGGGCTTCTTCCCCCGTTTTATGGGCAAACTCTTGGGGATGGACGCCAAAATGTTGCAGTACAAAAACGGGCAAAAGTTTGTTCAATACATTGTGGATCAGGTGGGCATGGGCGACTTCAACCGCATCTGGGAATCCCCCGAGAACCTGCCGGCTGCCACAGAAATCACCAGCCCTCAAGCGTGGATTGACCGTGTACTCGGTGCAGCCCCGGCAAAAACTATCTCAGCACAAACCACCCCGGAGAACTAATGCAAGAGGCACGCAAAGGCAGGCTTAACCCCACCGTGGGTGCAGCGCGCGGGGCGTTGGCCTCCACCCTTAATGACGCCCTGGGCCCGTGTACCGTGGCCCCTGCAGGCCGGGCTACCCGAAACCGGCAAGACGCGAGCGCGCAGGACGTCGGTATCCAGCAAAAAAATACCGCCGCACCCCTGGTGCTGGTGGCGGTCAGCGGCGGCCCTGATTCTCTGGCGCTCGCCTCGCTCACTGCCCACTTTGCCCGCCGCGGTGATCTTCGCGCCGGTGCCATCGTGGTAGACCATCAGCTGCAAAAAGGATCGGGAGAAGTTGCCGAGAACACCGCCCGCGTTCTGCGGCAGATGGGGCTATCACCGGTTTTAGTAGAGAAAGTCACGGTTAATTCCAGTAGTGAGGGCCCAGAAATGGCGGCACGCCTTGCACGCTACGGGGCTTTTGAAAAGGCAGTCCGCGAAACCGGGGCCGCCGCCGTCCTTTTGGGGCACACCCTAGATGACCAGGCAGAAACCGTTCTGCTGGGTTTGGCGCGAGGTTCAGGCACTCGGTCGCTCGCTGGCATGCCCGCCCTCAAAGAAGAAAACGGTGTCACCTACCTGCGCCCTCTTTTGAGCGTACGCCGCAGTGAGATTGAAGAAATCTGCGCCGCCGAGAACCTGAACCCCTGGTACGACCCCACCAATACCGACCAGTCCCTCATGCGCGCCAAAGTACGCCACAGCGTCCTGCCCTATCTTGAGGAGCATCTGGGAGGGGACGTAGCCCTCTCGCTGGCACGCACCGCTGCCATCACCGGGCCGGACGCTCTCTATATGCACCAGCAGGCAGAAGCAGCCCTCACCCGGGTAGAAACTAGCCTTACTGAGGTGGGTGGCCTGGAAAAATTAAATCTACCCCCGGCAGCAGAAACAGCTGACCTGGTACTGCTAGACCGCGCCAGCTTGCTGAACCTTCACCCAGCTCTGCGGGGCCGAGTGCTGGCGCTCGCCGTCAAAAAAGCCGGTGGTTTCAACCCCGGGTTCGAGCGTTTAGGGGCTCTGAATGAGTTTGTGAAAGAACACTCCATTGCAGGCCCAATTCAATTACCGGGCCATGTCAGCGCCTACCGCCGCCGCCCTTCGGCCACCCTTTTACACCAGGGAAAACAGATAAACCTCAAAAAAACCGGGCTTATCGTTTTACTCAGCACCTCAAAGTAACCATACTTAAAGGTAGGACGCGCCGCCGCCCGGTAACGGGGGCGGTGCCATCAGCTTAAAACAACCAGAAAGCAACAGACGTGGACGCTAACGACGTACAGAACGACATCAAGCACGTTCTCTTCAGCAAAGAAGAGATTGACGCCAAAATTAGGGAGCTTGCCGCTCAGATCGATAAGGATTACAAGGGCAAGGACGTGCTGCTGGTGGGCGTACTCAAGGGCGCGATCATGGTGATGGCCGACCTTTCCCGTGCGCTTAAGGCCCACTACACCATGGACTGGATGGCTGTTTCCTCTTACGGCTCGGGCACCAAGTCCTCGGGCGTAGTTCGTATCTTGAAGGACCTCGACACCGATTTGACCGGCCGCGATGTGCTCATTGTTGAGGACATCATTGATTCAGGCCTGACCCTCAAGTGGTTGCAGCAGAATTTGGTGTCCCGCGGCGCGGCATCCGTGGAAATCTGCACCCTGCTGCGCAAGCCGAAGAGCGTGAAGACCGATGTTGACGTCAAGTATGTCGGTTGGGATATCGAGCCCGAGTTCGTCGTCGGCTATGGCCTTGACTTCGCGGAGCGCTACCGCAACCTGGACTGCATCGTCACCCTGGCACCGCACGTTTACTCCTAAACTGCCTTGAGCATTGAGCGCGCAGGTAGCCCCCGGGCACCTGCGCGCTGCTGTATCTAAGCCGGGTTAGGGCGGGTAAGGGGAGAGACAGCCCCGGCTTGCCCTTTAGCCCAGAGGCGAAACAAACCAGCATCACGGTTAGAATTCAGGAAACTTAGGTACATTAGATAGGTCTTTAAGTTCTTAGGCCCCGTTCGCGGCGGCAATAGAAAATGTAAGTGGTTGGGCTCGCCTAGCCCCGTCAGATGTGGAAGGCACGGCATTGACGCAAAAAACGGATAACACCCCTGATGGCAAGAAGAAGGGGTTCTTTGGCAAGCTGATTTCAGGGCCCTGGTTCTGGGTTCTTCTTGCCGTGCTCATTGCGGTCCCCATGCTGTTTGCTAACAGCTTCTCATCAGCACGCCAGGTTGATACCAACGTGGGCCTGGGGCTGCTGAACGACGATAAGGCGGTCAGCGCCAAGATTTACGACGGCGATCAGCGCGTGGATCTTGAGCTCAAGGATGACTACGTGAATGGTTCTGGTGAAAACCAGGGCAAGTCCGTTTCTTTCTACTATGTTGAGCCCCGCGCTGATGATGTGGTGGCGGCTATGGACGATGCCGGCTTGGAATCCTTCACGGATCAGCCGGTGCAGACCAACTGGTTTACCTCCATGCTGTCCTTCATGCTGCCCTTCCTCATTCTGGTAGCTCTCTTCTGGTTCTTGATGTCTCGCATGGGCGGTGGCAGCTCTCAGATCATGAACTTCTCCAAGTCAAAGGCTAAGAAGTTCAACAAGGACAACCCCACCGTGCGTTTCGCCGATGTTGCCGGTGTGGATGAGGCTCTGGCTGAGCTTGAAGAGGTGCGCGAATTCCTGGCTGAGCCTGAGAAGTTCACCCGTCTGGGCGCGAAGATTCCCAAGGGTGTTCTGCTGTACGGCCCTCCCGGCACCGGTAAAACCCTGCTGGCTAAGGCCGTTGCTGGTGAAGCCGGCGTGCCCTTCTTCTCCATTTCAGGTTCTGACTTCGTTGAAATGTTCGTAGGTGTGGGTGCCTCCCGCGTGCGCGACCTCTTCAAGGAAGCCAAGCAGAACCCCGCTGCCATTATCTTCGTGGACGAAATCGATGCTGTGGGCCGCCAGCGCGGCGTCGGCATGGGTGGCGGTAATGACGAACGCGAGCAGACCCTTAACCAGCTGCTGGTTGAGATGGATGGCTTCGACGGCACCTCTAACATCATCGTTATCGCGGCGACCAACCGCCCCGATGTGCTCGACCCCGCGTTGCTACGCCCCGGCCGTTTTGACCGCCAGGTGGGCGTGGACGCCCCCGATATGGCAGGACGCCAGCGCATCCTTGAGGTGCACGCCGCAGGTAAGCCCATCGATCGCCGTGTTGACCTGGGAACAATAGCTAAGCGTACTCCCGGTTTTACCGGTGCTGACCTGGCTAACGTCATGAATGAAGCGGCCCTGCTGACGGCCCGCGATGGCGGTAATGTCATTGATGAGCGTGCCATTGATGAGGCGATTGACCGCGTCATGGCCGGCCCTCAGCGTTCTTCCCGCATCATGAACGAGCACGATCGTAAGGTGACCGCCTACCACGAGGGCGGCCACGCCCTGGTTGCTGCTGCCCTGCGTAACTCGGCACCCGTCACTAAGATTACGATTCTGCCCCGTGGCCGCGCCCTGGGTTACACCATGGTCATGCCGCAGGACGATAAATACTCCACCACCCGTCACGAACTGCTGGATCAGATGGCCTACGCCATGGGTGGCCGCGCGGCTGAAGAGGTCGTCTTCCACGACCCCTCTACCGGTGCGTCCAACGATATTCAGAAGGCAACCGACACCGCGCGTAAGATGGTGACCGAATACGGCATGAGCGCCAAGGTAGGTTCGGTTCGCCTGGTCGCTAAAGAAGCTGATCCCTTCCTGGGTGGCGGCGGTGGCGGTGGCAACCAGTATTCCGACGCTCTGGCTGCCATTGTGGACGCCGAGGTGCAGGCCCTGCTGGAGGGTGCCCACGACGAGGCTTTCCAGATTCTGGTTGAGAACCGTGACGTGCTGGATACTCTTGCTATGACTCTGCTGGAGAAGGAAACCCTGCTAGAAAAGGATCTGGCAGAAATCTTTGCTAACGTACGCAAGCGCCCTGAGCGTGAGCACTGGTACTCCAAGGACACCCGCGAGAAGACCAACATCCCCCCTGTACTAGCCCCCAGCGAACGTGCTGAGGCAAATCAGGGTGAGAATGAAGAGTCTGAGGGTGCTCCCGTTGAGGGTATTGTGCAGCAGCCGGTGGTTGATCCCATGGACCATGGCACACCCCACCCCGGCGCAGCTGGTCCTGATGGCACCCCCGATGTGGACCCGCTCGGAGGGCAGCGCTAATGGCGGTGGATCAGCCTCGTATCGAGGCCGCAGTACGCGAGATTTTGCTGGCAATTGGGGAAGACCCCGAGCGGGATGGTCTCCTAGATACCCCTGCCCGCGTGGCACGTGCCTACGACGAGATGTTTGCCGGTCTGCATATGGATGCCGGAGATATTCTGGGAACAACTTTTGACATTGACCATTCCGAGATGGTGCTGGTCAAGGCTATCCCCTTCTTCTCCACCTGCGAGCATCACCTGGTGCCCTTCTACGGAACAGCGCACATTGGTTACATTCCCGGTGACGACGGAAAAGTAACCGGCCTATCTAAGCTGGCACGTCTGGTGGATCTCTACGCTAAGCGCCCTCAGGTTCAGGAGCGTCTGACTACCCAGGTGGTTGAGGCCCTTGAAGAGCATCTGGCTCCTTTAGGTGCCATTGTGGTCATGCAGGCTGAGCACATGTGCATGTCGATGCGCGGCGTGCGTAAGCCCGGCACTAAGACCGTGACTTCGGCAGTACGCGGTGCCCTGCGTGACCCGGCGACCCGGGCTGAGGCAATGAGCCTTATTAACGCTTCTTAGCCTTGAATATTGGAAAAGGGCCGGTTTGTAGCAACAAACCGGCCCTTTTCGTTGTGCCTTAGCACCAAGAGCACCTGTTAGATGGTGGCGTCGGTGTCCTCCTGCAGGGCCAGACCCCGGCGCAGCGCACCTTCGATGAAGAAGAGAGCCGCAATAAAGAGAATGGTCACCACACCCTGGTCTGAGAAGAAAGTTGTCTCTTTCTGCAGGGAGCCCAGAGCGTAGGCCCTGCTGACGCCAAAAGCTACTACCTCAGCGAAAATTGAGTAGCCAATCATTCCGGCCAGCAGGACGATGGGTACAGCTCGCAGGGTTGCCAGGGCTGTAACGGTGAAGTCAGCCTTCCGGTAGAAGGCTTTAGCCACCCGGTGCAGCAGCACCGCGGTGGCTAGATAGACCAGAAACTTCCAGGCATACCCAGCCCATGCAGCCACTACGGTGAGCTGGCTGAGATTCTCTGCGCTCACCCAGTGGGTGCCGCCGGTGAGCTCAGGGTTGAAACGGTGCAGGGGTGAGGGGATTCCTTGCTCAGGCCACTGCATGAGGGCAAGCCCAAGGATCATGAAGATAGCGAAACCGGTGTAGATGTAGGCGACGCTGAAGTTATGCTCTTCTGGCTGGTTCTTATTGCCGGCGTCCAGCCCCAGGTAATTTTTGAGTTTTCCCATCAGGAGGCTCCTTGGTCGTTATAGGTGAAGAGGTCGCCCGGACTGCAGGCTAAGACGTGACAGAGGGCGGTGAGGGTGGAAAAGCGGACGGCGCGAGCCCGGTTATTTTTGAGCACCGACAGATTGGCAACCGATACGCCCACCTGCTGGGAGAGCTCAACCAGGCTCAGGTTTCGCTCTTCTAGAAGCCGGTCAAGGTTGCACCTAATCTGGTGTTCTTGGTCTGGTGGCATACATTCCTCTCTGAATCAAAAAGCCTATCGTTTATCGATATGCTCTAGTGTGGCATATCGATAAACGATGGGCAAGAGTTCAGGCGGAAGGGTTAGCCGATGGAAGCTCCGGCCCGCTTTTCACGCTGGTAGAGTGCGGCGTCCAAACCCAGCATGAGCAGCAAGGAAACACCAAAGACCGGCAACGCCAGACCCAACAGCAAGAAACTCAGCCCAAGAGTCACCCAAGCCCAAAGTGGCACCGCCCTAAAAGCCTACCGAGTCAACCATCGTGGGGTAAGAGCGCTGGTTCTCCTGCACAATCCAGGTGGCACCCTGATCCGCCGCAGGCTTGATAATTACCTGCTGCGAATCAACATTGACTTCCTAGGCAAGGGCTAGCACAGCGTCATAAGAGACAGCGGACGCCCTGTCCTGCTGTGAGTGCCCGTGGCTGGAATGCTCGCCGTGGTCGGCGTGGGCATCGCTGCTCGCGGGGGCTGCTTCCAAGGTCTTGGTGACGCTGGGGGTCTGCCAGCCAAAGGCTTTTCGCATGTCAGAAATATTGCCGCCAACGCTGCGCAGAGGGGAATAGCCAGTGCCCAGGTCGGCATCTAGAGGAGCGGGTGGGTGTGAAGGCTGCCTCCTGCAAGCAAGTGCATGCAGAGGGATGAGAACAGCATAAAAGAGGCACTCAAAAGACCTTTGAGTGCCCTGTACTGTCGCATTGATAAAGGCATAAACAGCATTGTAAACCCAGGTAGGTTCTCACCAGGTACCTGCCACCCCTAAACTGGAGACATGAATTTACCGCACGCTCACGGCACGTTTGAAGCTCTGCCTACCGACCGAACTCTGGTGATGGGCATCCTCAATGTCACCCCGGATTCTTTCTCTGACGGTGGCCTGCACGCCACGACCGAGACGGCTGTAGCTCACGCTTTGCATCTGGTAGAGCAGGGGGCTGACATCATCGATGTAGGCGGCGAGTCTACGCGGCCCGGTGCGGTGCGCGTCCCGCTGTCTGAAGAGCAGCGCAGGGTGCTACCCGTGATTGAAGCGCTGGCAGCGCAGGGGGTTGTGATGAGTGTCGATACTCTCAACCCAGAAACAGCTCGGGCAGCTGTGGCCGCCGGTGCCCACATCATTAACGATGTGGCCGGTATGAGTTTGCGGGATGATATGACCGAAGTGGTAGCGGAGTTAAAGGTTCCTTACATCCTCATGCACGCTCGGGGCACCTCCCAGACCATGGATTCTCAGGCGACTTACGGTCGGGTTGCTGATGAGGTGACCGCTGAACTGCTGGGCTTGCGGCAGCGCCTCCTGGCCGGGGGAGTGGAACCCCAAAAAATTATCCTTGACCCGGGCCCCGGTTTCGCAAAACGCGGGGACCAGAACTGGCAAATTTTGGCGAGTATTGAGGGCCTGGTTGCCCAGGGGCATAAGGTTCTGGTGGCTGGCTCCCGCAAGCGTTTTATCGCCGCTGCTGTGCAGGCCAGCGACGCGGCGTCCGCGGGTCAACCCGTGGATCAGGTGGCTGAGCGTGCGCCGGCTGACCGCGACGTCGCCAGCGCCGCCCTCAGCCTGATGGCGGCGGAAGCCGGGGCTTGGGCGGTGCGGGTGCATAACGTGCGTGCCACCGTGGACGCTCTAACGGTGAGGTCTGCCTGGCAACAGGGCGCCGAATAGGTTAAAGAAATATACTTCTCACCGCTGAAATAAACGCTTCACAAAAGAAAAAGTGTTTGTGACCTTAACCTCCTTCATGAGTGATATGGAACTCAGTAAGCTGGGAGTTTCCGCAGAAAATCGGCAGAGTTTGAATACATCATGTTTAAAAGCACGAATTACTAGTAGCTCAAGTAGCCTAAGCACCGTGGATAATTGTTAGAGCAAGACACCAACGATGGTGCCCACTGACCCCGGTGAAAGGTGGCCATGCACGTTCACGAATCATCTAGCGATTTCACCCGCAGGGACTACTCGCGTGCCGACCGTATCACGCTGACCGGCGTGGGTAGCGTCGGCTATCACGGTGTGCTTAATACCGAAAAACAAACAGGGCAGCCCTTCTTCGTCGATATCACCATGTTCACCGATTTTGCCCAAGCTGCCTCTACCGACGATGTCGCTCATACCGTCAACTATGCTGAGGTCGCTGAAGTGATCCGCGAAATCGTCACCGGTGATTCCTTAGATTTGATTGAAACCCTGGCAGAGAACATCGCGCAGACGGTGCTGGAGCGTTTTCCGCTGGATGCTGTGGAACTAACGGTGCATAAGCCTAATGCTCCTATCGAAGTCACCTTCGCAGATGTTGCGGTCACAATTTTTAGGGAGAATCATGCCCGTTAAAGCTGTTCTTGCGCTGGGGTCAAACCTGGGTGCTAGTGAAGATACCCTGGCTCAGGCTGTTGCTGATCTTGCTGCTCACGAGAAGATTGAGATCACCCGAGTTTCACCGATTGCAATTACTGCACCCGTGGGTGGCCCCGCCGGTCAACCGGATTACACCAATATGGTCATTGAGATAGCGGTAGCTATGCGGCCCTTCATGCTCCTGGAGTATTGCCAGAGCATCGAAGAGAAGCACCACCGCACCAGAGAGGTACGCTGGGGCCCTCGCACTCTGGACATCGACATCATCGATATTGCCTCCCTCGAGATGGACGATCCCGACCTCACCCTGCCCCACCCCCGCGCCGCCGAGCGCGCTTTCGTGCTTGAACCCTGGGCCCGTATGGACCCAGCCGCCCAACTCATGGGATCCTCTGTACGTGAACTAGCGGATGTAGCCCCTGACGCGGAAGGGATTAGGGAGTTTCGCCCAGCCCCAGTGGTGTGCGCGTGAACCTGAAGCCCCGCGTACTGGCGCTCGCCCTTGCCGGTGGAGCCGCCACCGGCGCCATCGTTAATTCGCTGAGCGTGCGTAATGGGGGGCCGGAGCTTTCTCTGCCCGCCCTCATCTGGGTGGCAGCTCTCCTGATTGGCGGCGCAGTTCTTTATCTGGCTAGCCAGGTCAGTAAGTTCAGCAAACGTGAAACCCGCAGCCAGGCGGGCAACATGAATGCCCTGCTAGCTGCCCGCATCGTGGTTTTTGCGCAGGCACTGGCTTTGACCGGCGCACTGGTTATGGGCTGGCAACTGGCTATCCTGGTCTTCCAACTTGGCCTCATGAGCAGCCGCGCTTCTACCTGGCCGCTCGCAGAATCAGCTATCTCCATGGTGGCAGGGCTCTTTATGATGGTTTCCGGCCTCATCGCAGTAAACATGTGCAGAATCCCTCCCGGTGATGATGAAGACCGCGGCGGCACGGGTCTGGGTGAGGGCCTGCCGCAGACCGGGCCCCTAGCGAACCGCGAAAGTAAGTAGTAGCCTTCTTCGACAGATTATTTTCTTCGCCAGATTACATGCCTATGGAACAATGAACACTGAGGTTGATGAGTTACTAGGTAGAGAGCGCTTCCATGACTGAGAACAGGCTGATCGAAGATAATGACCAGGGGCAGGCTGTACGTCCTCCCGCTGTAGCAACACCTTGGCAGCAAGCCCAGGCGACTGAGACTTTTAGCTCCCCAGCTTTTACCCCCACTCTGCCTCCGCTTGACCTAGACGGTCTGGGCAAGGATTTCATCGACCCCGCCGACATTGAATGGAAGCGGGTGTCCCCTAAGTACCTCAAAGTGCGTATGATTTCTCGGGCTATCTGGTCGCTCATCATGATTGCTTTAGCCTGCCTTCCCCTGCTATTTACTGAGGTTCTGGGCTGGTGGAATATGCCCCTGTGGCTATCGGTATCTTTGGCCGCGGTGATGGTGGTGTGGCAAATCTGGCTGACCATTATTGTCAGACGCCAGGTGCGTGCCTTGGGCTACAGCGAACGTGCTGAGCACTTGTTGACCCGCAAGGGCATCATGTTCCGTAAAGTGCGAGCGGTACCCTATGGCCGTATCCAGTTCATTGACGTGAGCTCCGGGCCTGTTGAGAACATGGTGGGTCTTAGCCATCTCGACATCAAAACGGCCGGCGGAGCCAGCACGGTCCTTCCCGGGCTTGATAGGGCAGAGGCTCAGCGGCTGCGTGAAATTTTGACCGACCTATCTGATACCAAGATGGTGGGCCTGTAGGTGAGCGCTACAAAACCTGAAAACACAGCACACTCAGATGAACCTCTCAATCAGGAGCAAGAAAAAACTCTGACCTGGCGCCGGGCGCACCCGCTCTCACCCCTGGTCCGGTCCTGGCTGATCATCGTTGCCTTCCTTTTGGGGATTGTGCGCCCCGCTGTTGAAGACTTCTTTAGGGGCGATGATTCCCTGACCTTCCAGGATTTGGCGACGGTTCGCCCGCCTGAGTCCGGCATGCTGGCATGGTTGCACCTCTTTGGGAGTTTTTGGCTTCCGGTAGCGGCGGTGCTGGTTTTTCTGCTGCTACTGGTTCCTTTTTTCCTGACCTGGTTTTTTTACCGGTTCGCGGTGGATACCTCCAACGTTTACGTCAAGAGCGGCATGCTCTTCAAGACTGAGCGCAAGGCCCGCCTTGACCGGGTGCAGTCCATTGACGTCAGCCGGCCCCTGGTCGCCCGCATACTGGGGCTTGCTGAACTTAAGTTCGATGTAGCGGACGGCGCTGGATCAGCTTTGCAGGTGCAGTATCTTAGCTACCGAGAAGCACGCAGGCTGCGCGATGAACTGCTGGTCCAAGTGCGGGACTTGAAATCAGGCTCGAAGCCTAGCGCGGCTGGTAGCCAGCTAGAACCTGGGCACCCTGACTCTGCACCTGGTGTCCAGGCCGGGGAACACCACCTGCGTCAGCGCCTGGCTCAGCACGTCACCGAGAATTTCAGAGGGGTACGTGGTGAGGGCGAGCAACAGATTGTGCACGTGCCGGTAGGCAGGCTGCTGGGTTCCATGTTCCTCTCCTTAGGGGTCATCATTATCATGCTCATGGTGGTTACTATGGGTGGCCTTATGGTGTGGGCAGATGTAAGTATGGGTGCACTGTTTGCCTCCAATATGGCGGTGTTTGCTGGTCTGGTTTCTGCTCTCTGGAAGCGTCTGAATACCGGGTGGAACTTCAGGCTGGTGACTAGCCCTGATGGTCTGAAGACCCGTTTTGGCCTCACCGATACCGTTACAAAGACTCTGCCCGAGGGGCGTATCCAGTCGGTCAAGGTTACCCAGCCCTTGCTCTGGCGCCTGACCGGCTGGTACAAGGTATCTGTTGCTTTGGCTGGACAGGGCGAAGGCGAAAATACTGCGTTTGCGGGTGAGTTACTGCCGGTCGGCACGCGAGCTGACCTGCTGCGCATCCTACCTCTGGTCGTTCTCGATGAGACGCGCGGTGGAGCTTCTGCCGAGCAGTTGCATGCTGGTCTGGACGCTAAGGGCAGCGGGCACGGTTTCACAGCAGCGCAACTTACTGCCTGCTCCCGCATTGACTGGTTTGCCATCAGCCGTAACGCCTTTTCGCTGACTCCCGCCCTGCTGCTGGTGCGCGGGGGCATGACCACCAAGCGGTTGAGCATTACCCCGCACGCGAAAATTCAGCAGCTTGAACTGAAACAGGGGCCTGTGGGCAAACGCTTCGGCTACGCGGATCTAACGGTTACTGCCGCCGGTGCTATGGTGGGCAGAACCGAGCTGAGTTTGGTGGACACTGAAACGGCGCGTGCCCTGCTGGTACGCCAGGCCCAGCTGGGCGTCCATGCCAACCAGGTATTGGCTGCCCCGGGTGTTCGCTCACAGGCAGGGCGGAGGACAGCCCTTGATTGAGTTACTTGCTGCCAAGAAGGCCTTTAAAGAGAACCTGGTTTTTGAGGACGCCTCGGTGCAGTTGCATCCCGGCACCTACTACACCCTGACCGGCCCCAATGGCTCGGGCAAATCGACCCTCATGAAGTGTCTGCTGCAGCAAGAAGAGCTGACCGAGGGACACATGCTTTTGAATGGAGCGTCGGTCAAGTCCTCTTCCCTGCCCTTCCGCACCCAGGTCTTTGGTATCAATGACGCTATTGGATGGCTACCGGGGGTGACCGTGGGGCAACACCTTGAGATGATGGCGCGGTCTGCCGCAGAAATTAACGAGGCACTGGGCACTGACCCCGAGAATCTCTACAGTCCCCGCGAGGCCCTTGAAGAGCTGGGCGTGCCCCAGGCCTACGACCGGCAGCCCTACACCCTAAGCTCTGGGCAGGAGCAGCGCTCGCGCCTAGCATCCCTGCTGGTACGCCCAGCTCGCTACTATTTTCTGGACGAACCCGAAAAACGGTTGGATTCAGCCGGGGTGCAGTGGATAACCGAGTGGGTTGATCGGCGGGTTACGGACATCGGCGATATGGTCTGCATTGCTACGCATGACCCGCTGCTCAATGAAATAGCGGGTACCGTCAATCTGCGTTTCCCTCTGAACCAAGAAGAGAGCCGGGCGTGAGCGCCCTATCGGTCGCCCGCAGCCGCGGGGACCGTTTCGTAGAGGTCTACAATTCTTTCTTTTACGTGGCAGTATTTTTCGCTATTGCAGCCACTATGGCCTACGGGCTTCGCAATGTTCGCGGTACTTACCTTTACTTCACCCTCACCGATCAGCAGGCCCTCCCCTTCTTTGCCGGTGCCCTACTGATTTCCAGTGCTGCCTTTGCCTGCATCCTCTACCTTCTGGGGCCGGTGGCTTATTCATCCTCTGACCTCTTTTGGCGTTTTACCGGCCGCCTGCCAGTACGCAATCTTTGGCGACGCACCGACAGTTGGGCGGTGCTGGCGTCCTGGGGGCTGGTCTCCACTTTGCTCGCCACAATCTTTGCTCCTTTTTCAGCTGCCTGGCTGGTGGGAACAGCCCTTGCAACTCTGCTCTTCGGGGCGGTTCTTATGCAGGGAGCACTGGGTTGCCAACTGCTGGGCAGAAAGCTGCCCCTCTTGCTGTGGGCGGCAGGTGCTTTTACCCTTGGGGTGGTTGTGGTGTTGCTGACCACCACTAGCTTAGGGGCTGGCGTAAGGCTGAACCTCGTGCCTTTCCTTAGCGGCGGCTGGGTCTTGGCGGCGATGGTGGGTTCTTTAGCCCTAGCCCTCCGAACGGCGCGCACCCCGCTGGAATGGCGCGCAGCAACGGCGGCATACGGCCGAAGTTCAACGCTGCTCTATGCTTTGCACAATGTGGGCGGGCCTGATGGTTACCGCTACTATGGCTCGGAAAGTTCCCGTACCCGCCGCCGGTTGAGCTCAGCCTCGGCGGTGCGACTTTCGCTAGCGGCCTTGGCGGATAGCCTCTTACCGTTGATGCTCACCGCCCTGGTCAGCTTACCTTTTGCTATCTTCCTGGGAGTGGGGTTCGGTGCCCTCGGAGCGGGGGCTGCTATCGCACTGGGCACATGGGCTGTGGCCTCTTTCTACCGCTGGCTGACCCGTGAGTGGGCCTCCCACCAGGCTCTGCGCCAGTGGCTGGGGGCTCCCTACTTTCGCACCCTGCTGGGGTTCGCGTCAGGATCAGGTGTTGCTACAGCTGTCTACGTGCTGACCATGGCACTGGTTTTTCAGCTACCTCTGCAGCTAGCTTTGGGCGGACTGCTCTTTGGGCTTGCGATAGCACTGGGCGAGGTAAACCCGCCCACCCAGTTCAACTACGACCTCACCGTCACCACCATTGAGGGGCTGACCGTACCCCTTGAACCCATTATCGCTGCCGCAAAAACCGTGGGACTTTTGGTGGGTATAACGGCTTCCTTCATGCTTGGTGGTGCTGCTCCGCTACTAGTACCCGCAGCGTTGCTGGTAGCGCGAACCGTGCAGCACCTGCGCTCTGCCCGCTAGCCTGCCGCCTGCGCGTAGAATGGTGGGGCATCTGCACCTGCCACCGAAAGGCCGCCCGTGAATCCCCTGAAACCTGCCCGTCTGGGTATAGGCATTATTAGCGCCGGGAAAGTGGGAGCAGTTCTAGGGGCCGCATTGCGTGCAGCCGGTCACGCTATCGTGGGGGTGCACGCTGTTTCTGAAGCCTCCCAAACCCGCGCTGAGGCGCTGCTGCCCGGCGTCCCGGTGTTGGCTATCCCCGAGATTGTTGAACGCAGTGAAGTGGTTCTTTTGGCAGTGCCCGATGACGCACTGCCCTCCCTGGTCAAAGGCTTGGCAGAAACTAAAGCCTGGCAGCAGGGGCAGATTGTTCTTCATACCAGCGGACGCCACGGTACCGATGTGCTGGCCCCCGCTAAAGAGTGCGGTGCTATCGGTCTGGCTATCCACCCGGCCATGACCTTCACCGGGCTGTCCCTTGACCTCACCCGCCTCAAAACCACCAGTTTTGGTGTCACCGGCCCTGCTCCCTTCCTGCCCATTGCCCAGGCGCTAGCTGTTGAGATGGGTGGTGAGCCGGTCCAGATTGCTGAGGGAGACCGGGCGCTCTACCACGCTGCCCTCGCTCACGCTTCTAATCACCTGGTCACTATCACCGGTCAGTCCCTGCAGATTCTGCGGTCTATCGGGGTAGAAGATCCCGCTCGTTACCTTGAACCTCTGCTGCGAGCATCCTTAGATAACGCCTTATCAGCGGGAGAAAATGCGCTCACTGGCCCCGTGGCCCGCGGGGACGCTCACACGGTGGCTGCACACGCCCAAACCCTGGCAGGCTTCGCGGTAGAGGAAGAAGCGGGCGACATCAGTTCTGCTTACCTGGCCTTGGCACGCGCTACCGCCGAACGTGCCCACCGCCGCGGGGCGCTCACCGATGAGCAGTACAATAGTGTGCTTGCAGCTTTGACGGTAAACTAGAGCCTGTCGTCCAGTGAAAGGACCTCTCACAGTCGTGATGAGCCAACCCGCTATTACACACACCATCGCTGATCTTGGTAACGAGATGCTCCTAGCGCGCACCAGTGCAGCCAGCCAGCTAAGCGCCCAGATGGGCTCAAAAAAGCAGCTGACCGTTGGCTACGTCGCCACCATGGGTGCTCTGCATGAGGGGCATGCCACCCTGATTCGCCGCGCCCGCGAGCAGAATGACGTGGTGGTGCTGTCCATCTTTGTGAACCCCCTGCAATTCGGTCCCAATGAAGACTTCGACCTCTACCCCCGCACCCTTGAGGCGGACGCCGCGCTGGCAGCAGAAGCCGGAGTGGATGTTATCTTTGCCCCTACGGTTGAAGAAATGTACCCCGGTGGTCAGCCCCGTATTACGGTGTCCTCCGGCGAGCTGGGTCACCTCCTTGAGGGGAGAACCCGCCCCGGGCACTTTGACGGTTCGTTGACGGTGGTTAACAAGTTCTTCAATATTCTCAAGCCGCTGACCGAGGGCGCTATCCTGAATGCCTACTTTGGGCAGAAGGACGCCCAGCAGCTGGCCCTGATGCAGCGCATGGTCACCGATTTCAACCACGATGTGGTCATCAAACCTGTACCCATCGTGCGTGCGGATGACGGGCTAGCGCTATCTTCTCGCAACCAGTACCTCACCCCTGAGGACCGCGAAGCTGCCCTGGTGCTCTCCCGCACCCTGGCGCACCTGCGCGAAAAGTACATCACCGGCGTCCTTACCGATACCGCCGTGGACGAAGCGCGTGAGGCCATCAACAGCACCCCCGGCGTGCGTCTTGATTACCTTGAAGTGATTGACCCTGCCACCTTCCAAGCTCCCGTTGACGACCAGGGGCGTGTCCTGGCACTCGTAGCAGCCTACGTGGGTAACACCCGCCTCATCGATAACATGGACATTAACTAGACCACCTTTGCACCAACCTCAGAACGGGTAAACCATTGACTGAACAGGGCACTACTGTGCACGAAAAGAACGATGTCTCAGAGCAGATGCAGATTCGCCTGGACAAGCGCGCCAAACTGCTTGAATCTGGCCGTGAGGCCTACCCGGTGGGTGTGCCGGTAACGCACACTATCACCGAGATTCGCGAGAAGTATGATGGCAAGCTGGAGGCAGACCAGACGACCGGTGAGCTGGTGGGTGTCGCCGGCCGTGTGGTCTTTGTGCGCAATACCGGCAAGCTCTGCTTTGCCTCTCTGCAGCAGGGTAATGGAACCCGTATTCAAGCCATGATTTCTCTGGCCGGTGTGGGCGAAGAGGCGCTGGCTGACTGGAAGGCCCTGGTTGACTTGGGTGACCACGTCTTTGTTCACGGTGAGGTGATTTCTTCTCGCCGCGGTGAGCTCTCCATCATGGCGGACTCCTGGCAGATGGCTTCCAAGGCACTGCGCCCCATGCCTAACCTTCACTCTGAGTTGAACGATGAAACCCGCGTGCGTCAGCGCTACCTCGATTTGATGGTGCGCGATGAGGCTCGTCAGATTGTGCTCAAGCGCGCCAAGATTACCCAGACCGTGCGCGATGTGCTGAATAAGCGCGGCTACACTGAGCTGGAAACCCCTATCCTTCAGCTGATTCACGGTGGCGCTTCTGCCCGCCCTTTCACCACCCACCTCAATGCCTTTGATCAGCCCATGACGCTGCGTATCGCCACCGAGCTTTTCCTTAAGAGTGCAGCGGTGGGTGGCCTGGAACGCGTCTACGAGATTGGCCGTGTCTTCCGTAACGAGGGTGTGGACTCAACCCACAGCCCTGAGTTCACCACCCTGGAGTGCTACGAAGCCTATGCTGACCAGTTCGTGATGGCTGAGCGCATGAAGGAAATCATCATGTCCTGCGCTGATGCCGTGGGTGTGCACCAGATTGAAACCGAGGCGGGCACCATTGACCTGACCGGTGAGTGGAAGTGGCTGGGTGTTTACCCCGGTCTGTCAGAGGTAGTGGGTCAGGAAATCACCCCCGAGACCACGGTCGATCAACTGCGCGCAATTGCTGCACAGCACGAGGTTGCCGTTGATCCCAAGTGGGACGCTGAGAAACTGGTCGTCGAGCTCTTTGGTGAGATTGTAGAACCTACTCTCATTAACCCCACCTTCGTCTATGACTACCCGCCCTCCGCGCAGCCCTTGGCACGCCAGCACCGCAGTGAAGCTGGTTTGATTGAAGCCTGGGACCTCATCATCGGTGGCATGGAACGCGGCACCGCTTTCTCTGAGCTGATTGACCCCGTGATTCAGCGTGAACGCCTCACTGAGCAGTCCAAGCTGGCAGCCGGCGGCGATGACGAAGCTATGCAGCTGGACGAAGGCTTCCTACGCGCTCTGGAACACGGAGCACCCCCCATGGGCGGCCTGGGGCTGGGCATTGACCGTCTCGTAATGCTCTTCACCGGTGTGGGTATCCGTGAAACCATTCTCTTCCCACTGATGAAGCCTGAAGCCGAGTAAGTCAGGCTGAGAAGCACCTATAAATATCGCCCATTGGCTCTAACCGATGGGCGATATTTTTGTGTTCACGGTAGATTGGTAGGAGCGAAACACTAAGGAAAAGAGTCACCATGGAATTCTTTATCGGGCTTCTTCCCTCTATTGGGGCGGGCTTGGGCCTCTACTTCATCTTGCGGTGGATTAGCCGAGCTGACCGCACAGAACGTGCGGCTAAAAGCGATATTCAAAAGGACGCTGAGGCATGGTATGAAGCGGTCAAGAAAGATAAAGGCACTAAAGACCCTTTTGGTGCCGGCAAAGAAAGTAAATAATTTACCGGTAAAATTTTCCCTCATTTCCCATTTTTATTCTCTCGGTGTATATTAATGAATGATATAGGTTCTCCTGTTAACTTGTTTCTAAACTTTTACCGAATCATCCCGTTTTCGGTTCTTGTGCGTTCATAAGGGTTCCTTGCCTTAATCACTGGATTATTTATATGAGGAGATAGTAGTGGCTCAGAAAGTAAAGATTATTCTTGAAGATGATCTTGATGGCGGCCCCGCAGACGAAACCGTTCGCTTTGGACTAGATGGTGGATCATTTGAAATTGATCTGTCCAGCGCTAATGCGGCTCGTCTTCGCGACGCAATCCGCCCCTTCGCTGCCAAGGCTCGCCGTGTACAGGGCAATCGAGCGCCCGGCCGTCCCGCCGGTTCACGTACCACCGTAGGTACTACTAAGCGCAACCCTGAAATCGCTGAAATTCGTCAGTGGGCACAGGAGAACGGTTACAAGGTATCAAGCCGTGGCCGTATTCACCAGGAAATTCAGGACGCTTACTACGCTGCTAAAAAAGATAAGTAGGGTTTAACGTCTCATACTAAAGGTGGGTATCCCCTGATAAGGGGATACCCACCTTTGTATATGTCAGCAAGGGATTAGCTTTCTCATTATAGTGGGGGCTTTAATGAGTGTATCCCCTGGGAATTAGAGGCGATAGGTAAATAGTGGAAGCAGGGGGTTACTCAGAGATTCGCCAGGCTTTGGTTTTAAATATGCGATTGAAATAAATCTGCTGCCACCATTGGGTGTTCACCGGCATTCGACCAATATAATCTTCCCTCTCTAACGTCCGGTGCGTGAAATCTACCTTTTTCCCTCAAAGTCGGCTCATTTTACTTTGTTGGCGAACGCAGTTCATTCCCTGGCGAACAGCCCCCCGCGCCCTTACAAAGACGCGTAATCTTTGGGGTAATAATACGTTTCCAAGGAGTGTTCAATGTTTGAACGGTTTACTGACCGCGCTCGCCGAGTAATCGTGCTTGCTCAAGAAGAAGCACGCATGCTCAACCACAATTACATCGGTACTGAGCACATTCTGCTCGGTCTGATTCATGAAGGCGAAGGCATTGCTGCCCGCGCACTGGAATCACTGGGAGTGAATCTGACGGCTGTCCGGGAGCAGGTGCAGGAAATCATCGGTTCTGGCCCCCAGGCATCCAGCGGGCACATTCCCTTCACTCCGCGCGCCAAGAAGATTCTCGAGCTGTCCATGCGTGAGGCTATTCAGCTCAACCACGGCTACATTGGCACCGAGCACATTCTGCTGGGCATGGTGCGTGCCAATGAAGGCGTCGCCAACCAGATTCTGTCGAAGCTGGGTGCTGAGCCTGCTAAGGTGCGCCAGACCGTTATGGATCTCATCTCGGGATACCCTGGCAACAGCTCTGAAGGCAACAAGGAAGCCGCCGGTGTTGGGGCGGGTAACTCACGCGAAGGCACTCCCGCCGGTTCAGCCATCCTGGACCAGTTCGGCCGTAACCTGACCGCTGCTGCACGCGAAGGTAAGCTTGATCCCGTTATTGGGCGCTTCAAGGAGATGGAGCGCGTCATGCAGGTGCTCTCCCGCCGTACCAAGAACAACCCCGTGCTGATTGGCGAACCCGGCGTGGGTAAGACCGCTGTCGCTGAGGGCCTGGCTCAAGCTATTGTTGCTGGGGACGTCCCCGAAACCCTCAAAGACAAGCACCTCTATACCCTGGATTTGGGTTCTATGGTGGCAGGTTCACGCTACCGTGGTGACTTTGAAGAGCGCATGAAGAAGGTACTCAAGGAGATCCGCAACCGCGGTGACATCATCCTCTTCATCGACGAGATTCACACCCTGGTGGGTGCTGGTGCCGCCGAAGGCGCTATCGACGCTGCTTCTATTCTTAAGCCTATGCTGGCTCGCGGTGAACTGCAGACCATCGGTGCAACCACTCTCGATGAATACCGCAAGCACATTGAGAAAGACCCGGCTCTTGAGCGCCGTTTCCAGCCTATCCAGGTGGACGAACCGGCTCCCGAAATGGCTGTTGAAATTCTCAAGGGCCTGCGCGATAAGTACGAGGCGCACCACCGCGTCACTATCTCCGATGAGGCCATTGAGACCGCCGTTAACCTGGCTCACCGCTACATCTCAGACCGCTTCTTGCCCGATAAGGCAGTTGACCTGATTGATGAGGCCGGTGCTCGCCTGCGCATCAAGCGCATGACCGCTCCGCCCGAGATTAAGGTGCTTGAAGAGCGTATCGCAAAGATCAAGGGCGAAAAAGAAGAGGCTATCGCCGCTAACGAGTTTGAGAAGGCAGCAGACCTGCGCGATAAAGAGCAGAAGCTGATTGCTGAGAAGGACGAAGCCGAGAAGACCTGGCGCAATGCCGGCGACGCCTTCGGTGAGGTTACCCCCGAAGTTATCGCCGATGTCCTGGCTGCCTCTACCGGTGTGCCCGTCTACAAGATTACCGAGGAAGAGACCGACCGCCTACTCAAGATGGAAGACGAGCTACACAAGCGCATCATCGGTCAGGAGAACGCTATTAAGGCGCTCTCCCGCTCCATCCGCCGCACCCGCGCTGGTCTGAAAGACCCCAAGCGTCCCGGTGGTTCCTTCATCTTCGCCGGCCCCACCGGTGTCGGTAAGACCGAGCTGGCTAAGGCCCTGGCAGAGTTCCTCTTCGGCGATGAAGATGCCCTCATCACCTTGGACATGTCTGAATACCAGGAGAAGCACACCGTTTCTCGTCTCTTCGGTGCCCCTCCCGGGTACGTGGGCTACGAAGAGGGCGGCCAGCTGACCGAGAAGGTGCGCCGCAAGCCCTTCTCCGTGGTGCTCTTCGATGAGGTTGAAAAGGCTCACGCTGACCTCTTCAACTCACTGCTGCAGATTCTTGAGGACGGTCGTCTGACCGACTCTCAGGGTCGCGTGGTGGACTTCAAAAACACCGTTATCATCATGACCACCAACTTGGGTTCACGTGAGATGGCGCGCCGTGTGCCTGTCGGCTTCCAGCAGGTGGGCGATGACGCCGGCTCCTACGAGCGCATGCAGGGCCGGGTGATGGAGTCGCTCAAGGAGCACTTCCGCCCCGAGTTCCTCAACCGTGTGGATGATATCATCGTCTTCCCGCAGCTCTCCGAGACCGAAATTCTGCAGATTGTTGACCTCTTTGTTGCCCGCCTGGCTGAGCGTCTGCGTGAGCAGGACATGTCCATTGAGCTGACCGATAAGGCGAAGGTTCTTATGGCGACCAAGGGCTATGACCCCTCGATGGGTGCCCGTCCGCTGCGCCGTGAGATGCAGCGCAACCTCGAAGATCCCCTGTCAGAGAAGATTCTCTTCGGTGAGATCAAGCCCGGTGAGAAGATCACTGTGGATGTCGAGGGTGAAGGCGAGTTGCAGAAGTTCATCTTCTCTTCAGCGCCCCTGGGTGAGCTGGATAGCGCCAGCTTTGAGAAGGCTTTCAAGCAGGACGAGGCTGAGGAAGTTCCCGCAGTTCCCGAAGCTGAAATCGCCAACAAGGTTGCCGAGCAGCAGGTTGAGGCTGAGGACGCCCGCGAAGCTGACTCGGAGTAGTCCTGATACATAAAACAGTAGGGCCTTCAAACGCTTGCTCGTTTGAGGGCCTTACTTTTATTAATTTTATTTGTCAAAAATGTTCAGCTGAGTAACTATCTTCAGTTATTATGAACTCATGGTCCGAGTGAAGAAAATTGCTAATATCAGTGCTTTCGTAGTATATTTACGCAACCTAAATATAGGGCATGTTTCCGTAGGGAATTCTCGTGGCGGAGGCGGGGAAATCTTAACCCTCTTACTGGATGGGGCTACAGAGACAGTGATGGTGCCTTTTTCTGGTCTTTCGTATGAAGATGCCCTTGAAGTAAAGAAGCAAAACCCCTACGCACTATTCATTATCAACAGGGTACTTTCTGACCTGGAGCATGCTCGCTGGGCTTCGTCAGGCCTGAATTTTATTGATATGGCAGGGAATCTCTTTATTAGGGCGAAGGGGATCTACTTGCGTATTGAAGGTAAACAGCAGGTTCTTAAGGCTTTAAAGAGTGGTGGTGAGACCACGCCAGCGCACAATAAATTAGCCGAAATTGGGAGGGCCTTCTCAATTAGCGGCCTAAAGGTCTTGTTTGTGCTTTTGGTAGAGCCGGATTCTCTTAACTGGACGGTCGCGAAAATTGCGACCACAGCGCATACCTCAACTGGAACTGTCTCAACTGTCTTTAAAGCCCTGGAATCTGAAGGATATTTAGCGATTGATGGGCGCTATCGAAAGATGAGGCACCAGCGCCATCTGCAACGGCGGTGGATTGAGCACTATATATCAACCCTCAAACCGTCTCTGAAATCACGTTGGGTGCAGGGGCTTAACCCCCAAGAATGGCGTATCGAGGTGAGCGAAGGCAGGGTTCCCGGTGCAATTATGGGAGGTGAAAACGCTCTTGCTCTGAAGACCGGAATGATTGCACCGATGACTACCCTGTTTTACGGTCAACCGCCTTGGAAAGAAATTACTACCGCCTACCGGTTGAAGACCGCGGAAGAAGGAAATACCGAGTTAAGTGAGATTTTCTGGGAGCCTCATGTTTTGACCCCAGATGGTGTAGTACCCGACCTCCTTATTTACGCTGATTCGTTAGCGACTGGAGATTCCAGGCAAATAGAAATTGCGCAGAATTGGATGGGCGCGTATGGCTAATCAATTTAAGAACTTTAAGGAGCACCCTCCTGCGGAGGTCTTCGCGTACCTTGCTCCGCGTGTTAAGAAATTAGATGAGGTATTAGGGCAGGGTAGTCACATGCTTATTGGGGCTTATGTGCGTGACTACTACCTTCTGAAAGCTAAGCTAGGTGCTTATCGTAGCACTCAGGATATCGACTTCAGCGTTGCGGCTGCTGCGCGAGGAGACTTCCTTCAGCGGCTTGAGCGCATTGGTAAGCAGAGTGGTGTAGGCCCTGGTCAAAGCTCCTCACAGGATAAGTCAGTACTGTGCAGAGTTATGGAGGGAGGTATTGACGTCGATATTCTTCCCTTCGGGTGAGCTTGCTCCAAACGGGATTTTTAAGGTTGGTGAAAGGAGCTGGGACGTTACCGGGCACCTAGAGTCTTTTCGGGTAGCTGAGCTATGGGAGCTAGACTCAGATGCTGTCGTTAAAATTCCACCTCTCCACTGCATGCTTGGGTTAAAAATCATTGCATGGGACACTCGGCACGAGATGTATTTCGATAAAGATGCTGAAGATTTCCATAAACTGCTAGAAGCCGGCGTGAGGATAGTGGAGGAAATAATTTTTGATTCAGAGTAAGGCCAATACTGCCTTGAAAAGTGGGACTACGATACCCAAAAAGCTTCAGTAGGTCTTCTTGCTGGTCAGTTAAAAGAAGATTTTAAAGGGGCCTCTCTAGGTCGTTGCCTGGACGTGCTAAACGACAAAGGTAAAGCATCAGAATTTCTCAGGGCCGCAGAAAATAGGGGGCTTTTAAGTGGTAAGGTCTCTGAGACCGAGTATAGGGAGCGTTTTGAGTGCTTTCGGGAAGCTTTCTTGGCTGATTAGTGACTCTGAGAAGAGTCTATTCAGGGCTTCATCTCCAAGAAAGATATCAAACCTTAACCAACCTCTCAGGTAGTGCCCAGCTTCTTTAAACGACAGCCCAAGGGTAGTGCGCCATACTTAAGTCATACGGTTCGAGAGAGCCCCTGGAGAGTTTTAGTGTGTATGGCTCAAAGGGACAAGAAGATTCTTGTGTGTATGTGTGTGTAATGATGTAAATCAGCCCCGCGGCTTAGGCCGCGGGGCTGATTTATTATCTCTGCTCTAGACTGTGACTATGACCCAACTGCTTGTTCGTGCCGCAACCGTAAAGGACGTCCCCGCTATTCAAGAGTTAGTGCGACCCCTTGCGCTCGAAGGGATACTGCTGGACAAGGAAGCGGTGACCTACTTTGAAGCCATCCAGGAGTTCTTAGTGGCAGAAGTAGACCGCGGCACCGGGCCGGAATTGGTGGGTTGCGGGGCGTTGCACGTGATGTGGGAGAACATCGCAGAGATTAGAACTTTGGCTGCAGCACCGGATGCCCGCGGGCTAGGAGTGGGCCACCAGTTAGTGGCCGCCCTCTTGGATCGGGCGCGTAAGCTCATGGTGAGCAGCGTCTTCTGCTTGACCTTTGAGGTGGACTTCTTCAGGCGCCAGGGTTTTAGAACCATGGAAAATCAGGAGCAGCTAGACCCTGAAACCTATATGGAGCTCCTTCGCTCCCGAGACGAGGGTGTCGCCGAGTTCCTAGATCTTGCGCGGGTTAAGCCCAATACCCTGGGTAATACCCGCATGATTATTGATCTCTAAACACGGCAGTTCTCGCTCTGACCTGGGCCACATAAGTCTAGATGCCATCCACAGTACCGCTAGGACTATAGTTCACAGGACGTGCAGGGGTAGGTTAGAGCGAAACTTGCCCGGCTTTTTCTTGTGCCAACCCGTCTGCCAGGAGCCCCGCATAGCAGCGGTCAATTTGCTCCGAGGGTGAGTTGAGTGCCGCGAGGGCGCGGACGGCGGGTGCTAACTCCGCGGGGTAGGCGACATCAGGTTTGCCGCCGGTGGTGAGTAGACTGCGGTCAACGCCGCCGCTAGCTGCACGGAGCACCGCCAGCATGGCACCGCGCAATTGGCGGTCAGTGCCAGCCCATGCCTGACCTTTGGGTTGGTAGTCAGCTTCGGGTTTACCTGCGGCCACCCAGGCACAGCGGTCAAGCACCGGACACTGCTCACACGAGGGAGACTTGGCGGTGCAGATGAGGGCGCCCAGCTCCATAACCGAGACGTTCCACAGGTTTGATTCTGCGAGATCTTCTGGCATCAGTGCTTCAGCCAGCCGGGTTTCAGCGGCGGTGAGAGCCTTGGACGGCAGTGCCTTGCCTGAGATAAGCCGGGCGTGCACCCGCCGAATATTGGTATCAATCACCGTGGCCCGGCGTCCAAAAGCAAAAACTGAGATAGCGGCGGCGGTGTAGCTGCCTACCCCTGGCAGAGCCAGTAACTCTTCGTAGCTGGCGGGTACCTTGCCGCCGTGACGCTCCAGGACGGCAACCGCAGCAGCATGCAGACGCTGAGCGCGGCGGGGGTAACCTAGCCTGCCCCAGGCGCGCACTGCTTCACCCGGCTCCTCAGCCGCTAGGTCAGCGGGCGTAGGCCAGCGCTCCAGCCAGGTTTCCCAGACCGGCAGCACCCGCTTGACGGGGGTTTGCTGCAGCATAAATTCGCTCACCATCACCTCCCAGGGGGTGTTAGCTCCGGTGCGCCAGGGCAGGTTACGGGCATGCTGCAGGTACCACTGGTTAATACGGTCGTGCAGCAAATCTATATCGCGGGCTGAGGGGAGGGCAGGAGTCTGAGAAGAAGGCACCTCAACACTCTAAAACACCTGCTCATAAACCCGCTAATACGGTACATAAATTTTTCTGACCCGTACTAAACCCGGTACTCTAGTCTTATGTCAGAAAACGTTGATTCACATGGGGGCGTAGCTTCGCCCGAGGTTTACCGTCGCCGCCGCATCATTGCGCTTCTTGTCCTAGTCTTGGTGCTTCTGCTGGGCATTAGCCTGGTGAGTTGGCTCGTAGGTCGAGGTGGAGACTCTGAGCCCACGGCCGCTGCCTCGTCAACCTCAGCTAGTGCCGAGGCTTTTAGCGATTTCAGCCAGCGCGCTACCGAATCAGCAACTGCCAGCCCATCAGATAGCGAGAGTGCTGATCCCTCTGCTAGCTCTGATGAATCCGAGAGTGCAGAGCCTACTGAGTCTGCCTCCCAGCAGCCCACTGAGTCGGCAGAACCCACTGAATCAGCGGAGCCTACTGAAGAGGCTACCCCTGAGCCCACTGAAACTCCCGCCGTTGTTGCTGCCTGCACCCCGGCTGACCTGCAGGTAAGCCTTACCGCTGACCGTACCAGCTATGCTGCCGGTCAGAACCCTGCCCTTGCTGTGGTCTACACCAACGCTTCGGATAACCCCTGCCTGGTCACCGGCGGCGTTGCTAACGTGGATATTAACATTACCTCTGGCCCCGCACAGGTCTTCAACTACGCCCAGTGCCATGCTGCACCCGCAGAGGACGCTCAGGTTGAAGCCGGCGCCACCAACACCACCTCGCTGAGCTGGGATCGTTCACTCAATGTATTGGGTTGCGGCACTAGCGCTAAAGTTCAGCCCGGGCATTACTGGGCCACTGCCAGCGTTAACGGTGTGAACTCACAGCCGGTGCGCATCGTCATTACTGGCTAAGGCGACGCAGTCTTTAGATGGGGAGTGCCCTCTTGTGGGGCGCTCCCTTTTTATATGCGCTGCTGGGCATCGTAGGCTGGGAGGAGTTGCCGGGTAGACTACCATTGAACATGTGCTGACAGCTTATAGTGACTCTCTACTGAAAACCCTTGCCCAAATTGCTCCCGGGACGGAGCTGCGCGAGGGGCTAGAGCGCATCCTGCGTGGCCGCACCGGCGCCCTGATTGTGCTGGGCACGGACAAGACGGTTGCCGCGATGTCCTCCGGTGGCTTCGCTATTAACACCGCTTTTTCAGCTACACGCGTGCGGGAGCTTGCCAAGATGGATGGCGCCATCGTCTGCGATAAGGACGTCTCAACCCTGTTGGCGGCTGGCGTTCAGCTTCTACCTGACCCCAGTATTGAGACCAACGAATCTGGCACCCGCCACCGCACCGCTGAACGTGTAGCCAAGCAGACCGGCTTCCCGGTCATTGCGGTCAGCGCCTCAATGTCCCTCATCTCTGTCTATGCCGAGGGCATCCGCTACACAGTAGAAGACACACAGTCACTGATGAGCCGAGCCAACCAGGCAATTCGTACCCTGGATAGCTACACCGAACGCCTGGAGCAGGTGCTTCAATCCCTCTCGTCCCTAGAGATAGAGGCTAGCGTGACCATGCGCGATGTAGTCAGCACCCTCCAGCGCATGGAAATGGTGCGACGCATCTCCGTTGAGGCCGGGCACTACGTGGTGGAACTGGGCACTGTGGGCCGCCTAGTAGCCCTACAGCTTGAAGAACTCATCGCCAACGACCTTCCCGCCTCCTGGGTGGTCTTGCGCGACTACCTGCCGGCAGAAACCCCCGCTGAGACCCTGCACGGTGCCATAGCAGCCCTTGAAGCCTTGGACGACAAAGAAATCGTAGACCTGTACGCCATCGCGCAGGCCGTGGGTTTCAAAGATCACTTAGAAGCCCCCATGCACCCCCACGGGCACCGTCTACTGGCCGGAATCCACTCTATGCCCGGTGCCGTTGCCGACCGCCTGGTCTGCCACTTCGACGGCTTGCAAGCACTGATGGCAGCCAGCCTGGATGACCTCCGTGCGGTTGAGGGCATCGGCGAACAGCGCGCCCGCGTTATCCGCGAATCCCTTTCCCGCATGGCAGAAAGCTCCTTGCTAGAACGCTTCATGTAAAGCTGTGTTCTATACGTAGGTTTCTGCCGGTGTGCCTCGCTGTGAGCTGACGCCGCTAAAAATGTCAGCCCGCGGCTCTATGCTGGTTTTATGGCTACTCGTAAGACTTCTCGCTCCCGCTCCGCTAACGCTTTTCGCTGTACCGAGTGCGGGTGGACGACCGCTAAGTGGGTGGGGCGCTGCGGTGAGTGTCAGCAGTGGGGCACCGTTGAAGAAGTTGGGGGAGCCGTTACCGCTAAAACCACGGTAGCTTCCAGCGTGCAGAACCCGGCTCGGCCCATTGCTGAGGTGGACTCGCGGGTGGCGCAATATATGAGTACCTGCAACCCGGAGTTTGACCGTGTGCTGGGCGGTGGCCTGGTGCCCGGTGCGGTGATTTTGATGGCGGGGGAGCCCGGCGTCGGTAAGTCCACCCTGCTGCTTGATGTGGCGGCTACTTTTGCCCGTGGGCAAGGGGCTACCGGAGGAGCAGCGGCTAAACCCCACAATGTGCTTTATGTGACCGGTGAAGAGTCAGCGGCGCAGGTGAAGTTGAGGGCTGACCGTATCAGTGCTGTTGCTGACACCCTTTATTTGACCAGTGAAACTGATTTGGGCACAGCTCTAGCGCATATTGAGCAGGTGAACCCCTCCTTGCTGGTGGTGGACTCCGTGCAGACTCTGGCTTCTAGCGAGGTGGAGGGCAGCGCCGGCGGTGTCACCCAGGTGCGCGAGGTCGCGGCGTCCATTATTGCAGCGGCCAAGAGCCGCAATATGTGCACCCTATTGGTGGGTCACGTGACCAAAGAGGGCACTATCGCCGGCCCGCGCCTCTTGGAACACCTGGTCGATGTGGTCTGCCAGTTTGAGGGTGATAAACACTCACAGATCCGCATGCTGCGCGCCATTAAGAACCGCTTTGGCCCCACTGATGAGGTGGGTTGCTTTGATATGCATGAGGACGGCATCGCCCCGGTGACGGACCCGTCTGGGCTTTTTGTGTCGCGTACCCCGCACCCGGTGGCGGGCACATGTGTCACCGTGACCATGGAGGGCCGCCGCCCCCTGCTAGCTGAGGTGCAGGCACTGCTGGATCAGAGCGCCACTCCGCAGCCGCGCCGTGCCACCAGTGGGTTGGACGGCGCGCGAATTTCTATGTTGCTGGCAGTGTTGCAGAAGCGAGCAGGCTTCAACGTGGGCAAACTGGACTGCTATATCTCAACGGTGGGCGGCGCTAAAATTTCTGAGCCTTCCGCCGATCTTGCCTGCGTGATCGCACTTGCTTCAGCAGCTCAAGATAAACCCCTGCCCCGTAAGCTAGCCGTTTTTGGTGAGGTAGGTCTAGCCGGTGAGGTGCGGGCGGTGCCCGGCATTCGCCAGCGCATTGCCGAGGTGGGCAGGTTAGGCTTCACCCACGTGATCGTGCCAGCCTCGCCTGCCGGGGTGGGTGAGGTACCTGCTGGTGTCTCAGTACGTGAGGTCGCTTCGCTAGCTGATGCTCTTGCCCTGCTTTTCCCCGGAGCAGGCAGCTAGACACCTACCTTTTTTTGGAGCTGAACTCCTCTTCGATGATGGTCAGCTGGGCGGTGTTGAGCTGTCGTTGTTTCTCTACCCGCTCGGCATAAGCAGCTCTGCTCGTAGCTGCTGAGGCTTGGTTGATTTGTTGTTGGGGCAGTTCTGAGGTTGCTGTGCTTTTATCTTTAGCGCGCAAAACGGCAGTCAGTTGACGGGTATCAGCCCGGTGCTTATCTGACTGATCAGGCTGCTGGGTGGGGATAGCGCTAGTCTTGGGGGCATGCTCGGTAATGGAGTCGTCCAGGGGCACCAGCATGGCGGCCGCCTCGTCGTGGGTCAGCCCCGAAGCTTCAAGTAAGTCAACCACCAGGGGGCGGAGCATCAGCACCAGCGCCTCAGCTTCAAGGGAGCGAACCCCCATGATGTGGGGCTCCAGGCGGCTTGCGAGCAGGGACAGCTCGCGGCGTGCTTCTGCGCGGCTGGCTCGGCGCACATCGGCTTCGGGCTGAGACATTCCCCGCCCCAGAGCGTCAATAGCGGTGCTCACGGTACGCAGGGCATCGGCCAGGGACTGGGCAGCTTCAGAGGAGATGTGTACGTTGTTGATGGTGGACGCCATGCGCCGGATAAGTACGCGGGTATTGCGGATTGCGTAGTCAATCTTGGTGAGGGTCTGCTGGTAGCGGTCAAGCTCCTGCATGTGGTTACGCCCCGTCCACGCAAGTTTTGCCATACCCTTTGAGGTGATGATGTCCCGCTCGCAGACGTTGTAGAGGGGCTGTAAGCGGCGGGCGCTAGAGAGCGCGTGCCAGGCTTCCGTGCCGTCATAATGTTCCATGGCAAGGGCGGCATCGCTAAAGACCTTAGCGAAAGATTCCATGAGGGTGCTGGCGTTCTCTCGCGGTGTGCGTCGGGGGTCCTTGGGGAAGAGGAACATGAGCAAGAAAGCAAAGAGGCCGCCGATGATACCGTCCAGACTGCGTGAGAAGACACCATCTGCATTGGGTGGTAGTAAAACTACCAGAGCCGATTGCAGGCCCATCTGGATGGTAAAAAGAATGCCGTTATCGAGGAAGCGTGCCAGCATGATGGAGAGGAACATCACCACCCCGGCTTGCCAAATACCGCGCCCCAGAACCAGCATCATGAGGTCGCCCATGAGGATACCTAAGGTCACGCCTAAAGAAACTTCGAGGATGCGGCGGGCATGGGTTGCGCCGGTGATGTAGCCCAGGGAGACGATAGCTGCGGTGGCAGCGAAGATGGGTTCTGTGTGACCTAGCACCTTCTCGGCAAAGAGGTAGGCGCCGATGCCAGAGACTACGATTTGCAGAGACTGGAAGAAACCGTCCTGCATACGCCTGACACCTTCGCGTACGCGTGTGCGTGCACCGGTTTGTATTTTCTTCACGTTCTGCCCATAACCCATATCTACCAGTTTAGCCGGGTTAGGTAAGTGAGGCCGGCCCGGAGGGGGGTAGCTTCCTCATGACGGGGCTGCGGGTGGATTTCTCTTATCAATCAGCCGTCTAGTGTTCACCGCTCGTTCACTTGTTTCTAGCCCTTTTAATACCTGGGTTCCCTAAAGTCAGATGAGTTAGACCACGGTTTCCTGCGCCGTCCACCACCTCTCCGGTGGGCATACAGGACCTATGAAAAGGACATACATTTGAAGGCTAAGTCACTTACCCGTTTGGGTTCTCTCACATTTGTTGGCGCACTCGCACTGACTGCTTGTGGTTCAGATAACGCAACCGGCACCGCAGATGGTGGCTCCAACAGCGGTTCTGGCGACTCATCTTTGCCCTCCACCCCGCTGACCGGCGTTGGCGCCTCCTCGCAGCAGGCAGCGATCACCGCTTGGGAATCAGGGTTCTCAGATCTCGGTGGCCAGGTGCAGTACTCACCCGATGGCTCCGGCGCTGGCCGTGAAGCTCTGCTGGCTGGTGGCGCTCAGTTCGCTGGTTCAGACCGTGCACTCAAGACTGAAGAGTGGGAGCAGTCCAAGGAGGTCTGTGGCCCCGAAGGTGCAATCAACATCCCCGTTTACATTTCCCCGGTAGCCGTTGCCTTCAACCTGCCCGGCATTGATTCACTCAACCTGGATGCTGAGACCATCGCTAAGATTTTCAAGGGTGAAATCACCACCTGGAATGATGAAGCTATTGCCTCTCAGAACGATGGCGTGGACCTGCCTGACACCAAGATCACCGTGGTTCACCGTTCAGATGACTCGGGTACTACCGAGAACTTCACCGAATACCTTGAGGCTGCCTCCAACGGCGCTTGGGATGTTGAAGCAGATGGCAACTGGCCTTCACAGTACGCCGGTGAATCCAACAAGGGCACCAGCGGCGTTGTCTCCACCACCTCATCCACCGAGGGTGCTATCACTTATGCAGACGCCTCAGCTATCGGTGACCTGGGCAAGGTCAGCGTCAAGGTAGGCGATGACTACGTTGAGCTTTCAGCAGATGCAGCAGCTAAGGCCGTTGAGCTTTCAGAGCGCACCGGCGGTATGAACGAGAACGACATGGCGATCACGGTCAACCGCACCCCCGAGGACTCCAGCGCCTACCCGGTTGTTCTGGTTTCCTACCACATCGTGTGCTCCGGCTACTTAAGCCAGGACAACGTTGATCTGGTGAAGGCCTACGAAAGCTACGTCGTCAGCAGCGAAGGTCAGCAGGCAGCAGCAGACGCTGCCGGTTCAGCTCCTCTGACCGCTACCTTGAGCTCAGATGCCAAGACCGCTATCGACGCCATTGAAGTAACCCAGTAAGAGATCCTGATGCAAGGAAGCGGTGCGGCCGGCACATTGGGCCGGTCGCACCTTCTCTTGCCTAACGTTCAAAGGCAGAAACACTCACCATGTCAATCTCAGCAGACGCTCTTAAGCCTTCCGGCAATAAGCGCACTCCGACAAAAGACCTACCGGATGTTGGTAATCCGGCAGCCGACAAAATTTTCTCCGGCATCTCTCTGGCCGCGGGCATCCTTATCCTGGTGGTGCTCGCTGCCGTGGCTATCTTCCTGGTAGCTCAGGCCCTACCAGTTTTCACAGCAGATTCAGAAGACCTGACCTCCGGTAGCTTTTTCACATACATCCTGCCGCTGACTATCGGCACCCTGATTGCCTCGACAATAGCCCTTCTCCTGGCAACACCCATCGGCATTGGTGTGGCACTTTTTATCTCTCACTATGCCCCTGCCAGGCTTTCCAAAGGTATCGGTTACGTCATTGACCTGCTGGCAGCCATCCCCTCCGTCATTTTTGGTGCCTGGGGCGCCTCCGTCCTGGCCCCTAAAATTGTGCCTTTCTATGACTGGCTTGCCACCTACCTAGGCTTCCTGCCTATCTTTGAAGGCCCCGCCTCACAGACCGGCAAGACCATTCTCACCGCCGGCATTGTTCTCGGCATTATGATCCTGCCCATTATCACCTCCATGTGCCGCGAAATTTTCATTCAGACTCCTAAGCTGCAAGAAGAAGCAGCTCTAGGTTTGGGTGCCACCCGTTGGGAAATGATCCGTATGACGGTCTTCCCCTTCGCCCGCGGCGGTATTATCTCAGCCGTGATGCTGGCTCTGGGCCGTGCGCTAGGCGAGACCATGGCGGTAACTCTGGTGCTGGCATCAGGCCCTCTGACCGCTTCACTGATTACCAGCGGTAACCAAACCTTTGCTTCTGAAATTGCTCTCAATTTCCCCGAAGCTTACGGTCTGCGTATGAGCGAGCTTATCGCCGCTGGCCTGGTTCTCTTCGTAATTACCCTCATCGTCAACGTGATAGCCCGCCTTATCGTGTCTCGTTACAAAGAATTCTCAGGAGCCAACTAATGACCGCTACTCCTGCTCACACCTCACGCCTGACCAGCGGGCAAGCACCTAAGTGGCTTCCCCTGGCGATCCTCGCGGTATCACTGATACTAGGTGCGGCTGCCTCCGCTCTTACAGGGTTCTCGATTGCCACCTTCGCCCTTTTCTCCGGCATCATCTTCATTGTTGCCGGCCCCCTGATTGTTGGTGCCATTGAAGGCCGACGTAATGGTTCCGATGCCCTAGCCCGTTACCTGGTGTACGGAACTTTCCTGATTGCCCTCATCCCCCTAGTATCGGTGCTCTACACAGTGCTAGCTCGCGGTGTGCCCGGTCTATCGGGTAACTTCCTGATGACCAGCATGAAGGGCGTCACCGGTGTCCACGATAATGCTGCAGCCAGTGGCGAAGGCAACGTGCTCGGCGGTATCTATCACGCAATCATCGGCACCCTGGAAATCACCCTGCTGGCAACCCTCATCTCGGTGCCCATCGGCCTGCTGACCGCCATCTACTTAGTGGAATATGGCGAGGGCAAATGGCTAGCAAAAGCGATTACCTTCTTTGTGGACGTCATGACCGGCATTCCCTCCATCGTGGCGGGTCTATTCGCAGCCTCCTTCTTCGCCCTAGTCACGGGTAACCCCATGAACCGTATGGGCCTGGTCGCCGCAGTAGCTCTATCTGTGCTCATGATTCCCACTGTGGTCCGTAACGCAGAAGAAATGCTGCGCATCGTACCCAACGAGCTTCGCGAAGCGTCCTACGCCCTGGGCGTGCGCAAGTGGCGCACCATCACCAAGGTGGTTATCCCCACCGCCATCTCGGGTATCGCATCAGGTGTCACCCTAGCCATCGCACGCGTCATCGGTGAAACTGCTCCCATTCTGGTGACCGCAGGCTTCGTTACCTCCATCAACTGGAACGCCTTTAGCGGCTGGATGGCAACCCTGCCCACCTACATCTACTACCAGATCATGACGCCCACCAGCCCCACCGCTGCCGCCGTCTCTGAGACCCGCGCCTGGGCTGCCGCTCTTATCCTGATTCTAATCGTGATGGTGCTCAACCTCATTGCCCGCGCTATCGCCAAGATCTTCGCCCCAAAAACCGGCCGCTAACAGCGCCGCCCACAGACTTTTTAGACAAGGAAACCAACAGTGTCAAAGCGTATCGACGTCGAAAACCTCAACGTATACTACGGCGACTTCCTGGCCGTGGAAGATGTAAACATAGCTATTGAGCCCCGCTCGGTCACCGCCTTCATCGGCCCCTCCGGTTGCGGCAAATCCACCTTCCTGCGCACCCTGAACCGCATGCACGAGGTTATCTCTGGTGCCCGCGTAGAGGGCAAGGTGCTGCTAGACGGCGACGACCTCTACGGCAAGGGCGTAGATCCGGTAGTGGTGCGCTCGCAGATCGGTATGGTCTTCCAGCGTCCCAATCCCTTCCCCACCATGTCCATCCGTGAAAACGTACTGGCGGGCGTGAAGCTGAACAACCGCAAAATCTCCAAGACTGATGCTGACGAACTGGTCGAAAGCTCCCTGCGTGGGGCTAATCTCTGGAACGAAGTTAAGGACCGCCTAGATAAGCCAGGCTCAGGTCTTTCCGGTGGCCAGCAGCAGCGCCTGTGCATCGCCCGTTCCATCGCGGTGAAGCCCGACGTGATTCTTATGGATGAGCCCTGCTCGGCTCTTGACCCCATCTCAACCCTGGCGGTCGAAGATCTCATCAATGAGCTCAAAGAGGAATACACTGTGGTGATCGTGACCCACAATATGCAGCAAGCTGCTCGCGTTTCTGACAAGACCGCCTTCTTCAACATTGCTGGTACCGGTAAGCCCGGCAAGCTTATTGAATATGCTCCCACCCAGGAGATTTTCAATAACCCCAGTGAGAAATCCACCGAGGACTACGTCTCAGGCCGCTTCGGCTAAGAGCCAGCTCACCCCCATAGTTTCCCCACCCTGAAAAGAACAGGCGTAGGGGTAGCAGGCACACCGCCCGCTGCCTTGCTTTCTCAAGCTGAGATGAGAAAAGCACGGTAAGCGGGCGGTGCCTTTTGTGTGAGCGGGCACTCTTATAAACCCTGCTGGCAAATTCCCTTTGGCACAGAGCGTCCAGCTCAGCCAAGGAGCAGTGGGCTAGACAGAGAGCAGGGGTGAGAACGCCAAAAAGAGGATGGCTGAGATACCAAAACTTGCCGGTATGGTGATGATCCAGGTGAGAATAATGCGCAGCACGATTTTGTGCCGCACCGAGGCAAAGCGCTGGTTGACGCCAGAACCTAGAGCCGCTGAAGCGGTGAGGTGAGAGGACGAAACGGGGGTGCCTAAGAGGAACTGCAGGAGCACCAGGGCTAGGGCTGCGGAGCTTTGTGCAACCGCTCCGCGAAAGGGATCTATACGTACCATTTGGTGGGCGAAGGTGTAGCCGATGCGCGAGCTTCCACATGCCGTGCCCAGGCCTAAAATCAGTG
Source organism: Rothia sp. LK2492 (assembly GCF_040946345.1). Taxonomy (NCBI): domain Bacteria; kingdom Bacillati; phylum Actinomycetota; class Actinomycetes; order Micrococcales; family Micrococcaceae; genus Rothia; species Rothia sp. LK2492. The sequence goes on along the minus strand of NZ_JAYWLX010000001.1, from coordinate 361,313 downwards.
CGAGAAAGATAGTTGCAATTATCTGTGTGGATCCCTGCATGCTGTACTCGGCACTTAGCAGCATAACAGTAAAAATAATGACTGCACGCTGGCCTGTCTGGATGCCGTGCACCAGGGAAATCAGGGAGTTGGATAGTGAGAGGATGTTCCGGGATGCCTGGTTGACCGTGGAGGGGTAAACGCGGTGTATCAGGCCGAAGAAGGGGAAGACGGCCGCCCAGGAAAACACAAAAAGAAGGAGGGGTGCGATCACCAGGGGGATGACCGCAAAAAGGACGAGTGGTTCGTTGAAGGGGTTGAACTTGCCCAGCCCTACTGCCTGCGCGGCCCAGGCCACTCCAGCTAGACCGCCGAGCAGGGCATGGGTTGAGGAAGAAGGCATACGATACCACCAGGTCACCATGCCCCAGATGCACACGGTCAGCAGGCTGATGAGCGCCATACTGAGACCGATATTGTTATGGGGCACGGTGAGCCAACGAGTGGTCACCGGCATCAAAAGGATGCCTGCAATGAGGAAACCCATAACGTTGAAAAAGGCGCTAGAGCGCAGAGCGATGCGGGGGGTGAGAGCTCTGGTTTTGACCGGGATAGCCGTCCCGTTCGGTGCGTCGTGAAACCCGGTGATAAAGGTGAAACCCACGAGGGCAAGGCAGCAAAGGCCAAAGAGGGTTGCGGTCACGCTAGGATTCCTGCACGATGATACGCCCAATTTCTGTGGCAACGGATTTCATTGCCTCGGAGGCTTCGACCAGTTTATGAATAAAGACCGTGGTCTGTAAGTAGCGGGTGTGCTTATAGCGCCCCAGGGCGTCGGCGTCGTACTCCTCTGCGATGCGCACCGCCTGCTTGGTGAGCCGCAATAGGTTAATCCAGTAGTCATCGAAACTCTGCAGCTCGCTGAGACGCGGGATGATGGCGCTGGTGAGTACCGCCTGACGCTGAATAAGGTCAAGTAAGGTGGCGGCCTTGGGCGAGAAACGGACGATGGTGTACAGGTGCATGATGTTAGCTGCCGAGGCTAACTTCTCGACGGCGTTATTCAGCTCAACAGCGAGGGTATAGATATCTTCGCGCGGAATAGGGGTAGAGAAGGAGCTGCGCACTGCGGTCATGGTGGTGAAGAGTGTGTCTACGGTTGTTGACTCATGATTGAGCATGCGTTCTAGGAGCTCTGGGTAACGTTCTTCTGGGGAACCAACCATTTCAGAGAGAATAGCTGCTGATTCCGCCACCTGATCTGCTAGGCCTGCAAGCGCTTTAAGGGAGCTGTTTTCTTGGGGAAACATGCGCTGAAGCATGGGCTGCCAGTCTCCTGTGTGTTAACGATGGTTGGTGAATTATCTAACATGGTACAGCCGCAAAGTTAACGGATGGTTCGGTGGGTGCCCTGGCACTTCAGGGTACAAAAAACCGGGCTCCCACTCAGTGCTGATATTAGAGCTGGAAACCCGGATATTTTATGAAGTTTAGCGATGCCAGGCTGGGAGCGCCTCTCGGCGACAGGCCGCTCGAAGCGGCTAAATATTTGGAGCCCGGGGCTACCTATTATCAGCCTGGCATCTGTTAACAATCCTTCTCTTCTTCGTCTCGTCTGTCAACTTTTAGTGAAAAGTTTTTCTCCGTCTCTAGTCAAGGGTGCTGGCTCGCCACTTAGCGGCAGAAGTTTCTAGCTCTATGGCTGTGTTTAACAGTCTCTTAGCTCCTGCTCTGAGCCGGGTGGCACGAGTGGCAGCCTCAGAGCAAACCTCTTCGGAGGGACTGAACCGCTGGAGGGTTTCGTCTGGGGCATCCGCCTGCATCTTAAGCTGTCCGTGGCGCAGGCCCAGTGCAACATCGTCCTGGCCCAGGGAGAGTACTCGGCAGAAGGCCGCAAACCGTTCGAGCGCTATATCGAACTCGCCGGTGAAGGCCCCGGCAAGAATGGCGTCCACGGTGGTGCAGATTTCTTCTGCGTTAGGTGGTGAGGCGACGCCGGCGAGCACGTAGGCTGCGTAGTTGGAGTGCATACCCCGTTGGTAGTAGTGGCTGATGAGTGCGGGGTTCTTTCTGATGACGCCGCGCAGGGCGTAAATACGCCAGAGGGAGCCAGGCAGGGTGATAGGCGCTGCTTGTGCCCAAAGCTGCGCAACCGTTTCGAGGCCGAACTCGTCAGTGAAGCGCACCAGGCGTTTAGTGACAGAAGGGTCTGTGCTGGCGCGTCCGCGGTCAAGAATGAGCCGCGCAGAGGTGTGTGCGGCGCGCGTTGTTTCCTCGGGGCTGGTGCCACCGGGGTAATGGTCGAATTGGTCGGGGGAGAACTTCACCGGCCGGTGATACCTTGCCTGAGATTCCATAGCGTTTAGTTTAGCTCGACTGCAACATCGGCGCGGAGGGTGCAAGGGTAGCCTTTTTTGTGCCCAGCAAAGGTTGAGTGTATAGTAGTGTCTGCTGAGTTTTGCTCAGTGGATGCGCCTTTAGCTCAGTTGGTAGAGCATCGGACTTTTAATCCGTGGGTCGTGGGTTCGAGCCCCACAGGGCGCACAGCAAAAGCCCCTCACTTGGTACAACAGGTGAGGGGCTTTTTTGGTGGAAATATCTTTACGCGAGAAGTTGCATGAGGCCTGTGCCGCAAATAGTTCTTTGCATGCATTCAATAAAGGCGATTATGAGAAATAAGATGAGGATACGTGTGATAGCGAGGAGGAAAACTGCGCTACTGCTCTGTTGCCCCCGGGGGTAGATGTGGTATAATTTGATGCTAAAAAGATAATTATATCGATCACTCACTCACTCACTCACTCGCAGAGGATAACATGTCACAACAACCCCGCCGTAGCATCGTCAAAGGGGCGGCTTGGGCCGCTCCCGCCGTCCTAGCAACAGCAACTATACCCGCCTACGCAGCTTCCAAACCCGCCCTCGATGGTTGGCTGTTAAATACAATCAGTTGCTCCCGAGATAGGCGGTCCGGTGTGTGGTCAATGACCTACACCATCAATGGTCAAGGTAATTATCCCGATCGCGGGCTATGGGTTTCAAACGCACCAGCTTCAGCAACCATTAGCGCAACCAAAGTGACCCAGTATATCTCCGACACCGTTGGTCAACTTACCTTTCAAAGAGACAGGACCAGCAGTCAATGGTCAACCCTCGCCTATGACTCCACTGCCCCCGTCAGAAACGGCTATATTGCCTACACCACTACGTTCAGTGGAACATGGCAATATGACACCGACAAAAAGCTGTGGTTCCCCAGCGCCCTGCCTTACTTCACAACAACTGTGAACAACAAATGTATCAGCTTAAAAGTCATTACAGCGCGTTTTGTCACCGTTAACGGCACGGTCTATTCCTTTGAACGCTCTGCTACTCTTCGACCAGCGTAACTGTGCCTATCTAGCGCTTTTGCTCGACCGGGCGGACGCCTGCCGGGTCAGCTGCACCCCACTCCGCCCAGGAGCCGTCATAAACAGCGATTTCGGTGTAACCAGAGACATAAGCCGCAAGTGCCCCAATGCAGGCAGTAACACCTGAACCGCAGCTAAAGACCAGGGTCTGTCTGCCATCGGCAGCGGCGTCTACTGCCTGACGCAGCTGCTCTGGGGCAACAAATGCACCCTGATCGTCCAGTAGAGATGTGAAAGGTAGATTAACCGAACCGGGGATGTGCCCTGCCCGCAAACCATCCCTGGGTTCGGGCTCAACCCCTGCAAAGCGGCCAGCGCTGCGCACGTCAATCACCTGCGCACTCTGGTGCTGGGCGAGGGCTTTGGTGGTCAGGGCGTCCACAAACAGTTCCCGATCCTCAGCCACAAAAGAGCCGGTGGTGAAAGGCCCGCGGTTAAGCGGGAGCTCGTTGAAGCCAGCTTCGAGCCAAGCCGGTAGCCCGCCGTCCAGAATTGCCACGTTATCGTGGCCCATCGCCACGAACATGAACCAGCCGCGGGCTGCAGAAAAGAGCCCCTGCCGGTCGTAGATTACGATGGCTGAGTCTCGGTTAACTCCCAGTGCACGTACCCGCTGTTCAAAGACGTCCGCCGGTAGCATCGTGTGCACCCCATCATCTGCGCTCATAGGCCCGTCAATATCAAAGCGGCGAGCGCCGGGAACACCCGTGGTAGCGCCAGAGAACTCACCCACAGAAGCGTCCAAAATAATCAGGTTGGGTGCCGCAAGGTGAGCGGCTAGCCACTGTGCCCCCACGATGGGGAAACGAAGGGTAAGTGCTTCTAGCGAGGTGGTCATCATGCTACTTTCTCTCGGGTACGTGCCTCCATGCTACCTCCCTGATCGCAAGCCCCGCAGTTCACCTGTGAGGCTACGCTTTGCCAGGTGAAAAAATTTGAGCTGGTTGAAGTGCATGCCGCTGACCCGAGACTGATGACTCCCACGCAAAAGCTCAAGCGGGCACTCTTTGCACAGCGATGGTCTAGTGCGGTTGAGCGCATGTACCGCTAGAGCCGCATAATAGAACCATGACAACTCTTAACATTGTGGTGGTAACAGCCGGGGCGGCACGACACTCCGCCTCGGCACTCCTCGCTGAGAAGCTGCAGCAGAGCGTGAAGGATGCGCTACCGGCGGGGACCTCCACCAAATACTCCACCCATCACCTGGGGCAGTACACCCATGACATCGCTGACTATCTGGAAGGGGACGCCCCCGGCACCCTGGTAGCCCTCTTTGAGCAGTTGCGCGCAGCTGACGCGATTATCACCGTAACCCCCATTTTTAAGGCGAGCTATTCCGGGCTCTTCAAGCTCTTCTGGGATCTAGTGGAACCAGATGACATCAAGGGAAAACCCCTGCTCATGGCTGCTACGGGTGGCAGCCACCGCCACATGCTCGCCCTGGACTACGCCCTGCGTCCGCTCTTCAGCTACCTGGGTGCAGATACCTGTGCTACCGGGGTCTACACCACCCCGGGCACCTTGGATGAGGCGCGAACACTAGACCGCATTCGCCGAGCAGCCGGGGAGCTAGCCCAAAAAATCAGCTAGAGCCCTACCTCACTACTAACGCCCTAGAATAAAATCCCAGCGCTAAAAAATCTGAGAACAAAAGAGGATTATTATGACCATCAACAATGCCTCCACCGTTACCTTGTTGACCACCGGGGGGACCTTCGACAAGGTCTACTCCGTTGCCGGCGAGCTAGAAATTGGTGAGCCTGCCGCCCCGGAGTTGCTCAGCTTTGTGCGTACCGATACCACATTTGAAATCCAGAGCGTCCTGAAACTCGATAGCTTAGATATGACCGATGCTGACCGGGCAGAACTGGTCAAGGCACTGGACGCCGTGCACAACGACCGTATTATCATTACCCACGGCACCGACACTATGCCTGAAACAGCACGTTACCTTCAAGCCCATGCAGCGCTGGGGCAAAAGGTCGTGGTGCTCACCGGCGCCATGCAGCCTGCCGCGATGCGCACCTCGGATGCCTCCTTCAACCTGGGGGCGGCGGTGACTGCCCTCAACCTTCTAGAACCAGGCGTGTATATCTCTATGAGCGGGCGAATCTTCCCTGCCTCAGACGTCAAAAAAGATCGCTCTCGCGGCATTTTTGAAGCGAACTAAGGTAAGAGGCAAGGTGCAAACATCTTCTCTCCTGCTAGATTAAAAGGAACATGTCCCACTCCACCAGCTAATCGAGAAAGCAAAGCTATGAGCGAGAACAATTACGGCACCTACCCCAACCAGCAGCAACCGCCCAGCTACTCGTCCACTCACAGCGGGGGTGCCTACGAGAACTACGCACAGGTCTATGGCCAGGGGCTCCCTCAGCACATGGAAAAGCCGGCTGTCCCCGGCACCATTAAAATGGCAGCGAACAGCATTTACGCCATTGTGCTGCTCAATATTGTGAGCACCGTGCTGGGCCTCGTGTACTGGAAAGAGCTTTTGCAGTCCTCGATGGACGGCGTTCTGGGCATGTTCGGCAGTGCTATCCCTGAAGAAGATAGAGCCACCTTCGAAGCGGAACTGGCTAACGCACCTACGGAGCTCAGCACCTTTGAACTGGTAACTTCCCTCGGTAGCACCGTACTGTTCTCCGCTGCTCTGATCATCCTGGCAATCTTCCTGGTGAAGGGCCATAACTGGGCACGCATCGTTCTGACCGTTTACGCAGCTTTCAAGGTGCTGGGTCTGTTGGGCGTCTTCACCTTCTTCCTCTTCTTCCACTGGACCATGCTGGTGGGCCTGCTCGCATCACTCCTCGCGATTGCTCCTCTCGTCTTGATGTGGCTACGCCCCAGTAGTGCCTACATTCGTCAGATGCAGGTCTACGGTCAGTGGCTTAAGCAGCGAGCTTACATGGGCTCCTAGCTGGTCTATTTTTAGAAGATACCCCCTGGGACCACCGGTTATAATTCCAGCCTCTAGGTGACCCGGGGGTATTTGCGTTAAAAGGTGAGGGCAGGAATGTTAGGTGACAAGGGCGTTGGCTAGTAGGCTTTAAAGATGGGTGACTAAGCCAAACAGCCCACACCTCAGCACACCGCACCATGAAAATACTCCTTCTTACGCACTATTATGAACCCGAAATAGGGGCACCTCAGCGCCGCTGGTCCGCTTTTGTGAAGCATTGGACATCCGCCGGTCATGAGGTGCGCGTGGTGTGCCCTCCCCCGCATTACCCAGACAGGCAAGCTGCCGCCCAGTGGCGCGGCCAGTACAGTTTTTTCAAACCCGCCCCCGGTGCTCTAGGAGAGACCGTGGTGCGCACCCCCTACCTGGCACATGGTTTTTCGGGGACTGTGCGGTTGCTCGATCAGCTAGTAGTTGCTACCTGTTCCTTGGCATGGACGCTGTCAGCCGCGATTGGCGGGTGGCGCCCGGACGTCATTGTGGCAACCGTGCCGGGTCTGCCGTCCTTACTGGCAGGTAGCGCCGCTAGCAGGGTAATCGACCGCCCATTGGTAGCGGAGTTTAGAGATGCCTGGCCCGATGTAGTGACCGGTGACATGAGCACCCAGGTAGCGCGCCAGTCTTTGCCTCGGCACCTGCTAAAAGCCGCAGTTTTTATAAGCGTCACCGCACTGCAGAAACAGGCTGCTACCTGTATTACCACCACCGAAGGCTTTGCCACCACCTTGAGAGAGCGAGGCATCAAGCACGTTGAAGTGATCTCTAACGGCGCTGAAACAGCGAGCTTTATGGAGCTTGAGCACACCGACCGCGGCGATGGCATCTTGCGGGTTCAGTACCTGGGCACCGTGGGGCGCAGCCAGGGTCTGAGCGTACTGCTTAACGCTGTCGACGAGCTGTACCAGCGTGGATATAGAGAACAGGTGAAGCTTCGCATAGTAGGCAGCGGAGCAGACCTGCCGGTACTTCAAGCGGAGGCTGCCCGCCGCTCACTGGACGTTGATTTTCAACCCCCCGTATCTCGTGCTGACTTACAGAAAACCTATCAGTGGGCCGATGTCGAAATTGTCTCGCTGAAAGACACCAAACCTTTCCGGCACACCGTACCCTCCAAAATCTTTGAGTTGCTTTCTCTCCAACGCAGAATCATCGGTCTAGTGGCCGGCGAAGCAGCTGACATCTTGAATGACTCGGGGGTTAGCACTTTGGTGCCCCCAGAAGATTGCGGTGCATTGGCTGATACTTTAGAAAATCTGATTCACAATAGGGACGAGTTAGTTGTGGATACGACAGGTCGTTCCTTACTCCATGAAAAATACAATTACACTGCACTTTCACGCCGCTACCTTGCCAAGCTGGAGCGCGCAGTAGACCGTGGGCGGCAGGGGAGGGCCAAGCATGCCTGAGATACAGAAAAAAGTGGGGCGGGCAGCGGGTCTGGCTCGTAACCTTGTGCTGGTTGCCCAGGTCGCGGCCCGTCATGCTATTGATGACCCTGCCCTCCTTGCTCTACAGGTCACCCGTAAACTACCGCACCGGGCAGGCACAATGGCTGGCCGGGTGCTCAGCCGGCTACCTGGCGCCGGAACCAGGGCGCTGGGGCAACAGATTATGGGCGCGGCGCAACTACCAGAAACTGCTGTGCGCCTGCTGGGAGAACCGGACCAGAATTTTCTTGGCTCCCTCCAACGTCGTATAGCCGCTGAAGTGGCAGTAGGCTACGGGCTCATTGATTACCAGGATGCATCTCTACCAGCCACCGTGCGTGCACGCGCCGCCTGGGACGCCGGGGCTGTCAGCCAGGCGATAGCCACCGCGCAACAGAGCCCCGGCACTAGAGCCTACGCCCGGCGTTTATGCGGTGAAGCCACTGCCCTTAACCGCACCTTCTCTCTCACTTCATCAGCACCGAAGGTGCCCTCACCGGCGTCCAACACAGACGAGTTAGCGGTATTACATTTGCTAACTAACTCACTGCCCGCCACCCAATCAGGGTACACACTGCGCTCGCACCGATTACTGAGTGCGCTGGTAGATGCCGGGGTGAAAATTACTGCGGTCACCAGGGTGGGCTACCCGGTGATGGTGGGTGGTCTGCTGGCAAAGGGAACAACCCAGGTAGATAAGATTATCTACCGCCGCCTTTTGCCCTGGCGCCTGGGAGCCACCTTGCCCCAGCGCTTGCAGCAGAGCGTTGCTGCAATTCTTAGAGAGGTTGAGGGTCAGCAGATTGACCTGGTGCACACTACCACTAACTACCAGAACGCCCTGGTGGCGCAGGCGGTGGCGCGTAGCTTAGGGGTGCCTTGGGTGTACGAGGTGCGCGGGGTAATGGAGGAAACCTGGGTGTCGGGCAAGAAAACTGAGGCCGCCCGCCAGCAGGCAGAAGCCAGTGAGCGCTTCTCGCTCCTAAGAGCCAGAGAAACACAGTTTTGCATGGAAGCCGATGCCGTGGTGACCCTGTCTCAGACTATGAAAGATCTTTTGGTTGAACGCGGTGTGCCGGCAGAAAAGATTGCGCTGGCTCCTAACGCGGTATCTGAACAGCTCTTTGAGCAGAACCTTGCTTCTCAGCAGGCACGGCAGCAGCTAGGGCTGGACGCCAAGGGGCAGTGGGTAGGTAGCGTCACATCTGTGGTGCACTATGAGGGGCTTGATACCCTGCTGCGTGCAGTTGCTCTGTTGCGGGCAGCGGGGGCGGACATCCGAGTGCTGATTGCGGGGGATGGCACGGCTAGAGCCTCCCTAGAGCGTCTGGCTGCGGAGCTCAACTTGGGTAAAGCAACGGTCTTTACCGGCAGGTTGTCACCAGAAGATGCCCTCCTTGCCCATCAGAGCTTGGATGTTTTTGCCGTTCCACGCACGAATGACCGGGTGTGCCGTTCGGTCACCCCTCTTAAGCCTATCGAGGCAATGGCAGTGGGGCGCCCTGTGGTGATGAGCGATATCCCACCCCTAGCTGAGTTAGTACATAACGCTGTGGCACCGGGGGCAGGTAAACTGTTTGAAACTGGAAACCCTGAAGATATGGCGCGGGCTCTCACTGAATTTCTGGCTGACCCAGAGGCTTGTGCTGAGGCGGTGGCGCAGGGCCGCCGTTTTGCCCGCACCCGCCTGTGGTCACACAACGCCGAAACTCTCTTAGCCCTGTACCGAAAGACCCTGAGCAACTATGGCTGAAAAAATTTATTATGCCCGTGAAGGGGTCAGCGGCGAACTCACTGACGTGGTGCCCCACGTGCATTCGGGACGCCTTGCACCGGTGGGGGTGCGCGTGGGTGCCTGGCGTTACCTCAAAAACGTGTGGGACCGCCGCCAATACATCTGGTTTGATTCACATACCAAGGTGCGCACCCAGAACAGTAACCACCGACTAGGCTCTCTCTGGCTCTTGGCTAAGCCGGTTCTTGACATTGCTTTCTACGGAGTTTTGTTTGGGCTGGTGCTGCAAGTATCTCGGGGCATGGATAACTTCCTTGCCTATCTGATCATCGGTATTTTGATGTTCCAGTATATGTCTGGGGTTCTCAACGGCGCGGCGTCGGTCATGATTCAGGGTAAGCCCATGATGCGAGCCTTCTCTTTCCCGCGTATGGCGCTGCCGATTTCGATGATGGCGCGGCAGACTATGCAGATGGGCGCCATTGTGGCCGTCATGCTAGTGGGTATAGCTGTGTTACCGCCGCACGTGTTCCCCACAGTCTCCTGGCTGGCTTTTGTGCCGGTTTTCGCTTTGAATGCTCTGTTCTTAACGGGCTTGGCACTAGTGATTGCTCGGTATGCGTATGTGGTGCCTGATATTCAGCAGCTCCTGAGCTTTGTGACCCGCGTTCTGCTCTATGCTTCTGGGGTTATCTTTCCTATTGAGCGTTTTGTTGAGCACCCACTGGTCACCCAGATTATTCAGGCTAACCCTTTCTACATTTTTATTGACCTCTATCGTGAAGTGCTCATGAGGGGCAGTTTTGGCAACCTTGAAACTTGGCTGACTGCTGCCGCTTGGGCTGTGGGCGCGGCTGTAGTAGGTTTCTTCATTTTCTGGCGTGCTGAGGAGGTCTTTGGCCGTGAGCTCAACTAAGAGAACGGTTATTCCGCGGGTGGCACCAGGTAACCCCGGTATTGACCCGCTTAGCCAACAACCTAACATTTTGGTTAACCAGGTGTCGGTGGACTACCCCGTTTACACTCAGCGTGGTTTGAGGGGGCGCCGCGTGCGCAAGGTAGTTCATGCGGTTCAGCCCCTTTCTTTCACTGCCCATGAGGGCGAATTTATTGGTCTGGTGGGGCGCAACGGTTCGGGTAAGAGCTCCCTGTTGCGCGTGATTGCCGGTCTGGAATCCTCCACCACCGGTACTGTTTACGCGTCTGCGCGGCCTTCGCTGGTGGGCGTGGGCGCAGCTCTTAACCAGGAGCTGACTGGCCGCCAGAATATTGCTCTGGGTTGCCTGGCTATGGGGCTGAAAAAGCACCAGTTGGCGGAGGCTGAACGTAAGGTCATTGAACTTGCGGGTATTGGTGAGGCGATTGATCGCCCCATGCGTACCTATTCCTCCGGTATGGGAGCCCGCCTGCGGTTCGCTATCTCACTGGCCGCTAAGCCCCGCATCATGCTGATTGATGAGGCGCTTTCAACCGGCGATGCTGCCTATGCTGAGCGTTCTGCCCAGGCGATGCAGGAGGTGCTGGATGATGCTGGCACGGTGTTCCTGGTGAGCCACGCTGCGCAGACCATTGAGGATCTCTGCAACCGAGCTATCTGGCTGGACTTTGGTGAGTTTGTCATGGACGGGGACGCCCGCGAAGTAGCCCGCAAGTACCGTTGGTTTGCCCACAACCTAGCCCAGGGCGATGAGGCTAAAGCTGCCCAGCTGCTGGCTGACGCGAAAGCGTTGGGAGCGCAGGGCTACGTGCAGGACAGTGAGGAGTAGGCCCATGAGCATGAAAATTATGACCGTCTACGGCACCCGCCCGGAGGCTATCAAGGTGGCTCCCATTATCAATGCTCTTGAACGGTCCCCTCATTTTGAGAGCGTCACTGTCTCGACCGGCCAGCACAGAGAAATGTTGGATCAGGTGAACAATATCTTTGGCATCAGCCCCCGCCACGATTTGGGCATTATGGCGCAGGGGCAGAGCCTCAATGATATTGCCGTCAAAATTTTTGCGGGCCTGGGTGACATCCTCGCCGCAGAGCAGCCTGCAGCAGTGCTAGTGCAGGGCGATACATCGTCGGCTCTCTATGCGGCTTTGGCTGCTTTCAACCTGCAAATTCCCGTGGTGCACCTTGAAGCGGGCTTGAGGTCTGGCAATATTCACTCTCCCTTCCCTGAAGAGGGTAACCGTCGTCTGATTAGTCAGGTTGCTTCACTGCACCTGGCACCCACCGAGGGTTCCAAGAAGAACCTTCTGCGGGAGGGATTCTCTGAAAAAGATATAGCAGTAACCGGCAATTCAGTCATTGATGCTCTGCTCTCAGTGGTGGGCTGGCAGACTGATTTGCCCGATGAACGCGTTGAGCAGGCTATTGCTTCTGGGCAGCGTCTGGTGCTGGTGACCACTCACCGCCGCGAGAACCTGGGCGATGCTATGCAGAATATTGGCCGCGCTCTTGGTGCCCTCGCCAAGAAGTATAGCGACTGCATTTTTATCTTCCCCGCACACAAGAACCCGGCCATGCGTGAAGCGGTTCTGCCTCACCTTGAGGGCTTAGAGAACGTGGTGGTGACCGAGCCGTTACCCTATGTGGAGTTCACCCAACTTTTAGCGGCGTCCTACTTGGTGCTCACCGATTCGGGAGGCTTGCAGGAAGAGGCTCCGAGTTTGGGTAAGCCGGTCCTGGTATTGCGCAAGAATACCGAGCGCCCGGAGGCCGTAGATGCGGGTACGGTTCGGCTGGTGGGCACCGATACTGAGCGCGTTGTGGCAGAGGTTTCTGGATTGCTGGATATTCCCGAACTCTACCGGTCTATGTCTAACGCGGTTAACCCCTATGGGGACGGTGTAGCCAGTGGACGCACCATTGCGGCCCTTGAAGCCTTCTTTGGGTTGGGTAAGCGTCTGCCAGATTTCTCGGTTTAGTTGCGTTTACTTTTAACGCTACTAACTCTTAGCGCCACAGTCCCTTGGTGTCGATGACCTGTTTACCGGTCAGCGCGGTGGCGGCTACGTCTTTGAAAGCATCGTGGTCAACCAGCAGAAGCACAATATCAGCTTGGTCTAGGGCGGCGTCCCGGTCGGTGAGCTGGACATTGGGCAGGTCTGCTAGACGCGGGGGCAGGGCACTAATATGCGGTTCCACTGCCAGCACTCTGGTCTGGGGTAGGTCGGTTGCTAATTGGGCGGTGATATCCAGGGCGGGGGACTCACGTAAATCATCAATGTTGGGTTTAAAAGCTAAGCCAAGAGCGGCAATATTTGCCCCTGGCTGCTGCGCGAGGGCGTCCTTCACCTGCTGGATAACCCAGTTAGGTTTACGGTCGTTAACCTCGCGGGCTGTGCGGATGAGCTGCGAGTTCTGACGGTCTGCTGCCACGATAAACCAGGGGTCTACGGCGATGCAGTGCCCGCCCACGCCGGGGCCGGGTTGCAGAATATTGACGCGTGGGTGGTGGTTAGCTAACTCGATGAGCTCCCAGACATCCACTCCCAGGTTAGCGGCGATGAGGGAAAGCTCATTGGCGAAGGCGATGTTCACATCGCGGAAGGAATTCTCGGTCAGTTTAGCCATCTCAGCTGTAACATCATCGGTAGGTAGCAGCTCACCGGTGCAGAAGCTACCATAAACCTCAGTTGCGATTTCAGTTGCCCGAGGAGTCTGGCCACCAATAATACGGTCGTTGGTAATTAGTTCTTCCATCGCATAGCCTGGCAAAATGCGCTCAGGGCAGTGAGCGAAATACAGAACTGGCTTGCTCTCAGGATTCTCAGCACCATCAGCAACAAGATCAGGGCGTAAAGCAAGAATGTGCGCTGCCATCTTCTCAGTGGTCTTGGGCGGCGAAGTGGATTCGAGAATAACCAACTCACCGCCTAATAGTTGCGGGGCAATACTCTCAGCCGCTGCCATGATGTAGGACAAATCGCCTTCATAGTTATCTTTGAAGGGAGTCGGCACAGCGAGAATGTACACGTCAGCATGTACCATCTCTGTGGTTGCCTTTAGGTTGCCCGAATGAATGGCTTTTTGCAGTTGCTCTTCGAGCCCGGGTTCCACAATGGTAACCTCACCGCGGTTAATACGCTCAACATTAACTGCATTGATATCGATACCAGTTACTTTGAGGCCATGATTAGCCAAGACGACGGCGGTAGGCAGGCCAATATAGCCAAGACCGACAAAAGCTATGGTGGGGGAGGGCATAGGGTCCTAACTGATTGGTAAATGCTCAAACTTAAGCATAATTATTGCACGTTGAGAGTGGCTACTTTTTATCTGACTGGCCTAGATAAAAGTTGATGAAATCGTCTTGAAATCTGGAAATACTGAGAAATAACGGTATGTCTAACGCTTGCTACATCACACAGAAATAGCCCTAGGGGCTAGGTATGGCGCTGGTAGTATTTATATGACAGTAATGTGCCCATTACACGACACCGACGGCAAGTTTTACGCCGAAAAACACACACATTACACAGTGCCTCTGGGATGGAGAAATTGAAATGACGGATGCATTGCTCGGCGATACCGAGGCGACACAAGGAGCCCCTAGTGGGGTATTCTTCTCGATTGTTATGCCGGTCTATAAGACTGAAGAGTACCTAGCTGAAACGCTCGACAGCATCCTGGGGCAAGACGCTGACCTTTTGCGTCAAACAGAAGTTATTATCGTCAATGATGGCAGCCCTGATAATTCCGAAGTCGTCTGTCTAGAATATGCCAACAAATATCCCAATTTAATTCGATATATTTTGCAAGAAAACCAAGGTGTTTCAGTTGCGAGAAACCGAGGGATTGAAGAGGCGCGCGGTACCCTTGTCGGATTTATTGACTCTGATGACGTATATGAACCCAACTTCTTGCGTGAAATCTATAATTTTTGGTTGGAGCATGAAAACGAAGTGGATGTCATGGCTGCTCCGCTTCAATTTTTCGATAGCGCTACCGGTAATCACCCACTGAACTTTAAGTACGAGGAAGGGACCCGAGTACTTGATGTTACCGAGGAATATACTGCTATCCTCTTACACGTCACCGGTGCCTTTATGGTTCGGCAGACCTTGATTGATACCGGTCTTCGTTTTGCCGCAGGACGTAAATATGCCGAGGACAAGCTGTTTCTTACTGACCTCATCATGCGCAAAAGAAAGTATGGTGTCGTCACTGAAACAAACTTACTATATAGAAAACGCGGCAATAAATCGTCTGCTATTCAGCGGTCAATCCTAGACCCGGATTGGTATTTCGATACCCTGCTCAACGTTGACTCCCATTTGATGCAAACGCTCGCTGTTGATGGTGTTGTGCCGCGGTACGTGCAGTACGTTGTAGCCTATGACCTGCAATGGCGCGTTAAGCAGGAAGAGCAGCACCTCTTTACTCCTGAAGAACAAAAAGAGTATATAAATCTGTTTGTTGATTTGCTGAAAAACATCGATGACCAGGTCATTATGGACCTGCGTAACGTATTCAGCGAACATAAGACCTACCTGCTCAAGATGAAGCATGGTGAAGATCCGCTACAGAACTCACTGTACTCAAAGGGCGGATTCGAGTACCGAGGAATCAGGATTGCTAGATACTACAATGGCTCAAGAATTTCTACCATCAATCTCGCGAAGTACAACGATGGGAAATTAACCCTTGAAGGCTATTTCTTCGGTCTCAGGTTCAAGGGCATCAAATATGGGTATTTTGTTAATAGTAAATTTGTTGAAGTAACTTTGCATGATGTTCCCCGCGCTCAGATTCGTTTTTTGGGTGACACTGTTTTTGACCGGAACGTTTACAAGGTGGAGTTAGAGGTTGGGCCAGGGGATAGAATCCGCCCAGCTGTGCTCCGCCCCAACGGGTCATTCATCAAGGGCGTATTCCTCTTAAAAGATACGTCACGAATACCCGAGGGCACATCGTCATATGTGGAAACAGGCGACATCATTCTGCAAAACGTCCGAAATACTTATCTCGCGGTCAAGGAAAATACTTTCAAGGAGCGGCAGCGACGAGAGCTATCGTTTATTAGACATACTATTTTTAGCGAAACTCGCAAACCTTCAACCATGACAAGGCTGGGGGCAGTTTGGCTTCGCACAAACGCCAGAATACGGCGCGCTTTACAGGGCAATCGCAGAATTTGGCTTATTTCTGATAGACCCAATTCCGCGGGTGATAATGGTGAGGCATTTTTCCAGTACCTCCTAAATAATCAGCCCGAAAATGTAGTCCCCTATTTCGTGCTTTCTAAAAAATCAAAAGACTATCAACGTTTATCCAGCATAGGAAAGGTAGTAGAACCGGGAAGCCGTAAATTTAAGGGTCTCTTCTTGAGAGCTGATAAAATTATTTCTTCACAAGCTAACGATTACGTCATTAATGCTTTCAGCACTGATCAAAATATTTTCCGAGATCTATACCGCTTTGACTTTGTTTTCCTCCAGCATGGTGTTACTTTACACGATATCTCTAGTTGGCTGCACAGCTTCTCCAAGGACATCCGGCTTTTCGTAACTAGTGCATTCCGCGAACAGGAATCAATCATTCATGGTAAATATGGCTACGATGAAAAAACGGTCGTTCTTACCGGCTTCCCCCGACATGACAAGCTGATTGACCGCAAAAGTAAAAAAATTATCGTGGCCCCTACCTGGCGGCATGGTCTTGTGGATGAAGTCGACCCCAAGACTCTTACAGTTCCCTACAACGAAGAATTCATGAGTAGCGAGTTCTTCCAGTTCTATCAGTCTCTAATTGCTGACCCTAGACTGAATCGTGCATTGAAGCAGTATGGTTATACCGCTGAATTCCTAATTCACCCAGGGTTTAGCCGCCAGATTGAAGACTTCGAAGGGACTGAAAACTTCACTATTTCTACTCCACCTCATAATTACAACAAGGCCTTCGCAGAGGCTGCGCTGATGGTTACTGATTATTCTTCTGTAGCATTCGACTTTGCCTACCTGCGAAAGCCCGTCATCTATGCACAGTTTGATAAAGAGTCATTTTACCAGTGGCACCTGTGGGGCAAGGGCTATTTCTCATTTGAGAGGGATGGGTTTGGCCCTGTAGTTCAGACTCTGGACTCTCTCGTTGACTCACTCATTGAGAGCATCGCAGAAGATTGCGCTCTTGAAACCAAATATGCTCAACGAGTTGATGAGTTCTTCGGACACCAGGATAAAAATAGTTCTCAGAGACTACTGGCTGAAATTCTCAAACTTGATGACTCTAAATAAATAGAAGGTATCAAAACTAAGGCGCAGGCTTAAAAACCTGCGCCTTAATTTTAATTACTTATTTTATATTTAAGGGTCGATAATTATTTGAGTGGAGAGGTGAGTGGAGTCGGTTCTTCCTCCCAAAAGCGCATATCCAGCAGGGCTCGTGCAAATCTCTCTCCAAAGAAATGCTGTCCTTGCGTATTAAGGTGGAGCTGGTCGTAGAAATAGGGCGATGTTCCCCGCTCAGGCCAGTCAAAGAGAGCTGTATGCATGGTCCGAACACCGTATTCTTTTGCCACTTCAAAGGCTATATGCTGAGCTTTACTCCGACTTGTCTTCCAACCTTCAAATGATTCTTCATCTGGAAATGAATCACTAATAAACTTATCTTCTCCCCAATGACCGGTTCGGTAAGGAGTAGAAACAACCAGAGTTGGAATTCCGTAAGTTTTGAGATAGTTCAGCATTAAAGACCAATTAGCTCGCGCATCCAGGTCTGCCGGAAAAGATGATGAAGGAAGGTTCCCAGAGTGATCAAATGGTGTCAGGGGACTCCAATATTCATCTTTGGTCCAGTAAGTATGTTCTAAGCCGGAAACAACGGAGTCATTATTAGGTACAAATAGAATTACTCCGGCGGTTTCAGCAAAAAAGGCTCTGTGCTTGGAGGGGATGCTCAGCGCTAGGTGTAGGCTTGTTGCACCTGAATAGCCACCATTAAGAACTTCAAACTTGTTTTCGCAGTTGGTATCAAGGTAGCGCTCAACAACGGAGACCCACCGGTCCTGCTCGCCAGGCGCCCAGTAAGACTCTACAAAACTGTCACCCAAAATTATAATTTTTTTTCTTTGCCCACTAAGAAAATTGCCGGTGATTAGAAACCCATTATTATCGGCTCGCAGAACCGTATCGTACTGATCTAGAGAACCATCCGTTCCTGCTAAGTAAGCGTCTTCTGGGCGGGTGGGCCGCACGAGACCGGGGCTAAATTCTTTCAGTCTGATGCTTCGAGAAGCGCCACGGGATGCTTCCATAGTTAGCGAACTCCTCATAACATTCGGTGATGATAAATCATTCTAAAGCTTTTCGTGTCTCTTGAGTATTTGTCAGTGCTTTTAGCAACCTCTGCCGCGCTCCCGGTTCCATCGCCGGGGCGCGGCGCCCTGCTTCATGGGCACGGGTGAGAGCGTCCAGTAGTGCAACCTCATCGCCAGGGGCCACCACGTCCACGCCTGGGTGCTCCAACAGAGAGGTAAGGCGCCGGGCTGCCGGTGCATCAGCGTCAAGACGCAAAATCACCGGCACACCCACCGCGAGGGCCTCATCAGCTATTGAGGACACATCACTCACTACCGCCACCGAGCGCACCAGCGCGGCTG
The DNA here is from genome assembly GCF_040946345.1 of Rothia sp. LK2492. NCBI lineage: Bacteria > Bacillati > Actinomycetota > Actinomycetes > Micrococcales > Micrococcaceae > Rothia > Rothia sp. LK2492. The sequence goes on along the minus strand of NZ_JAYWLX010000001.1, from coordinate 343,206 downwards.
GAAGGTCAGCGCCAAAAACCGTCTCGCAGGGTAGCTCAATCCCCAATTCACCCAGGCGAGATTCCATATTAGGGTGCACAAAAAAGACCGGCTGTAACCCCCTCAGGCTCCCCTGACCTGAAACCTGCGCAAACGAGCCCAGCCAAGTATCAATCCACTGAGCAAATTCCTGCCGGCTGGCGGCCAGCAGGTGCGGCTGCCAGGTGGGCGCCAGCAAAACCCTATCCCGCCTTTTCTCTGTAGACGCCAGCTCTAAGAGCGCATCATGCCGCGGCAGACCGGTCTGCACCACCTCCACACCGGTCAACGTGTACTGGGAGCCGTCGCCAATCAGAGCCTCTGTTTCCTCCGGCAGGGTGGTAATCATCAGGTCGATACGCCGGGGGTTAAGCCAGCGCCAGTGATCGCGCCGCAAAATACCGTGTTGCACAAAAACCAGACGCTGATGTGCCTTGAGCCCAGTCAGCAATGCCGAGATGCCCGAGTCACTGATATCGCTGAGCAAGAGCGTATGCGCCTCACCAAAGAGCCGCTCACATTCACTGCTCCCAGCGGCAACCAGGTCAAAACCCTCAGCTTCTAGGCGGCTCCAGTCCGGGCTTTCCCGGCTCAAAAAAAAGACATGACGCACCGCCGGTAGCTGCTGGCTGGCATGCCGGTAGAATGCCTCGGCGTTATCGCCGGCGCGGTGTGACCGGTCAGCATAGAACCAGATGCTTTTGGACGCCAGGCTAAGCCGCTCAGGTGCAGGGCTGACTTGATCTGCTGTTAGCTGCTTCTTGACGCGCCAGAGCTGCTTCTTAAGACGCAGTTTAAGCGAGGCGACCTTAGCGCCAGGTGCCTCTCTAACACCGCTTTGCACCTGCTCGGAGGCCACCCCCTGGGCTGCTCGGGGCAGGGAAGGGGTACCGGAATAGGGCTGAGCGTCCAGGCTCTGACCATTGATAAAGAATGATGGTTCTATTTCAAACCAGAGAATTCGCTCCCTCACCAGTTCTCTACCAAAGAAGGTGTGGCTCACCCACTTAGCCTCAGCCGCGGCAACCTCCTGCCCCCCGTGCCCAAAAACCTCGGCAGGAACGTCCCGCCCACCGCAGCCCTGAACAGTGTAGAAGTAGGTGAATTTAGTGAGTGAACGCCAGGGGCGCTTGCTGTAGCGGAAAACCTGCCTGCTGGTGACAGGATAGTAGGGGAGCTGCTGCACCTGCGCTGAAACCGCTAAGAGCATCTGGCGGCGGTCGAGACCCAGGGGCACCAGGGCAAAGCTCTCAATGATCCTACTATCTAGGCACCCCATGACCTGCTGAAAGTAGTCAGAGCAAGAATCTAGCACGCTCTGATCGATGTCAAAGGCAGGCGATAGCACCTGTCGGTCAACCTGCAGATAGATACTCATCTCGTAGAGCAACTGATTCTGCAACCACTCTGGCAAGCTGGCGCTAGAGTGCGCCCAGGGCAGGTAGAAGCGTTCAAAGGGGAGAGTATATTTCAGCGGATTAGTCCAGGCACTCTCGGTGGTAGACCCGCCCTGCTGCACCCGGTAGCGGTAGTGGGCATCAGCGCACACCCCAACTTTATGTGCCCCGCTAGCCAGCAGAAACCGCACCATAAAATCGGAGTCCTCAGACCAGTTGATACCCTCAGTAAAGCGGACGCCAGTGTCTTCCAACGTGGAACAATCAAAAACCGCAGCGGCCACCGAGGTGCCGATTATGTGGGGCTCCTGAGCCAGGGAAACGAACCGGCTACCCTGTTCAAAGCGGTAACGCAGGGGATGCACCTCAGTGATGTTTGTCTGCCCCTCACGTTCTGTAAGGCTCATCAGGCGGGTATGAACCACCGGCGCAACTTCTGCCCTTGCGCGGGAAACAATCGGTGCTAGCGCCTCAAAGTAGCCGGGCGCATAGGTATCATCTGCATCCAGAAAGGCTAGCCAGGTACTGTCTGAGCGGCCAAGTATCTCGGCTAAGCCCAGATTTCGGGCGGCTCCTGGGCCACGCCGTCCAACCCCCGGGGTTTCCAGCACGGTGACCTGCTTAAAAACTTCGGCGCAGGTGCGCGCTGCCCGTAAAGCTGCGGCATCATCGGCTACCACTACGATGCGGCTCACTAGCGGGCTGACCGCACTTTCAACCGCTGCCTGCAAGAGCTGCCCCTCACCAGCAACAGGGATTACCACACTAAACATTTCGCACATTCCCCTCACCTAGCAGAGCCTGCACCCAGGCATCTGTTACGGTGGCAAAATCGAAGCGGCTGGCATAGGCTCGGGCCACCCCGCTTTCATGGTTCCACAGTTCATGTGGTGCGGTCATGGCAATGTAGCGCGCAATTTCATCGGGGCTATCGAAAACCCAGCGATTGGAGAAAATACTGGTCACACCTTTACGCCGCAAAAAGACCGGTACAGCCCCGGACGCCATACCTTCAGCCGCAGCCAGGTGAAACGTTTCCCTGTGGCTCAGAGAAAGCACCCACCCAATCTTAGTAAACCAAGATTCAACATTGGCACCCGGCTGCTCAAAGACCACGTGCTGGCGGAGCACAGGGTCAGCGCCAATCATCTCAAACAGGGTGCGGTAGGCGTCCGCTTCCTGAACCTTACGGTTCCACACCCAGGAAAAATTCCACGGGGCACGGCCGCGCAGGTGCAAAACAAAACGATCATCCTGCTGTACCAGGTAACGCAGAATCTCAACAGCCACCTGGGGGCGTTTCAGTAGGGGGGTGTAGCCTAGCATTCCCAGATGAAAACGGGCCTCGTCATCTTTGGGGCGGGTGAAAGCATCTAAGGTAACCGAATTGCCGATTACGCTTACCTTACCCTCATCCCAACCGTGCCGTTTGACCAGCTGTTTTCGGTAGAAATTAGAGACCGCAATTAGCTGATTCACGCGGCTAAAATCAAGCTCCCCAATCCAGGTGGCATCCGATTCAAAGCCGTGCAAACGCACCACCAGGCGCTTGCCGGTAGGTAAGTGCTGCGAATACCAGACCGCCTGACGCCCCGCCCACTCGCAGAACACCGTATCAGCCCACGCCATATCAGCTTTCACCGCGGCTGTGTTAGCAGGTGTGGTGGTGTCCAGATCCCACTTCTGAAGCCGCACCTGCACCCCGGGAGTGCTCTGCAACATGCGCACCACCTCAGCAGCAAAACGGAAATCATGCCCGCTTACCAAGATCTTGCGTGGCTCCACAGACTGCACCTGCTGGTTGAGTAGGCGTATGCACGAACGCAGATCATCCACTAGCCCGGTGCTGCCTGCAGCACCAGCTACCTTGTATTCCACCAAGGACCGTGAAAGCTCATCCGCCACGAGCAAAAGATCGCATACGCGCACCACCATCTCAAGGTTCTGCAGCGCCGAGCCATAGACCGAATCAGCGTTACCCGGAACATCAGGGGTAACCGCTACCAGTACCTGCTGTGTTGTACCCTTGGTCAACCAACCTTTGGCCACCTGCGTGCTCAGGCTATAGCCCACAGTAAATAGAGCCCGCGCCCCAGTATGTAATAGCGCAGCACGCGTCTCAGCTGCTGCTTCTTGCATATTTCCGCGTTGGGGCTCACTGACCACAGAGAAACCTTGCTTTTGCAAGGAACGCTGCAGGGCAGTGGCAGTAGCGGTCAGTCCCAATGTGTTCTTGCTTTTGCCTACCAGAATAAGAACGTCGGTCATGCTACACCTGCCTGAGCATAGGAGGCCAAAGATACAAAAATGGGCGAAGCCTCCGGCGCATAGGCATCATCACTAGACTCGATGAGTTGACCTGGGGCTAGTGCTCGTAAACGGTCGATAGCAGGACGCAGGGTAAAGGACCCGGGGGAGAGAGCACGCGCTGATCCAGCGCCTAACACCACCGGTGTGATGCGGGCGGCCCTGGCTTGGGCAATGAGTGCTAAAAGCTCATCGAAGAGGTGTTCGCCGCCTGCACCCAGCGCCCCAGCCCACGGGCCGGTTTCAAGAGCGCGAATCTCAATCACGAAGAACCTCGCCCCGCACTCCTGCGCCACCGCATAAGCCCACCCCGGTGCCAGTTGCACCACTGTTTCCGGGGCGCAGGCCTCTACCAAAGCTGGGGTAACCACCCCATAGACAGGGGCACTGATCCACTCCTGAGGCATCCTGCGCAACTGTCTGCCGAACATCATCTCGGCAAGAGCAGCAGAAGAAGAAGCCACCCTCTCTTCATCAACCGCACGGATAAGACGGCCCACCGCAACGTCCTCCAGTGCGGTCATCTCATGCTCATCGGCGCGCGCAGTGGGCTCGCTACGTCCAGCGATCAACCGAGTGTACAGACTCGCCACAGTACCCCCTAAAAGAAAATGTGCTCTTGGCTCAAACCAAAGTGATGTACCTGAGCATTGGCAAGGATCTCCGCATCACTTACCCGCCAAGTGTGCTCACTGCCCGCACCCGGCGCGCGGCGAACCTGCACAAAATTGAAACGGTCAGCAGCGTATATGCACCCGCCAGAGGCAGCTACTCTTTCTAGAAAAGCGGTGTCTTCGCCCGTATTGATCGCCTCAAAAGGGTGAGCCTCAAAAACTTCACGGCGCGCAGTCAGGGTGGGCCCAGCCAGAAAATCCGTAAACCGGTGTTCCCTCTCGCCAGCACGCAAGACCGTCGCTTTGCTACCAGCCAAGTGCATGTAGTAGGCCTGCTTGCCCACCACATCAGCGCGGGAAAAATCTAAAGCATGCAACTGATCCTCCAGATAGTGTTGACCGTAAAAGTCATCGTCATCCATCTTCGCAAGAATCTGACCATCAGCCGCAGCCACCAGAAGGTTAAGGCACTCACCCAGAGAGGTTTCTGCGCTGGCACTGAGCTTGCGCGCGTCTACCAGCCCGGCGTCTTCGGTCAGCTGAGCAAATTCAGTGTCGGTCAGTTCAAAACCGTGGGTCAGCACTACCAGCTGGGCGCGGACAGTCTGTTGAGCCACCTGGCGCATCAGGTGGGGCAACTGCTCCGGGCGGTTAGTGGGAGCCAGGACGCTCACCGTTGGTTGCTGACGCTCACCCACCAGCTGCCTGCCGGTCAGCTGAGCTACTGCGTCCAGTAGCTGCTGCGCCCTGTGGGTATAGGTGTGCTTTCTCCAAATCTCCCGCTGCGCCAGATGTACGCTGCGATCACGCAATTCACCGCTGCGTAATAATGAGCGCACAGCAATCTCGGCTTCTGCCTTATTCTCCACGACAGAAATCATGCCGGGCGAAAAATAGTTGCCGATCGCTGCTGAAGCGCTGGTCACCACGGGTGTACCACTAGCCAAAATCTCAAAGATGCGGCGGGCACACATGCTGGGGGAATCAACCACTGAGTTCACGTTCAAGAACACCTTATAAGCCTTATAAGCCACCAGCATCTGCTCATAGTTCTGGCTACCCACCACGTGTTCGGTTAGCGGTGCGGGGAACTGGTAACGCTCATCCTGCCCCAAAAACCGCGAGAAAACCTCGAAGGGCTCCTTGGTTTTAGCTGCTGCTGAACGGGCAGCACCCAGGAGGAAGTCCATCTGCTCCCGGCGCCCCGGGTACTTATGAGCAAAGTAGCTACCGGCGAAAGCCACCCCTCGCTCGGCAACTCCGTGGTGGGGGCGCACCGGGTTGTGTACTGCGCTCTGAGCTGCAAAGGCTAGAGGGTAGATGCGGTCATGCCCCAGGCGCTGGCGGTAATCAGCAATCTTGTTGGAGTCCGAGGTGAAAACGATGTCGAAGAGGGCAGCTGTATCGAGGAAGTCCTCAAAATGCGGGGGGTCCTCCTTATTCCAAAAAACAGAAGGGATGTTCTTTTTTCGTGCGTAATTCAGTATCTCCACTAGCGCTGGGCGTGGGGCGCTCTCGCCCGTTAAGTGGTACTGCCAGGCGCCATTGTTGCCCGCCCACGCTGATTCAACCAGCAGGAAATCCGGGTGCTCAGCTTCAAGCACTTCCTGCCAGTTGTGCGGAGTCACCGGTAGGCAATCAAACTCATAACTCCAAGCCACCGCAGAAAAATCATCAAGAACGGTAGCTACCTTCAAGCCTTCAAACACCGGTGCGTAGTGAGGGTAATCCAGGGGCAGAAAATCTAGCGAATACCCCGCCGGGCTCTTCTTACTTTTAGCCACAGCTGGCACCGCCCCCACTGCCTCCTCGCTGGCTAAACCCACGCCCCGGCGTCCTGCTGTGCCACGTGATGCAAAAGCAGCCCCGCCAAAATGTGAGGACATCAGCTGGCGGCGGCGAAACTTCTTCAACTGTTTAACGCCGCCGTGACGCAGGTGCCAGAATGCTCTGCGTACGTCTGAAGCAGAAAACTGGGGAGGCAAAGGGACTCCTTCGCTAAAATGAAAAAGGGTATACCTAAAGTTACCCCACACCAGCCCACAGGGAAGAGTAACCCATGACCACAGAAACAGAAGTGCACCCAGTCTTTGTGTACGGCTCCTGCGTGGCACGGGACAGCTTCGAGTACTTCCCCAACAGTTACCGCGTCTCCCAGTACGTTGCCCGGCACTCCCTGCTAGCTGATGACACCGATGCCAGCTACAAGCTCCCGGCTGACCTCAAACTCGCTAATGCCTTTCAAACCCGCATGCTCCGCGCTGACTGGGGAACAGGGGCGCTGAATCTACTGCGCAGCAATGCCAGCCACTTCCACCTCATTCTTTGGGACATCTTCGACGAACGCCATGGAGTGCACTGGTTCAGTAGCGGTGAGGTAGTGACCCGGTCTATAGACCTCGTCAGCTCAGAAACCGCCATGAGCTTGATTGAACCAGGCACCCACGTACCCTTCGGCGCAGACGAGCACTTTGAGGAATGGGCAGAAAAAGCCACCGACCTGGTGCAAAGTTTCAAGGAGCAGGGTGCCTTGGAACGGGTTCGTCTTCTCAATGTACCCTGGGCAGAGGTCAATACTGAGGGTCACCCTACCCCTGTGAGCATGGGCGTTACCGCCGCCGAAGCCAACCAGAAAAGCCAGCGCTACTACGCACATCTAGCCGAGCTGGGCGTCCCCACCCTTGAAGTACCCGCAGAACTAGCCGTTGCAGACCCCAACCATCAGTGGGGTGAGGCTCCCTTTCACTACGTGCCAGCTGTCTACGAGTACGTACGCGACGCCCTCACTGACTAGAACTCCCTGATACGGGCACCGTAAGTTCCATGCGCCAATCACTAATACACACCCCATGGAACTCAGACCGCCCAAACTCACCTATGGGAGACTGGAAGCATGACCTCACCCCTGCACCGCGAAGCCCTGGAGCTTCTGCACAAGCTCACCGCTAACCCTGCGGCCCACTTCCATCCCGGTCAGTTTGAATCTATCGAAGCGCTGGTGGAGCACCGCCGCCGCGCTCTCGTTATTCAGCGGACGGGCTGGGGTAAGTCTGCTGTTTACTTTCTCTCCGCCCTTCTGCTGCGACGGCGCGGGGCTGGGCCGGCGCTGATTGTTTCACCCCTACTTGCTCTCATGCGGGATCAGGTAGAAGCTGCCTCCCGTGCAGGTGTGCGGGCTGCGATGGTCAATTCATCCAACGTAACCGAGTGGGACGAAGTGCGCGAGCGCTTGGCTGCCGGTGAGATTGATGTGCTCCTGGTAGGGCCAGAACGTCTCAATAACCCTGCCTTCCGCGAGGAGTGGCTGCCCACGCTCTTGCGCACCATCGGTCTGTTGGTGATTGATGAGGCACACTGCATCTCTGACTGGGGCCACGATTTCCGCCCCGACTACCGCCGTATTCGCGACCTCATCACCCACCTGCCCACCGGTGTGCCGGTTCTGGCTACTACGGCCACAGCTAATGAGCGGGTCGTGCAGGATATCGCCGAACAGCTGGGTGCGAGCTCACACGATACCGTCAGTGCTGCTTCTGCTGGGGGAGAGGGTCTCAGCCAGAGCGCTGCATTAGATGACGTCTTTATTCTGCGAGGCCCGCTCTCTCGTGCGTCCTTGCGCTTGGGAGTTTTGAAATTACACAATTCAGAAGCCAGGCTGGCCTGGTTGCTGACCTATCTGGGGCAGTTAACGGGTTCGGGAATTATTTATACCCTCACCGTTTCCGCAGCTGAAGATACCGCTGCTGCCCTGCGCTCTGCCGGGTATGATGTGCTGCCCTACACGGGCAAAACCGATGCGGACGAACGCCAGGAGGCAGAGGCCGCATTGAAAGGTAACCGCGTCAAAGCTCTGGTGGCTACCAGCGCCCTGGGCATGGGATTCGATAAACCCGATTTAGGTTTCGTGGTGCACCTAGGTGCCCCCTCCAGCGCTGTTGCCTACTACCAGCAGGTGGGCCGAGCCGGTCGCGGCGCGATTAAGGCTGATGTGCTCCTACTACCCGGTGCTGAAGACCGGGAAATCTGGCACTATTTCGCCACCGCGTCTATGCCCACCCCAGAGAACACCTCAGCAGTTCTTGCTGCCCTGGCTGAGTCAACAGCGGCCGGCCAGGAGCTATCGGTGCCAGCTCTCGAAACCCGGGTGGACGTGCGGCGCTCTAGCCTGGAGCTCTTGCTTAAAGTGCTAGCGGTTGAAGGCGCTACCGAGCGCCGCAGCAAGGGCTGGGTGGCGACCGGCGCCCCCTGGCAGTATGACGCCCCGCGCTACCAGCGGGTGCAACAGGCCAGAGTGCGAGAGCAGGACGCCATGCTGGCCTACCAGAGCACTCAGCAGTGCCGCATGCAGTTTCTGGCCTTTGAACTCGATGACCGTACCGCTGAACCCTGTGGGATGTGCGATGTCTGCGCTGGGCCCTGGTATCCAGCAGATATAGACCCCAAGCTGGTAGAGGGCGCTCGCGGTGCCCTGAGTGGCACCGGGGTGCCCATTGAGCCGCGCGGGATGTGGCCCACCGGCCTGGACCGGGTAGCACCTGGCGCTGTACACGAGGTAACGAGCAGGCCCCTGCGCGGGCGAATCGCCCCCGAAGAGCGCGCTGAGACGGGCAGGGCACTGGCCCGCCTTACTGACTTAGGCTGGGGCAACCGTCTGCGTGAAATCTTTACCCTGGACGCTAACGGTCAGCCCCAGGATGGCCCGGTGCCCGCCGATCTTGGGAGAGCCTGCCTCAAAACTCTTGCTGAGTGGGGGTGGGAGCAGCGGCCGGTGGCACTGATTGCGTTGCCTTCACCGGTACGCCCTGTGTTGACTGATTCGCTGGCGCGGGGCCTTGCCCAGGCAGGTAAACTCGCCGATTTAGGGACCTTTGAACTGGTAAAAGAGCCAGCACATTTTGGCGGCAACAGCGTCTTCCGGTGCGGGGGCGTGTTGGGTGCCTATCGCCTGCCTCAGACTGCCGCTGACTACCTCGCTACCCATCCCGGCCCGGTTCTACTGGTCGCTGACCGTGTTGACTCCCGCTGGTCCTTTGCCATCGCCGCCCGAACACTGCGCGCCGCCGGTGCCACCGCCGTCCTGCCCTTTGCCCTGGCAGCTACGCACTAGAAGGAAGGCTCACATGAAGAACTCACCCTCAGAGCTCACAAGTCGCCAGCCTTTCTCTGACCGGCCCCGCAACCTGTGCCATGAAGAACTCATGCGCCTGGCACTAGACCAGGCACGTCTAACCTTGAAAGAGGGGGACGTGCCTATCGGGGCGATTGTAGTGGATGCTCAGGGCCAGGTGATTGGGCGGGGCTACAATCGGCGCGAGGCAGACCATGACCCCACGGCCCACGCCGAAGTGCTGGCGCTGAGGGAGGCAGCCGCCCACCTGGGTAGCTGGCGCCTTGACGGGTGCACCCTGGTGGTTACCCTTGAGCCCTGCCTCATGTGTGCTGGCGCTATGCTTCTGGCACGCTTGCCCTACCTGATAATGGGCGCGTGGGAGGAGAAAACCGGGGCTGCCGGTAGTGTCTACGACGTTTTACGCGACCGCAAACTCAACCACTGGGTAGAAGTGCATGCGGGGGTTTTGGCAGACGAATGTGCCAGCCTTCTCAAGGGTTTCTTTCATTCTCACCGACCGTGACAATAGATCCCTCCCAGGTCCCGTAGGGTGCACAGACTCGCCCACTTTTGCTGTATCTTTGAAAAAGTAAACAATTTTCTTCAAATAAGAATGGAGTGGGTGTGGTCGGTGAAATGCACAGTTCGGTGATATATGCGCACCAAGTGCCCGTGGTTGAGGCATCAACCAGGCGCCCAGGCCGGACCAACAGAACCCAGCTCAAGTTATTTGAAGCTGCCATGGACATCATGAGCAAGGATGGTCCAACCGCTACAACGGTAGAGGAAATCGCTGAAAAGGCAGGGGTTTCTAAGGGCACCGTCTACTACAATTTCGGGTCGAAGAAGACCATGATTGACCAGCTACTGCAGTACGGTGCCAAGCTTCTTCTAGCCGAAATGTCGGCAGCGGGCGACCACGAAGACCCCAGGGAGGCTTTGAGTAATTCTCTGCACGCCGCGGTGCTCTATCTTGAAGAGCACCCCGGCTTTGCGCGGCTGTGGGTCTCTGAGCTGTGGCGCAGTGACGAGAACTGGTCGAAGACCACCGATGAAATCCGCTCGGACATCATGCGGTTTGTCTGCTCTAAGGTCTCAGCTCTTTCTACCCGCTACGATGTGCGCAAAGAACAAACCATTGAAGGCCTGGCCCTGGTCATTTTTGGGGCCGTCTTCATGCTAGCGATGGACCACACCAGGCACGGTGTTCGCCGTCCCGCCAGCGTCGCTACAGCCACCGCCATGCTAGCTGTTGACGGCTATATTCTCTAGCTTTTCAAGTTGAGATGAACCGCCCCCTAGGGTAGTATTTCGTGAGATGGTGACGTGTCCGAGCGGCCGAAGGTGCAACACTCGAAATGTTGTGTACGGTAACCCCGTACCGAGGGTTCAAATCCCTCCGTCACCGCCAGTAAACCCTGTTTATCCTAGTGAATCTAGGGTGAGCGGGGTTTTCTTTTTAGATGCGTCTCTTACAGCGGGCGCAAGGACGACGGAAGGCGCTTTCTCCATGCGTATTAAAGTTCTCAACCACCCCCTGGTGGACCACAAGATCACCGTTCTGCGGGATAAGAACACCCCCTCACCGATTTTCCGTCAGCTAGTGGATGAGCTAGTTACGCTACTTGCCTACGAGGCAACCCGCGATATCCGTGTGGAACCCCGAGAGGTCGAAACTCCGGTTGCTAAGACTGTAGGATCACACATCGCTAGCCCCCGCCCCCTCATCGTTCCCATTCTGCGCGCCGGTCTGGGCATGCTTGAAGGCATGACCCGTTTGATTCCCACCGCCGAGGTGGGCTTCTTGGGCATGGCGCGTAATGAAGAAACCCTGGATATTGTCACCTACGCCGAGCGTCTGCCAGAAGATCTCACCGGCCGTCAGGTCTACGTACTCGACCCCATGCTCGCCACCGGTGGAACCCTCATTGAGGCTATTAAGTTCCTGCGCGCTCGCGGTGCTGAACGCATCACCTGTGTTTGTGTGCTGGGTGCTCCTGAAGGTATTGAAGCCCTTGAAAAGGGCATCAATGGGCTTGAGAACGTTGATCTCTTCTTGGCGGCACAGGATGAGCGCTTGAACGAGAAGTCTTACATCGTGCCCGGTCTGGGCGACGCTGGTGATCGCCTCTACGGAGTAGCCCACTAGTTCTTGATGATAGGCTCCTTCTGGGGTGTAGCTGCTGAGAGCAGTTGCACCCCACTTTGATGCCAGGTAATCTCGCTCCGCGATCCTCTAAAAAAGAATTATTGACTTTTTGCGATGCCTTGTTCTAGTCAGATTGACCCTGGCCGGTAGTAAAAATATTCAGGTTTTTCCACATCACTTATTCATACTCAAGGTATTAATTGGAAGAATATTCAGAACATAGATATTTTTTGCATAATGAATTCTCCTTGCCGGTGCTATAGTTTAAGAAGAGCCGCATACATGTCTTAAATGTTACTTGCTTTATCCGCCATATCAGACAAGGATTAAAGCAAGGACGGGCAGCTCACGTTTGACACACATGAACTCGTGCGTCTCTAGAGGTCACACACTCGATGCCCATCGAATAGGGGAGAAAAAATGTCAGGTGCACCGGGATATGTTCACATATCACAGCGAAGCCGCTCCACCGCTCAGCGCCCTCATGCAGCTGGTGTGCAGAATGGCGGTCAGAATAAGCCTCATCCCACTAACCTGCGCCCCATGACTTTCAAACCCGAGCCCCAGCGCACCGTCGCGCAGGAAAACGAAGCTCGCGGCTTCGTGGTCTACGTAGGTTTGAGTGAAGAGGCTGCAGCCTCAAACGGCACCTCCCTGGTGCGCATTGTGCAGGACCTACGAGCTTACGCCCATAACCTGGCACCCGAAGCTGAATCTTACGCCGCCGTTGCCCTGGCTCCTGCCGGCGCAGAAGGTAGCGACCTTGAGGTGGTGCGTAACGCCCTGGGTGATCCCACCGCCGTGCACTACCAGCCTGAGGCACTGCCTACCGCACTGCATCAAGGCTCGGAAGATGCGAAGCCCACCCACTCAGTCGGTGTGCTTATTGATCTTTCGCGCCGCGAGGTCTTTCTGGACGGCGAAATGCTGAACCTGACCTACAAAGAATTTGAGCTACTCAACTACCTGGTAGAAAACGCAGTGCGGACCGTAGCCCGTGAGGAGCTGCTGGTGAGCCTGTGGCGAGACGCTGAAGAAGTGCCTAACGAACGCACTATCGACGTCCATATCCGCCGCTTGCGCTCTAAGCTGGGCCGTCTTTCCAACACCGTGCGCACCGTGCGCGGCCAGGGCTACCGCTTCTACGAGCACCCCGAGGTTGTTGTCTGGGCAGCTCCCGAATACTCTATCTAATCCGCTAACGCAAACGATGCGCCACCGTCTGGCTGATGCCCGGCGGTGGCTTTTTCTTGCCCCTGCCTAGGAGGTTTTTGGGGTGCTCACCAACGCTTCACACCCTGCCGGTAGAGTAAGGGATATGACTGTTTCACCTCTCTTTACCTCCCTGGTCGGTTCGGGCCCCATCAAAGCGGTGTTTCTGCACGGGTTGCTGGGCCGCGGCAAAAACTTCACCCGTATTGCCAAGGACCTCGGTGACCAGGCTCAGACCCTGCTCATTGACCTCCCTAATCACGGTGCTTCACCCTGGACGGAGGACTTTGATTACGTGCAGATGGCTGATATCGCTGCGGTGACGGTGGAAGAGTTTGCTGACGGTGAGAAAGTGGTGCTTATGGGTCATTCCATGGGCGGCAAGATTGCTATGCTGCTTGCACTGCGCCACCCCCATTTGGTGGAAAAACTGGTGGTGATCGATATTGCGCCCGGGGGGTCAAAGGGTAACTTTGAAGTGCTCATGGACGGCATGCTAGCGCTTCCCATTAATACTTACACCACTCGTTCCCAAGCCGGAGCTGACCTTGCCCCTAGCGTACCTTCTGAGAGTACCCGCGCTTTCCTGCTGCAGAACCTCATCATGGGCAAGGGAGGTAACCGGTGGGAACCTAACTTGGCAATGCTGCGTGAGAATCTACCCCACATCATGGCATGGCCGGGAGCTACGGGTACCTTTGACGGCCCGGTGCTCTGGATAGCGGGCGGTGATTCGCCCTACATCACCGACGCTGATACCGCCCCTATGCGTGCGCTTTTCCCCCGCGTCCGCAAAATTTCAATTAAGGGGGCCGGTCACTGGGTGCACGCCCAAAAACCGGAAGAAACGGTTTACTTTCTGCGTCAATTCATAACGGCCTAGGCGCCGCTCACTACGCTTGCCAGCAGAGTTTGCTAGCCCGTGAACGAGCTAACTGAGCCTCCACATTACGCCTACGCCTATCGATTCTTGGCCCAAAGAGTAGTACAGTCGATAAGTCAGCAAACTTATAATTAACGGAGCACGTGTATGGACGCCCAGCACCCCAAACCCGCGCATAAAGATCTCACGGTAGAGCCCATTATCTCACCTACCTCAGATAAGGGCCCCACCTTCTCTTACAACAATCCCGCCACGGGAAAGCTACGGCAGGTTGCCCCCGCAGGTTCGCAGAAGGCAAAGGAAACCGCCAAAAAACGCACCACCCCACAGATTTTTCGCGACGTTATTTACCCGCATAACATTCACCCCGCCCTGGTGCCCGGTATTTCTGTTGAAGAGCAGAAAATCAAGTACGGGGTTGATAAGCCCATTCTGGCAACGGTGGGTGCCCTGATCATCGGATTTGTTATTTGGGGTGTTCTGGCACCTGCTCAGGTGCTGGAAACATCAACCACAGCACTCACCTGGGTCATGAGCAACCTGGGCTGGATTTTTACCTCCCTGGCCGCCGGTCTCATGGTGCTGCTACTTCTCATCGCTTTTTCTCGCTACGGCAAAATACCGTTGGGCGTGGACGGTGAGAAAGCTGAGTTCTCAACAGCGTCCTGGGCCTCTATGCTCTTCGGTGCTGGGATCGGTATCGGCATTATTTTCTTCGGCCCCTATGAGCCCCTGACCTACTACCTCTCACCGCGGCCCGGTGCCTATGATCCCGCTACTGCTGAAGCGATTACCGGTGCCATGGCCCAGGCCGCCCTGCACTGGGGTGTTAATGCTTGGGCCATCTACGCCATCGTAGGTCTAGCAGTCGCCTATGCCTCCTACCGCCGAGGGCGTGTGCCGCTCATGAGCGCCATCCTTGAACCGCTGTTCGGCAATAAGAGCGGATCCTTTGGTTCACGCCTCATTGATGGCATGGCTATTATCGCCACCCTCTTTGGCACCGCAGCCTCCCTGGGCATCGGTGCGCTGCAGATCGCCCACGGTACCAAGCTGGTCACTGGCTGGAGCGCCACCACCAATAACGTTGCCCTCATCATTATCGTGGTGCTGACTGTGGGTACCATCCTTTCTGCGGTATCCGGTGTCTCCAAGGGCATCCGCTGGCTCTCCAATATCAACATGGGCCTTGCCGTGCTTCTCGCGGTTTTCGTGTTTATTGCCGGCCCCACCGCCTTTTTGATGAACATCATTCCCGCCACCATTATCGAATACGTTGGCACCATGCCTGACGCACTTTCTGCCAACATGGCAGAGAGCGAAGAAATGCAAGCTTTCCTCTCATCGTGGACCACCTTTTACTGGGCTTGGTGGGTCAGCTGGGCGCCCTTCGTCGGCGTGTTCGTTGCCAAGATTTCGCGCGGACGCACCATCCGCCAGTTCATCTTGGGCGTGCTCTTCATCCCCTCCACCATCATCGTGCTTGCCTTCACCATTATGGGCGGCACCGCCATCTGGATGCAGCGAGAAAGTAACGCGATTGCCCCCGATGGCACTGCGGCAACTATCCCACCGGCCCAAGAAATCTTCTTCGTGGTGCTGGATCAATTGCCCGGTGCGTCCATCATTGCTCCCGTGGTCATTGTGATGCTGGCAATCTTCTTCATCACTACCGCTGACTCTGCTTCGCTCGTGAACTCTCAGCTCTCCCAGCGCGGCAACCCCTCACCGAAACGCCGTATCACCACCTTCTGGGCCCTCTGTATGGCGGGTATCGCCGTGGTTATTCTGATGACCGGCAGCGAAAATGCTCTGCAGGGCCTGCAGAACCTAATCACGGTTACAGCTCTGCCTTTCTCGATTATTCTCATCCTGATCTGCATCGCCTTCCTCAAAGAGCTACGCACCGACCCCATGGCTATCCGCCAGAAGTTCGCCGCAGTCGCTGTTGAAAACGCAGTGCACCAGGGAGTGAGCGAGCATGGGGATAACTTCGCGCTCAAGGTTGAGAAAACTCAGCCCACCAGTGACTACGCCACCGGTGCTGATTTTGATTCAACTGCTAGTGAAGTAACTGACTGGTATGTACGCCGCGATGAAGAGGGCAACGAGGTGGACTACGACTACAAGACGGGTGAATACACCGGGGAAATCCCCATTGTTGAAGCCCCCAATAGCCCCAAGAATAGCTAGGTGCTCTCGCGCCGCCTGCCCTGCCGGCGCGTTACACTGGGGGTTATGAGCGAGTTTTCCCTACCGCGTCACGACGCTAAAACACTGATCATTATGCGCCACGCTGAGGCTGACTGGGGGTTGGACGATTTCAACCGCCCCCTGACCCGGCGCGGACATGCGCAAGCATTGAGCGCAGGGCAGTGGCTGGTGCAGCAGGGCTTCGTGCCCGAGATGTTAGTGAGCTCAGCGGCTTTGCGCACCCGCCAGACCACCACCTGGGTTTCTGAAGCACTGGGGGAGAAAGCCCCCACCGCTAGCTTGGATGAGCGGCTTTATAACGCCCCGTCATCCGCTCTGCTCTCAACCATCAATCGAGCGCCGCAGGGGGTTCAGGCGCTCATGCTGGTGGCACACTTACCCGGTGTGCAGGACGCTGCCTTAGAACTTGCGCGCCCCGATTCTGACTATGAGGCCCTCATGGATGCCTCCCACGGTTTCTCTCCATCATCGGTAGCTGTTTTTGATGTTTTTGGCGACTGGTCAGAACTCACAACCGCTGCCGCCTTCCTCAAAGCCTTCAAAGCCTTCTAATCGGCTGCTCAGTCTCTCACTAAATACCGCCACTAAATACCGCGGGGAAAAAAGACCTTGCCCCGGCACAGAAAAACCCCGTCTAACCTAGATTTCACTAGGTCAGACGGGGTTTTTTCTGATTGGCGGAGACGGGGGGATTTGAACCCCCGGTCGAGTTTAATCCCGACCCTTCATTAGCAGTGAAGTCCATTCGGCCGCTCTGGCACGTCTCCATGTAGCGTGCGCATCCAGCTCGTCAACGTTGCTTTCAGCATCACAGCTCCCCCAATACTAGCCGCAAAAGGAGCAAGGGTCAAAACGTTGCGCGTTATGTGGCGTCTTCGCCTGGGCTATAGGGCTGAGTATATTTGCACAGAAATCAGCAGTCATCCGGTGACTAGTACCGGGGCAAGGTGTGAACATTTTTTCTGAACATTACTTCGTGATCTGCCGGCCCTGTGTGATCCCAGGGGGGCATACAAAAAGCCCCGCTTCTTTCGAAGCGGGGCTTTAGTTTGCGGATGGTGTGGGATTTGAACCCACGAGACGGGGTTGCCGCCTACTGGTTTTCAAGACCAGCTCCTTCGGCCGCTCGGACAACCATCCAGCGTGCTGAGCACTCAAACAATACTACACACCCAGCATAACTTTGCAAAACATAACCGGTGTGTGCTCACTCTCGTTAGAGTGGGGGTAAGAGAAAACTAAGGAGCAAGCATGCGTGCAATACGGGAAATAAACCACGGTGGGCCAGAGGTTCTGGTAGTGAGTGACGCACCCCAGCCCGCTGCTGGGCAGGGGCAGGTGGTGCTCAAGGTTGCTGCTAGCGGCATTAACCGGGCCGACGTCATGCAGCGCCGAGGGTTCTATCCACCCCCACCGGGCGAAAGCGATATCTACGGACTAGAGGTGTCAGGCACCGTGGTTGAAGTGGGTCACGGGGTTCCGGAAGAACTGCTGGGCCAAGAGCGGGTAGCACTGCTGGCTTCCGGGGGCTATGCCGAATATGTTGCCGTGCGCTACGACCATACCCTGCCGGTACCCAAGGGTGTCAGCCTGGTAGAAGCCGCTGGCTTGCCGGAGGTTGCAGCCACCGTCTACTCCAACCTGGTGACAGTCTGCGGTGTGAGCGAGAGCGCTGACGATAACGTCGGGCGCACCCTGTTGATTCACGGCGGGACCGGGGGGATTGGCTCCCACGCTATCCAACTGGCGCAAGCTCTAGGGTTGCGGGTTCTAGCAACTGCTGGCAGCGACAAAAAGTGCGATCGCATCAAGCAGCTAGGTGCTGAGCCCATCAACTACCGCACCCAAAACTTCCGCGAAACGGCACTAGAGCTTACTGAGGGCAGGGGAGCGGATGTCATCTTGGACGTGGTAGGCGGCTCTTACCTGGACGATAACCTCAAGACCCTGGCTGTAGACGGTTCGCTGGTGATTATTGGCCTGCAAGGTGGGAATAAAGGGAATGTTAATCTGGGCTACATGCTCTCCCGGCGACTCAGCGTCCATGCCACCTCTCTGCGTACGCGTAGCTCGGCGGATAAGGCCGCTATCGTTGCTGGTGTAGGTCGAGTCACCTGGCCCCTGCTGGAAAGCGGGGTCATTTCACCCCACCTGGACCGTACCTTTTCCCTTGATGACGCGGCAGCTGCCCACACCTACTTTGACTCTGGGGAGCATGCCGGCAAAATCCTGCTGGTGCCCTAAAGGTCAGAGCCGAGGAAACTCTTTGTCATACACGGCTTAAATATGGAGAAAAATGTGAGACAGGTCTAATGTGTGAGTACGCACATCATTCTCGGTCACACACCGGGCACACAGTATGGAGATTCTTGTGGAAGTCCACTCCCCATCGACTATTGATAACGAGCGGCCGGCGGCCTACGTCGATTCCGAAAAACTAGAAACAGATCATGTTACGTGGACGCCCAAGAAAATAGCCATTTGGTCAGTTATCGCTATTATTGGTGCGGTCAGCTGGTCCATGATCGCTATCTTCCGCGGCGAAACTGTGAACGCCATTTGGTTTGTTTTCGCAGCGGTCTGTAGCTACCTGATAGGTTACCGTTTTTACGCCCGCTTCATTGAAGCCAAACTGACTCAGCCCGACGACCGCCGCGCAACCCCAGCGGAATACGACGCGGACGGTAAGGACTACGCGGCCACTGACCGCCGGGTGCTCTACGGCCACCACTTCGCAGCTATCGCGGGCGCTGGCCCCCTGGTTGGCCCCGTGCTGGCAGCGCAGATGGGCTTTTTGCCGGGCACTATCTGGATTATTGTGGGCGTTATTTTCGCCGGTGCTGTTCAGGACTACCTGGTTCTCTTCTTCTCCATGCGCCGCGGCGGACGTTCCCTGGGTCAGATGGCTAAGGAAGAACTAGGAACCGTTGGTGGTTACGCCGCTATTCTGGCAACCCTCGCCATCATGATCATCATTACCGCCATCCTGGCCCTGGTCGTGGTGAACGCACTGGGCGAATCGCCCTGGGGTGTTTTCTCCGTGGGTATGACCATCCCCATCGCGCTTTTCATGGGTGTTTACCTGCGCTACATCCGCCCCGGTAAAGTCGGCGAAATCTCTATCCTTGGCTTTATTTTGCTCATGGCAGCCATCATCGGTGGTGGTATGGTGAGCAACACCGAATGGGGCGTGCAGTATCTCACGCTGGACCGCGTCACCCTGGCCTGGGCGGTCATCATCTACGGCTTTATTGCCGCCGTTCTGCCGGTCTGGTTGCTGCTAGCACCCCGTGACTACCTTTCCACCTTCATGAAGGTGGGCACCATCATCCTGTTAGCAGTCGGCATCATCGTGGTCCGCCCCGAAATCACCGTTCCCGCGGTCAGCGAATTCGCCTCCCGCGCTGACGGCCCGGTGTGGTCAGGCTCCCTCTTCCCCTTCCTCTTCGTCACTATCGCCTGTGGCGCCCTGTCAGGCTTCCACGCTCTCATCGCATCGGGCACCACCCCCAAGATGGTTGAAAAAGAACGCCAGACCCGTTTCATCGGTTACGGTGGCATGCTTATGGAGTCCTTCGTGGCCATCATGGCGCTGGTTGCAGCCGTTACCATCGACCGCGGTATCTACTTCGCCATGAACTCGGCAGCCGGCGTTACCGGCGGTACCGTTGAATCGGCTGCGCTCTTCGTCAACTCACTGGGGCTGACCGGGGTGCACGTTACCCCCGAAATCCTGCAGTCCACTGCAGATGCCGTGGGTGAGCAGTCCATTGTTTCGCGTACCGGTGGTGCCCCCACCCTGGCGGTGGGCATGGCGCTGATTCTGAACAAGATGATTCCCTGGTTCGAACTCACCAGCTTCTGGTATCACTTCGCGATTATGTTTGAAGCTCTCTTCATCCTGACCGCTGTGGACGCCGGCACCCGCGTGGCTCGCTTCATGCTCTCAGATACCCTGGGCAACTTCTTCCCTAAGTTCAAGGATCACAACTGGCGTGCCGGTGCCTGGATTACCACCGCCGTGATGGTTGCTGGCTGGGGTAGCATTCTGATCCTTGGTGTTACTGACCCTCTAGGTGGCATCAACACCTTCTACCCGCTCTTCGGTATCGCTAACCAGCTACTAGCTGCGGTCGCTCTGGCGGTCTGCCTGGCTATCGCTGCTAACAAGGGTAAGTTCAAGTACCTCTGGATTATCGCCGTGCCACTGGTCTTTGACCTGGTCGTCACCGTGGTTGGCTCCTACCAGAAGATCTTCTCATCTAACCCAGCCGTGGGCTACTGGGCTAACCACTTCCGCTACAAAGATGCGATTGCCGCAGGCGAGACCTCACTGGGTGCCGCTGCAACCCCCGAAGCCATGGACGCGGTTGTTCGCAACACCTTCGTGCAGGGCTCCCTCTCCATCCTCTTCGTCGTGCTGACCCTGATCGTGGTGACTACCGCTCTAATTGAGGTACTCAAGGCGAAGAATGGGCATACCCAGGAGAGTAAGGAGAACCCCTACATCGAATCCAAGATCTACGCACCGGCCGGCATGCTGGCTACAGCTCCCGAGAAGGAACTTGAGCAGGAATGGAAGAGATTCTACGCCAAGTACCCCGATCAAATCTCGGGCTCAGCCGGGCACCGTGAGCACTAGCGAAGCAGGTGAATATGTCACTGCGTGATTTTTTCTCCCGAGCGCGCTGGCTAGCTAACGGTGTGCTGGGTGCTGACAAGTACCAAAAGTATCTGGCTCACCACCGTGCCACCGGCTGTGAGCACCCGCCCATGACCGAACGCGAGTTCTGGCGTGATCACACCGACCGCATGGAAAAGAACCCGGGTACTCGCTGCTGCTAGGGTGCACAAAGAAGTCTGCCGGAGGTGCCTAAAGGGCAGCTCCGGCAGTTTTCTTAGGGTAACCTAAGAAGACACCTGTGAAGACACCTGTTGAGGGACGACGAGAGGAGCTGTGCCTTGGGGATTAAAGATTTTCTGCAGTCACGCCGCGATGACGCCGAGCTCGGCACCGGCCTCTGGCGCAGAGCCCATGACTGCTTTGTGCGCGGGCTAGACCGTTTTCACCAAATCCTTGAGCGCATGCCCGCTACCGATACCCTCGAACACCTCATCCCGGTTGCTAACGACCTGGCAGACCTATTGCCCCGGGTGCGATCTGTTGCGGCACAAGCTCAGAACATCGCACCCAGTAACGGTACCGATGTACCGGCGTCCCCTACCGGGGTTTATTCAGACCTGCACCGCTCTCTTTCTAAGGCGGGTAACTCCCTGGCGCTCTGCGCTGAAGCTCTAGCCATGACACGGTGCGCGGGCACCTGCGAGCAAAGCTGTGACCGTGAAACCGTGGTCTCCCGCAGGGTGCAGACCGTGGTTCAGCATATTGAAACAGCAGAAGAATTACTGGGCCGGGCACTAGCTGAAAAGGCAGAGCTGGCCTCTGCCTAACCCAATTACTGCTGGAGCTCCGGGAAAGGGGCCCGGCCTAGAGCAGGTTCTCAGCGCGGGCAGTAGCCACAGCGGCCGTGCGGTTATCGACGCCCAGCTTGGAGTAAATATGCACCAGGTGGGTTTTAACCGTTGATTCAGAGATAAAGAGCCGTTGCGCCATCTCACGATTGGTTGCCCCCGTTGCCAGCAGCGTAAGAATCTCGGTTTCCCTCTGGGAAAGGGTAATCACCGGCCGGTGCATACGGTCCATGAGAGTAGCTGCGATATCGGGGGAGAGGGTGCGACGGCCTTCTGCTGTTGCCACTACTGCAGCCTGCACTTGCTCGGGCGGGGCGTCCTTCAGCAGGTAGCCCAGCGCCCCCGCCTCAACAGCTGCCACAATATTGGTCTGGGTATCAAAGGTGGTGAGAACCAGCACCGGGGTGCGGAACTGCTCGGTGATAGAACGGGTAGCGATGATGCCGTCCACCGGCTTCATCTGTAGGTCCATGACTACGGCATCCAACGGGTGCCCCCGCTCTGCAAAACGGGCTACTTCAGCCAGCGCTGCACCGCCGTCTGCTGCCTCAGCGACCACCGTGATGTTCTCAAATTCCTCAAACATGGCTCGCAGTCCTGCCCGTACTACGGGATGGTCATCAACCAATAAAACACGTATGGTCATGCTTTCTCCTGAAGGTATAAAGGAAAGGAGACGGTGAGGGCAGTGCCTCCGGTGCCGCTTTCGAGTTCAAGGGAGCCACCCAGTGCCTGCACCCGGTTGTGCATGGCGGTTAAGCCGAAGCCGGTATGGCCTTCTGTTGATGGGGTGCGGCTCTCAGCAGCTCCGGGGTCAAAGCCCCGCCCATTATCCAGTACATCTAGAATAACTTTCTCAGGCCACAGCGTCAGCGTCAGCGCGCTTCGGGTTGCCTGCGAATGCGCGACCACGTTAGCCAAAGCACCCTGAGCACACCGCATCACCGCAGCCGCCACCTGCGAAGGGAGCTGCCGGGCGGCGTCCTCGTTACCCTCAAAGGTGAAGGTGCAGACAAAGTGCTCAGCGCCCGGCTGGCTCTTGCCCAGCGCTCGCCGGGACTCGGCTGTGGTGGTAGCTAGCCGTTGCAGAGCAGAGACGAGGGAATCGTCCAGGGCGGGGGAGGACAAATCTTTGATGAAACGGCGTGCCTCCGCTAGGTTCTCTGACGCGCTGGCGCTAATGATGCTCAGCTGCTCGGAGGCCCGCGCCCGGTCTCCCTCCTGCAGGGAGCGCTCTGCCGCCCGTGATACCAGCACGATGGAAGACAGCCCCTGGGCTAGGGTGTCATGAATTTCTCGTGCCAGACGCTCACGCTCTTCTACCTTGCCAGCACTGTACTGTTGCTGCACCAGCTGCGCCTGAACCGCCCGTAGCCGCTCTGCTAGGCGGTACTGGTGGGCGGCGTCCTCCCGCAGAGCGCGGTAGGTAAAAGAAATGACGATAGCAAGCAGAGCGCCCAAGGTGGGTCCGATTAGGTAGCCCGGGGCAACACCATCATGAAGCACCGCGCTCAGCCCAAAACCGGCAGGGCCCACCAAAGGCAGAGCCACCGCTAGGCAACAGAGCAGAAGCGTGGCCAATACACTCCTGACCGGGCGCAAGAGGTGCAAATAAAGAAACATGATGGGGAAAACAACCCAGGTGAAAGAACTGCTCAGCAGCATTAATACCAGCCAGAGCAGGGTAATGCAGCCCAACCAGAGAGCCACCGGCAGGGGTGTACCGGTCTGTTCAGGCCGGTAGGGGGCGGACGCCTTGGCACGGCTAAAGACCTGGTGCAGGGTAGAGGGCAGACCCAGGCGATTCTCAAAGACGGTGCCCCACAGGTAGATCCCGCCCAGAGCTAGGGAAAGCACCGCTACCGCGGTGTGCCTGGCCGTTGCGGCTTCAGATAATAGGGCAGCTACCGTGCCAAAAAGTACCAGGAAGGCAAACATTACGTGCAGGCTGATACGCAGCACCATCAGCACCGTCACCGTCTGCACACTCTGGCCGGTGGGCAGAGTCTTAGGCTCCCGCTTACTGCGCATTTATCTCCCCAAGGTAATAGTCAGCACCAGTCTACTCAGGGGTACAAGCTGCTCCCCGGCCGCGCACATCGTCCAAACGGTTGATAAAAAGCTCAACCCTTACCCCGATGTGCAACCTACCCCCTGCCCGGTTGAATGGTAATAGATCAGAAAACCGTGACACGAAAGGCAGAACAATGTTTGTAGGCTGGCGAGACATCCTCTTTGCTAAAGGCAGGTTCACCCTCATCGGGGCTACCGTAGCCCTCATAACCCTCCTGCTGGTCATGCTGACCGGGCTGACCGGCGGGCTAGGTAACCAGAACACCGACGCTCTTGAAAAAATCCCCGCTGACACCCTGGTTTTTGCGCCCTCCAATGAGGGTGGCGCCGCGTCCTTCACCGACTCACAAATCACCGCCGGGTTGCTGAATCAGTGGCAGAGCGCAGAGGGCATGACCTCTGCTGAGCCCTTGGGCGTGAGCACCGGCAGGCTTGAAGCCGGCTCAGCGGTGTCCATGACCCTTTTCTCGCTACCAGAAGGTTCAGCAACCGTGGGTGAGGTTTCACCCCTGCGCGAAGGCTCCCTGCCTGCTGACGGCGAAATCCTGCTCCCCGCCACCACCGCCCAGGACGCCGGGGCGCAGGTGGGCGATACTGTCACCTTCAGCGGCACCGACCTGGTGGTCTCCGGTATCGCTGAAGACACCTTCTACTCCCACACCCTGACCGGCTGGGCAACCACCGCCACCTGGCAGAACCTCACCCACCAGCGCACCCTAGAGGGCGATGAAGCGGTTGTGGGCACCGTGATGCTGGCAGAAGGCAGCGCCGACGTTGAAGCACTTGCCTCAGAAACCGGCACTCAGGCGATTACACCCCGCGAATCCTTTAACGCTCTGCCCGCTTACACCTCAGAACGAGGCTCCCTGCTCACCATGCAGGGCTTCCTCTACGGCATCTCAGCTCTGGTGATTATCTCCTTCCTGACCGTCTGGACGATCCAGCGCACCCGTGACATCGCCGTCATGCGCGCCCTAGGCGCTTCTCAAGGCTTCCTCACTAAAGACGCTTTGACACAGACCGCTGTCATCTTGGCAGCAGGTGTAGCTTTCGGCGCTCTCACCGGCTTTGGGCTAGGTGCCTTGGCGGCGAACGCCGTGCCCTTCCAGCTCACCGCCCTGACCGTCCTGGCACCCGCAGCAGGTATCTGGGCACTAGGCATGGCAGGCTCCCTCTTCGCCCTGCGAAAGGTAGCCAAGGTAGACCCCATGATTGCACTGGGCGGCAACTAACCCCGCGCTCTGACCCGATGACCCCGCTTCCCGAAAGGCCAACCACCATGACTGCGACCCTTATCGCTCCCACCCAGACTGTTACTCCCACCGACAGCGTGCTAGAACTGCGCGACATCGTCCTGGAATACCCAGACGGAGTGGACGCTGACGGCAACCCCACCGTCATGCGCGCCCTAGACAGAGTAAGCCTGACCGCCCACCGCGGTACGCTGACCGCCGTGACCGGGGCCTCCGGCTCCGGTAAATCCTCCCTGCTCTCGGTAGCAGCCGGGCTGATTACCCCCACCAGCGGCGCCCGCATTATTCAGGGCAACCGCACCGAAAATTACAGTGACCGCCAACTGGCCGAGCTTCGCCGCACCACCGTCGGCTTCATCTTCCAGCAGCCCAACCTACTGGCCTCCCTCACCGCCGCTGAACAGCTCGAGCTGGTGGCGCGCATTAGCGGCGCTCGCGGTGCTGACCTCAAAGTAGCTCGCCAGCGGGCAACCGAGCTTCTTGAACTGGTGGGGCTCGGTGCTGAAAAGGGCCGTAAGATGCATCAGCTTTCAGGCGGTCAGCGTCAGCGTGTCAATATTGCCCGCGCCCTCATGAACACCCCAGCCCTGCTCCTTGCCGATGAGCCCACCAGCGCCCTGGACGCCGAGCGCTCCGCCTCTATCGTGGAACTGCTGGCACAGATCACCCTCGAATTCAACACTGCCACCTTGCTTATTACCCACGACGGGGACCAATTGGCTCACGCTGACCGAACGGTGCACATGACCGATGGGTGCCTTACAGACGCCTAGAGATAGCTCACGTGTCAGCCCCCCGATAGGGTGAGCAAGGTAGAATGAGTCGCAGTCAAAGAAACCATAACAAGGACTTTTTGTGATTAACTTTCACCGCAACGAACGTGCCGCCTCCCTGCCCGCCCGCCTCTCCCGCTCCTGGCTTTTGGTCAGCGCAGCAGCAACCGAAGAGGTGATCGCTCAAGCCCTTGAATCTGAGGCTGACTCAGTGCTTATCGACCTTGAAGATGGCTGCCCTGCAGATCAAAAGGACGCGGCGCGCGAGCGCGTGGTCGCCGTGCTCAATGGGGGAGCAGCTAGCGCTTGGGTTCGTATCAACGGTATTGAGAGTGATCACTGGGCTAAGGACCTTGAAGCCTTGAACAATGCAGCCGGCCTCAAAGGTGTCATGCTGGCTATGACAGAGCACCCCGACCACGTGACCCGCACCGCCATGATGCTCCCTGCCGGCACCCCCGTTATTGCTCTCATTGAAACCGCCCTGGGTATGGTGAACGTTGTGCGCATCGCCAAGGCACCTGGCACCTTTCGCCTGGCTTTCGGGCAGGGTGACTACCGCCGTGACACCGGTGTCTCAGATGACCCCATCGCTCTGGCTTTTGCCCGCTCCCAGATGGTGCTGGCATCCCGCGTGGGTGGCCTTGCTGGCCCCATTGATGGCCCCTCGGTCGGTAAGTACGGGTCAGACCTCATCAAGGATTGTGCGGTAACCACCAGCCACGGAATGACCGGTAAGCTGACCCTTGACCCAGCCCAGACCGAAATCATCAATCTGGGTTTGGCGCCCAGCTCCGATGAAATCGCTTGGGCACGGGAACTGCTGCAAAAGAGCGAGGGGGACTCAGTGCCTAAGGACGGCTCCTACCTGCCCCGCCTGGCACGTGCCCGCAAGGTATCCTCCCTGGCCAAGACCTACGGCCTGTGGCGTAGCTAGATTGTTGGTTAGACGACGAAAGGGACATGGGTGAAAGATTATTTTCGATTTGAGAGCAGAAGGACACCTTCGGGTGGCTTTTCCCGCGGTTTTATAGCCCTCTTTGCGTTCCTGCTGATTCCCTCACTGGCCCTGTGGTTCTTCTACCGCTGGCTCTTTGCCTCAGACACTATATTCCTGGTGCCCATTTTTCTAGCGGTGATGACCGCCTGGGTCTGGGCCTACCTCATCGGCTACGGCTCCGAGGTTCACCTAGACGAGGACTAAGTGAGTTAAAGATAAGACCCGTTCCGCAGTAACGGAACGGGTCTTATGTTCTGGAGCCCCCAGTCGGATTTGAACCGACGACCTTTTCTTTACGAGGGAAATGCTCTACCCCTGAGCTATGGAGGCCTGTTGGTGCTGAACGACAGCGCGAACGAAAGAAAACTTTACCAGAGGCCGCGCGGGTTCACCACCTGCTGACCCTGCACTGGTTACCAAGCTAACGGCGTCCACCACCCAGCGGCAAAAGTGAGGGGCACTACAATGGTGGGTATGACTACTTCACAGCGTTCCGGGCTTAACCCTCGCCCGGTCTTCTCTCAACTTCCCCAGTACGCAGCGGGCAAACCCCCGGTACCGGTGGAAGGGCTAACCCAGTTTAAGCTTTCGTCCAACGAGAACCCTTTTGGGCCGGTGGAGCCGGTGGCCCGGGTGCTCGCTGAATTTAACACCGTGCACCGCTACCCCGACCCGCTCTCTACTGCCCTGCGCACCCGCTTGGGCGAGCATTTGGGGGTGGACGCTGATGACATCGTGACCGGTGCCGGCAGCCTGGGTGCCCTGAATCAGATCCTGGCAACATTCGCCGGGAGCCACGATGATGGCGTTCAGGACGAGGTCATTTACGCCTGGCGTTCTTTTGAGGCTTACCCCATCTGTGTGGGGTTAGCAGGTGCTAAGAGCGTGCAGGTGCCCAATCTGCCCAACGGTGCCCACGACCTGGACGCCATGGCGGCGGCGGTTACCCCTCAGACTCGCGTCATCCTGGTCTGCACCCCCAACAACCCTACGGGCCCGGCAGTGACTGAGAATCAAGTCCGGGATTTCCTGGCCAAAGTGCCCAGCGACGTATTGGTCGTTATTGATGAGGCCTACTTTGAGTTCTGCGCAGCCAGCGATATTCCCGAGGGGCAGGAGCCCCCGGTCAATGGCCTCGACGTTCTCCCTGACTATGAAAACGTCATTATTTTGCGCACCTTCTCTAAGGCACAGGGGCTCGCAGGGCTGCGGGTTGGCTACTCCATCTCCCACCCCACTATCACCCAGTACCTGCGTGTGGGCGCCACTCCTTTTGCGGTGACCTCTATCGCTGAGCAGGCTGCCGTTGCTTCCATCGATCACAACGACGCCGTCATGCAGCGGGTAGCCCACCTGGTCGAGCAACGTGAAAAGGTGGTTACCCAGCTAACTAACTTAGGCTACTGGGTGCCCGAGACCCGCGCTAACTTCATCTGGTTGCCTCTGGGTGAACACTCGGCTGCCTTCGCTGAGCTGGCTGAACGCAACGCCCTGTCGGTGCGCGCGTTTGCCGGTGAGGGCGTGCGTGTCTCTATTGGCGAAGATGAGGCCAATGACCGTTTTCTAGCGCTCGCGGAGCAGTTCGAACACCGCACCAGCGCACCCTAACCCCCTTTACCTCGGGCCCGCGCCAGCTGAGATTTTGCCCATTATTTGCATATTTTCACTAAAAATTGCAAAAACTGGGCAGAATGACGGTGGCGCGGGCGTAGTCTTAATAGGTACACCACCCCGGTTATCACGCGGAGATTCTATGCCACAAGCAAACACCCCTGCCACCCCCTGGGGTACACCTGACCTCGTACAACTCATGGATGAGACCGGCACCGTCAGAGCCCACCCCACGTTCAGCCCCTATGCTGATGAACTGACTAGCACCGATCTCAAAGAGATGTACCGGACCATGGTGCTCACCCGCCGGTTCGACGACGAAATGACGGCTTTACAGCGCCAAGGTCAGCTGGCTCTCTGGGTGCCTTCCCGTGGGCAGGAAGCCGCTCAGGTGGCGTCCGCCCGGGCTTTAGCACCTAACGACCACATCTTCCCCTCCTACCGCGATCACGGCGCTCTGCTGGAACGCGGCATCGAACCCTCCGAAATTACTCCGCTCTTCCGCGGGAGCACAACGCTGGGCTGGGACCCAAAAAAGCACAACGTGCACCCCTACACTCTGGTGCTGGCCGCTCAGGTGCTGCACGCTACCGGTTACGCCATGGGTCTGAACATAGACGCTGAGATTGAGGCGGAGACGGGCGAAAAGCAGACCGGTCAGGGTCAGGCGACAGACCCCAACCAGGACGCCGTGAAGCCGGCCGTGGCGGTCTACTTCGGTGACGGTTCATCCACCGAGGGCGATGTGCATGAGTCTATGGTCTTTGCCGCCAGCTATAACGCCCCGGTTCTATTCTTTGTGCAGAACAACGGCTGGGCTATCTCGGTTCCCTTTGAAACCCAGTCCCGAGTGCCTCTGGCTACCCGTGCAGCTGGCTACGGTTTTGAAGGTCTGCGCGTGGACGGCAACGACGTCCTCTCGGTCTACGCTGCTACCCGTTACGCCATGGATAAGCTACGTGCGGGGGAGGGGCCAGTTATGATTGAGGCTCAAACCTATCGCTTAGGCCCCCACACCACCGCCGATGACCCCACCAAGTACCGCCCGCAAGACCATGAGGCAATCTACACTCCTCTTGACCCTCTTCCCAGGTTAGAAGCCTACCTGCGGTCACGCGGGGTCGAAGAGAGCTTCTTTGAAGAGATCGAAGCAGCGGCCAAGCAGGGTGGGCAAACTGTGCGCGACTACGTGCTGAACAGCAAACCCGAAGACTTTGAGACCTACCTTGACCGGGTTTACGTTGAACCCCACCAGCAGGTAGAGGACGACCGCGCCTTCTACCGTGCCTACACTGCAGGTTTTGAAGAGGAATAAAACCGTGACTGAACAGACTCAAGAAACCCTTACCCTCGCCAAGTCCATTAC
The DNA here is from genome assembly GCF_040946345.1 of Rothia sp. LK2492. Classification (NCBI taxonomy): domain Bacteria; kingdom Bacillati; phylum Actinomycetota; class Actinomycetes; order Micrococcales; family Micrococcaceae; genus Rothia; species Rothia sp. LK2492. The sequence continues at coordinate 313,754 of NZ_JAYWLX010000001.1, read as the reverse complement.
CCGTGCTATGCACGATGAAATGACCGCCAACCGCAAGGTGCTCATCCTGGGTGAAGACATCGGCAAGTTGGGCGGGGTGTACCGCGTCACCGAGGGGCTCCAGGCAACCTTTGGTGAGAACCGCGTGCTGGATACCCCCCTGGGCGAAGCAGGCATCATCGGTACCTCTATCGGTATGGCCCTGCGCGGCTACCGACCGGTGGCAGAAATTCAGTTTGACGGCTTTGTCTTCCCCGGCTTCAACCAAATCACCAGTCAGCTGGCCAAAATGCACGGTCGCACCCTGGGTCAGTACACCGTCCCTGTCACCGTGCGCATTCCCTATGGGGGCATGATCGGCTCTATCGAGCACCACTCAGAGTCACCCGAAGCCCTCTTCACCCACACCCCGGGCCTACGCGTGGTGACCCCCTCCAACCCGCACGATGCTTACTGGATGCTACGCAAGTCCATTGCCCACCCAGACCCGGTGATCTACTTCGAACCTAAGCGCCGCTACTGGTCCAAGGGAGAAGTAGACTTCACCGACACCGGCTTTGATCCCTTCAAAGCCCAGGTGGTGCGCGAAGGCACTGACCTCACCCTGGTTGCCTATGGGCCCCTAGTTCCGGTTGCGCTAGCCGCAGCTAAGGCAGCAGAAGAGGACGGCCGGAGCATCGAGGTCATTGACCTGCGTTCCCTTTCACCCCTGGACTTTCCCACCATTATTGCCTCGGTAGAGAAAACCGGGCGCCTGGTGGTAACCCACGAAGCTCCGGTTTTTGGTGGCATCGGCTCCGATATCGCATCGACCATTTCAGAGCGCTGCTTCTTCCACCTAGAAGCGCCCGTGCTGCGGGTGGGTGGTTTCCACATGCCCTACCCGGTCTCCCGCGTCGAAGAAGAATACGTGCCAGGCATTGACCGTATGCTCGATGCCGTCGACCGCTCCTTTGCCTACTAGAAACGAAAGGTTAAACCGTGTCCCAAATTTTTAACCTCCCCGATGTAGGCGAAGGCCTCACCGAAGCAGAAATCCTCAGCTGGAAGGTCGCAGTCGGCGATACAGTGGCGGTCAATGACGTCCTCGTTGAAATTGAGACCGCCAAATCAGTGGTTGAGTTGCCCTCACCCTATGCCGGTAGGGTAGAGAAACTCATGGCAGAAGAAGGGCAGACCGTAGAGGTAGAGAGCCCTATTATCGCTATCTCTGCAGGGGACGCAGCCCCTGAGCAGAACGCTACCCCGGCTACCACTGAATCTGCTTCTCGCGACGCCAAGGGCGCTGGCGCGCAGCAGGCGGCACTGGTGGGCTCTGGCCCCAAGGCTGACTCGGTGAAGCGCCGCGCTCGTAAGCGCCCTGAGCCCGTCTCTGCTGAGCCCGCGGCATCCTTCCCGCTACCGTCTAAGCATGTTGCTTCCCATGCCCTGGCTAAACCGCCGGTTCGTAAGGCCGCCCAAGACATGGGCATCAATTTGCACGATGTTCTACCCACCGGTGCGCAAGGGCAGGTCACCAAGAAAGACCTTCTCAACTACGCCGCACATATGGCTCTGCCTCAGGCCACTCAGCCGGGAGCAAGCCCCAGCAGTTTCTGGCAGGCAACAGAAATCAGCGATGATCGGATTGAGCGTATCCCCGTTAAGGGCGTGCGTAAGGCGACCGCTGCTGCCATGGTCAAGTCTTCCTTCAGTGCACCGCACGTTTCCATCTTCGTAGATGTGGACGCTTCACGCACCATGGAGTTCGTCAAGAGACTCAAGAAGTCACCCCAGTTTGAAGGCATCAGGGTAACTCCGCTGCTCATCTTAGCCAAAGCCGTCATCTGGGCTGCTGCCCGCAACCCTCAGGTCAACGCGACCTGGACGGACAGCGAAATTCAGATCAAGCACTTCATGAACCTGGGTATCGCTGCAGCTACCCCTCGCGGTCTGATGGTGCCCAACATCAAAAATGCCCACGAACTGAACCTAAGGGAGTTGGCTATAGCACTCAACGATCTCACCGCGCGCGCGCGCGAGGGCAAAACTCAGCCGGCAGAGATGTCTAACGGCACCATGACTATTACCAACATTGGTTCCTTGGGCATCGACACCGGAACACCGATTATCAACCCGGGTGAAGCTGCCATTATTGCCTTCGGCACTATTAAAGAGAAGCCCTGGGTAGTGAGCGGTGAGGTCATCCCGCGTTGGGTCACCACTCTGGGTGGGTCCTTCGACCACCGTATTCTGGACGGAGATCTCTCTGCCCGCTTCCTGGCCGATGTTGCTTCTATTTTGGAAGAACCGGCTCTCCTCCTAGACATGTAGGGAATGAAGCCTGGGGCCGGGGCAAACCGGCACAAAAAAGACCCAGTCTGCGTAAAGCAGACTGGGTCTTTCGGTGCCACCTATGAGCTTAAGTAAGGCGTTACAGGAAGAAGCCTGTAAAGCCTTGCTCAAGGGAAAGAGGTGGGACCGTGGCAAGGTGTGAAGAGTGTTAAGAATCCCGCATCATCTCCCTAGAAATGCGGGAGGTAGGATCAAACCTACCAGCAATCTTCACAAGATACCTGGTTGGGTTATCGGGTGGGTAACGCTCCGGGTCAGTCCCCCAACGTCGCCGGTGCTTTGAGTCCCCCGACTCAATACCACCCATAAACCAATTTCATCATATCCCACTTATTGAATCTCTATTTGTCATCATTTGTGATGACAATAGTTTCTTTTACAAGTTTAGACGCCCGGACAACCCGCGGAAAACCCGCGGAAAACCCGCGGAAAATCAAGGTTATAGAAAAGCAGGGGTGTTGCTTATAAGAGTTTTCTGAGGGGCAAAGTGACGAAATTTTATTTATGCGGAAACTAAAAAGGCGTGTCTAGAAACGTTCGATGTCACCTGTTTGGGAGATCTCGATGGCGCTTGGTTCATCGTCCTCAGAGTTACCATCGTGCACTAGCATGACGGCACACGGGTCATCACTGGGGAAGGCCCGGATGGTGATGGTTCCACTTGAAGCACTCTCAAACAGGTCCACGGCGCAGTGGGTGAGTGCAGAGGCCACTCTGCTAGGAAGGCTGGAGCCGCGTTCGTCCAAGATATCGACTTTGACTCCACGCTGGCGTGCAAGCCACGCTACATCCAGAATCTGTCGATTAACGATATATCTCCCGCGAATCGTATCGCGTAGCTGAGCTTCAGCGAACCTAAAACTGTTCATCTCGTCGTGTGTTACCGGGCTTTGGTTATAGGCGATGCGGTAGAGCATGTCTTCGGTGAGCACTCGAACTTCTTGAACGCGCTGGGACGACACCGCTCCTATGCCGGTCTCTTCAGCGCGGTCAGCATCAGCGATAATTCGCATACCGCGTGCCTGCTGGGTCTTAGAATTTGCCTGCTCAATTTGCCGAGGGACAATCATGGCGATCAGCATCAGTAAGACGGGAATAATAAACTCGGTAGCCAGCGTGAGCCGGGAATCGAAGTAGCGGGTATGCTTGCTCAGAACCAGGACGCTGAAACCGACGAAGAAAAGCCACCCATAGAAACTGCGGCGCCGTAAAATGAGCCCCAAAGCTAGTGCCGTGTAGGCCATCAGCGGCCAGGAAAGACTCAAGAACGTCAGGCAGTGACTGATAGCGGTCAGGGTCATCTTCACGCTGGAAAGCCCCAGTACCACGACGAGTGGGGGGAGATACTCAGGAAGTTCTAGTCGGTGGGTGGGAAGAAAAATAGGGCAGATCGCCAGGGTGTAGGCTCCTAGGATGGTCCCCCAATGCGGAGCTGTAATGACCGTGTAAAAGTTATACCAGATAGCGAAGGCAGTGATGATGAGTAAGCTGCCCGCAACAAAGACCTTCAACAGCACGCTGGAGTGGTAATACTTAGCCAGCATTGGATTCCTCATTGGGCCACTGCACCACAACCGTGGTTCCCTTATTTGGCGCTGAATTGATAGTGACCTTGCCACCGGCTTCTTCCATGCTGCGTAGCATTGATACCCTCACACCCAACCGGTGAAAATCTAGGTCACTCATCGAAAAACCTTGACCCTTATCTGTGATGGTGCAGAGAATATAGGGGCGCACTTCATCGGATCGGGTGGACCTAAAAGGGCGCCTCATCTCGGTGCGAATACTGATAATGGTGGTGCGAGTTCCTGAATGGCGGGCTGAATTAGACACTGCCTCGGTCACTGCATAGGTGAAGGCTCTGGCGGTAGCGTAGGGCATTGTTGAGTCAGGGGACGCTTGGGGGTGCTTCCCCATGACATCCGGCACGAACCTTAAGCGCTGGTTCCACGGTTCCACCCCTTCCGCTATTTGCTCGGTGAGTTGCTGGAAGGTGATGGGCTGCTGAGGCGGGAGCTTAAGAGTTTCTTCTTCAAGCACAGTGATTGCGCGGCGGGCTAGAAGGCGGGTGCGCTGAGGCAGTTCACCTAAGTTCCGGCTGGCATCGAGCAGAGCGGCCATGACGTTATCGTGAACCAGTTTGTCAAAGTCCTGTAGGTCTTTGGCGTAATCCCTTGACCGATTGAGCAAAAGCTGGGCCGAGAGAGTTTCGTAGTAGGTTTTGTCTGATTCCCTCACAGCGTTGAGAGCAAAGCGAGCAAACCCGGCGAGCAGTGCACAAAAGAACCCTAGAAAGGCTACGCGGCTGGTGAGACCTGCGTAATCTAGGGGGGCGCCGGTGAGCCAGTGGGCGGCGAAGGAACTGGCAATGAGAGACGAGGGAATGGCGAAGTTGTGAAGATAACTGCCTCGAGAGGTCTCTTCAAAGGCAGGAACAAGCATGGCGTAGGTCCCGAAAAGCCAGGACCAGGGGATAGCCGATAGTTGGGCTCCTTCGCTAAAGGGCCAGGTTATATAGGCGCCGTAGGCAATAATCAGCATAAAACTCACCGCTTTAGCGCTAATTTCTTTGCGCACTCCATTGAAAATCAGGAGGGCACCATGAGCTAGGGTGACAGGGATGAAGAAGAGATACCAGTAAGAGTCTCGCCCGTACGCCCCTGAGATATTCGCTAAGGATTGGAAGACCAGGGCGGTAGCGATCAGAGCATAGATAATTTCTAGGGAGCAGTAGAGCCCGAAAGAACTAGGCCCCATGAGACTTTGCTGGTCAGAGATTAGTGACAGGGGCTTGAGAAAGAAGGAACGTATGCGCTCGACTCGGGATGGCTGAAGAGCGCGGGTTAAATCCCGAGAAGCACCACCGGTAGAGGTAGACAGGGCGTTTCCTTGCTGTAGGGAGGGCGGGAGTGGGTGGTGCCTTAAAGGTACCGCTGGGCGCTCTCAGTATCTTCCATAGAATCAACCAAACCATCTTCGATAGCACGGATGCGCAAATCAATCTTGGTGGGGGCGGGCCGGCCTACACGGGCGTACTTTTCGCGGATACGGTCAATGTTGGTTTTTACAGCAGACTGCTTAATGCCCATGCGGCGGGCTACCTGAACCTGGGCAAAACCGGAAGCGTAGAGACGCAAGGTTTCCTGCTCGCGGGGGGAGAGGCTGGCCCGGGAGAACTCTGGATCACCATCGATAGCTGCTGCTAGTTCTTTGGTCACCACGGCTTTACCGTCGGCAATATTTTTTGCTTCAGCCAGAGCATGCTCCAACGGCTCGGACTTTCGAACCAGTCCTAAAGCACCTGCTTTCAACGCTTCACGAATCAAGCAGGGGTTCTCACCAATGCTAAAGATAAGAACTTTGATGCCAGCGCGCTGAAGGATGTCTACGTTCTCGCTGGGACGTGAACGATCCTGTAGAGAAAGGTCAAGAAGCACGACATCGCAGTCCCTTTTGAGTTTACCCAAATCAGCCGACGACGGGTCATGAAGGTTCCTGCCCAGAGCTACCAGAAGGTCAGAGGCGGTGGGAGCTGCAGCCACTAGTTCAATTTCGCTGGCTCCGGATGCGACCGCTCGCATGCCCTCACGGACAACCTCGTGATCATCTACAATTCCTACCCGTACTACGCTCATACTTACCTACTTCGTTTGTGGCGTGCCTGTGACAGCCTCACCCCTAGCCTCGCCGTGTATTGGTGTCACTAGGGCCATCTTCTATTCTTTACTCTTGAAATACTTTACAGGCAAAAATAGCGGCGACCCGTTTGGGAACTATAGTGTGAAGGGTCGGTGTCCCCTAGGGCACCATTTATGACTTATTCGCTCCAGCTATTCTCTAATTTGCGGTGGTAGGATGTGCCCATAAAGGCCCCTAGCAAGGCTGCGAAGAAAGCGAGGGCCAGCACACTGAGTAGGGTGAGTAGCCCAGGTGCAAAGTCTCGCTCCATAAAAAGATGGCCGGCGAAAGACGGCTGCACATCTACGTTTGCTAGGGATGCTAGCCAAGCGATGGCTGAGCCCAGCAGCATGCCCAGCAAGGTCATCATCAGTACCCCTAGAGCTTGTTTCGCCGGAGCTACCACGCTCATACGTGCAGCTGCATAGCCTGCTACAAGGAAAGCAAATATGTAGCAGATCCCAAGGAAGATGGCCCAGGGAAGGGCTGTCGATCTAGCATCGGCGTTGAAAAGGTCGAGAGCTACGAGGGTTGGGGTGTCATAGCTTTTCAGCCCAGCTGCCACTAAAAGAGGGGCTGCCAACTGAAAGAGCAGGGTAAGCATGCCGTGCGCAATGAGAGCACCCAGGAAAGCGGGGATGAACTGAACTCTTCGGTAGGGGGTCAGCTTGCCTTTGCGACGGGCTGGCGCCTCGACCGTGCTGTAGGCTGCCCTCTGAGCTGGGCCCGAACTCCGCACCTCGGTAGGGGCAGCAGGTGCAGAGTACTCCGCAGCAGAAGGGGCAAGTTCGGGTTGATAACGCACCGCTGACACCGATGAATCGGTAGCTTGCGGGCTGCTTGCGTTAGCACCCTGCTCTGATGAGTAGGGTGGGAGCACCCGGGTGGGATCAGCGTCGTTGAATACTGCCTCCCAGTCGCCGGAACTGTTAGGGGAGGGACGGCTAGAATCTTGGGACACCCTCGAGACTCCTTTTGCTAGATAGGTTGAGGATACAGGAAGGACTAAGCGAGGCTCAGAGCCTGCGGGCTATATTGATGGTTGGGGTCGGTAGGGCGCTCATCCTCAGCCACATACCGCACCACCTCAGCGGGGTTACCCACCGCTACGGCGTTGGCTGGGATATCTTTAGACACCACGGCTCCAGCGCCAATCACAGCGTTCTCACCGATGGTGACTCCAGGGAGGATAATCGCGCCTCCGCCGATCCAGACGTTGCGGCCTACAGTGATGGGTAAACCACCCTCCCACAGTGCCTTACGATCTACCGGGTTAAGGGGGTGGGTGGGTGTCAGAAACTGAACATTAGGCCCAACGAGCACACCATCATCAAAAGTAATGGGGGCTACGTCCAAAAAGATACAACCAAAATTGAAGAAGCAACCAGCTCCGATGTGGGTATTGACGCCGTAATCGAAAGAGACAGCGGGGCGAATCATTGACCCCTCGCCCAGGGACCCCACCATCTCATTAAGTGTTTCAGTCATCGTGGGATCTGAGGCGTAGTATTGCTGAGCGTAGACCTGAGTTAGCTGAGTTACTCTCATATGAAGGTCTACGCACTCATCATCGGGCCGGTAAGCATAACCCGCCGTCATCTGTTCAAAGACGCTTTTGCCTTCTCGTTTTTGTTGCCAATTAACCATTGGGGCCTCCCCACAGAGCAAGAGCGCCGATGATGAGTAGACCCGCCATAATCACAATGAGACCGGCAATAATCATGCGCTTGTTAATTTCACGCATCAGCTCCCTAAACTCCTCGGGGCTGATGTCTTCTTTTCGTCTACGAGCCATACCCCCAGTATGTCAGTAATAAAGGTGCTGTGGCACAATCGTGTGTATGCAAACAGTCGAAAATTCATACCAGAGCAACGATTTTCCGCTCGCCCACCGACCCTGGCAAAAGAACTACAGCCTCGGCACCCCCGGCAATGTAGAATTACCAGAGACATCCCTCAGCCACCTGATGGCAGATGCAGTGCGTGAGCACCCCCAGAAGATTGCCCTAGAATTTTTCGGCGCCACCACCACCTACGGTGAACTGGGAGAGAAAGTTTTGCGGGTAGCTGAGGGCCTACGCAAAGCCGGTATCCAACACGGGGACCGGGTGGCCGTCGTCCTCCCTAACTGCCCGCAACATATGGTCGCTTTTTACGCCATCATGCGTCTGGGTGCTGTGGTGGTCGAGCATAATCCCCTCTACACCGCTGCTGAGCTGCGCCACATGTTCGAAGACCACGGCGCTAAGGCAGCTATTGTCTGGGACAAAATCGCAGATAACGTCACCTCTCTGCCCAGCGATATCCGGCCCAAGCACATCTTCGCGGTCAACATGATTGAAGAGATGCCGCGTCTAATGCGTACCGCCCTGAAATTGCCGGTAGGTAAGCTCAAAGCCTCCCGCGAGAAGCTGGAGGGCGTAGCTAAGGGTACAACTCCCTGGCGCCAGTTGCTCAAAAACGAGCCTGTTGCCGCTGACCACCACCGCCCCACCGCCCACGACTTGGCCCTGCTGCAATACACCTCAGGTACCACGGGCTTGCCCAAGGGGGTTATGCTCACCCACCGCAACCTGGAGTCCAACGGACGCATGGGCGAAGCCTACATTCAGCCCCAGGGCGGCGACGTTATCTATGCGGTACTCCCGCTCTTCCACGCCTACGGTATGACTTTGGGCCAGACGGTAGCCGCTGTCTGCCACGCCCGTGTGGTGCTCTTTCCCACCGTCGACATGGATCTCATTTTCAGGGCAATGAAGAAAACACCGCCCACCATCTTGCCCGCGGTGCCGCCGGTCTACCGCCGTATTCTAGATGAAGCCAAGAAACGCGGCGTCTCTCTGCGCGGCATCCGCACGTCAGTTTCAGGAGCCATGCACCTGCCCACCGATTTGGTTGCTGAATGGGAAGAAGCTACCGGTGGCATGCTGGTGGAAGGCTACGGTCTGACTGAATGCGCCCCCTTAGTTTCCTGCAACCCGCTCAACGACAGCCGCCGTGCCGGTTCCATCGGCATACCCTTCCCTTCCACTGACATCCGGGTGGTAGACCCCGACACCCTTGAGGACGTCCCCCACGGTGAGGAAGGCGAACTTTGGGTGCGCGGTCCGCAGGTCTTCAAGGGCTACTGGAAGCGCGCCGAAGATACTAGTAATACCCTGGTTGAAGGTGGCTGGCTTCGCACCGGGGATATTGTGAAACTCGATGAGGATTACTTCATCCAAATCGTTGACCGTATCAAAGAAGTCATTATTACTGGCGGCTTCAATGTTTCACCGACCGAGGTTGAAAATGTACTCAAACAGCATGACTCGGTGGCTGACTGCGCTGTGGTGGGCCTGCCCGATGCCTCTGGCGGAGAAACCGTAACCGCGGCCATTATTCCTACTGAGGGCTACGCTATTGAACCCGAAGAACTCAAAGAGCACTGCCGTGCCCGCCTCACCCGTTACAAGGTGCCCCGTAATTACTACGAGGTCGAGGATCTACCTCGCTCTATGTTGGGGAAGACACTGCGCCGCAAGGTGCGCGAAAACATCGAAGCACGGCTGGGTGGAAAACACTAGATATGACTTCAGGGCTACCGCGGCTGACCATCGTGCACAACCACTAAATGTTACCTTGTGTTACTAGGTAACTTTATGTTGCGCACTAAGGCGTGAAATAGACCGCAAAAGCAGGTCACATAGGGGTGCGGTAGCTCTCTAATGGTCTAATGGAAAAGACGCCGCAGTAGCGGCGGACATTAGGGACCACCTCAGCACCTTGAAGACATTAGAGGCTGAGCGTGACCGCACCTCATATACTTCCCAGCAGAAAGATTCATAGCCGTGAAGAAATTTGTTGCCTCTTTGGCTCTCGTACCCCTAGCATTCGGTCTTGCAGCCTGCGGCTCATCTGACTCAGCATCATCTAGCGACGAAACGGTTCGCATCGGTGTAGTCGGTTCCAGTGATTCCAACAAGAAACTGGTCGAAGTTGCTGCTGAAGAGGGCATTAATGTAGAACTCGTTGAGTTCAGTGACTACACCCAGCCCAACCCTGCCCTCAATGCCGGGGATATCGACATGAACTGGTTCCAGCACATTGCCTACCTCTCTGACTACAACGTCAAGAACGATGACAACCTGCAAATCGTTGGCCCCACCGTCATCTACCCCATGGCCATGTTCTCCACCACCCACAGCTCAATTAGCGATCTGCCTGACGGCGCCGAGGTTGCAATCCCCAATGACACTGTCAATGAGGCCCGCGCCCTGAAACTGTTGGAAGCTAACGGCCTGGTTAGCTTCACCAGCGAAGTGGATACCCCCACCATTGACGATGTAGACTCAGCTGCGTCCAAGGTCAAGGTCACCCCGGTTGACGCTACTCAGACCGTGATTTCAATGGAATCGGTCGATGCTTCAGTGATCAATAACGACTTCCTCATGGATGCGGGTCTTGACCCCAAGAACGCGCTGGCTCAGGATGACCCCGCCAACGAGAGCGCCCGCCCCTACGTCAACCTCTTCGTAGCTCAGGCTGATGAGGCTGATAATGAGACCTACAAGAAAATTGTTGAAATCTTCCACACCGATGCTGTGCTGCAGGCTGTGCAAGAAGAGACTCAGGGTACCGCTGTTGAGGTAGATATCGACCTCGAAGAGCTGCGCTCAACTCTGGCAACTCTCGAAGACAAGCTACGCGGCTAAAACGCCCCGAGTCTGTCGCTTTGAGTTAGCTCGCGCCACGCAGCCGCAGCGGTAGCCCAACTAGGCTACCGCTGCGTTTGCCTGACCGGCATCCAGGGCTTTAGTACCAAGATGCTCCTACCTACTGAAGAGAAACCATGACCGAAGACCACATTGTATCGTCACGTTCGGCAGCTGAACCCATGGTCGTCCTGTCGAACGTCACCAAAGAATTCCGCGTAGGCAAGAAAACTGTTACCGCCGTTGATCACGTCGATTTGACCATCAACCGCGGCGAAATCTTTGCCATCATCGGCTATTCCGGTGCCGGTAAATCCACGCTGGTGCGGCTCATCAATGGGCTTGAATCCATTACTAGTGGCTCCCTGACCGTCAACGGGTTTGAGGTTGCTGGTAAACGCGAATCCCAGCTGCGTGAAGCCCGCACCAACATTGGCATGATTTTTCAGCAGTTCAACCTGATGAACTCACGCACTGTAGCCGGTAACGTTGAGTTCCCGCTCAAGGTAGCTGGCTGGGATAAGAACAAACGCGCTGCGCGCGTCACCGAGCTACTGGAGTTCGTCGGTCTTGCTGATAAGGCAAATAACTACCCCGATCAGTTATCAGGCGGTCAGAAACAGCGCGTGGGGATTGCCCGTGCCTTGGCCACTTCACCTTCCCTGCTCCTAGCAGACGAATCCACCAGTGCCCTTGACCCAGAAACCACCGCTGAGGTGCTGGATCTACTTAAAAAGGTCAATCACGAGCTGGGTATCACCGTCATCGTGATTACGCACGAAATGGACGTCGTCTCAAACATTGCAGACCGCGTGGCAGTTATGGAGCTGGGCAAGGTCGTAGAGAGCGGCAACGTTTACGATGTTTTCTCTAACCCCCAGACCGCCACTGCCAAGCGCTTTGTGGGTACGGCCGTCAAAACTACTCCCGTGGGTGGCGAAGCTGCTGAACTCAAAGGACGCCACCGCGGCTATCTCATCAACATCGAAATCACCGAGGGGAACACTAGCATCGGCAAGGTGCTCTCTTACCTGGGATCCCGCAATGTTTCCTTCAACATTGTGCAAGGTGGTCTAGAAACCCTACAGGGTAAGAGCTACGGTAACCTCACCCTGGAACTAATCGGCGATGTCATCAGCATTGATGCGGCGGTTGCTGAACTCAAAACCGTAACCCGCGTGCAGGAGGTACGCTAATGTACACGAGCGAAGGTAAACTGCTGGCGGCTAATTCGGTCGACTGGGCCTCTTTTGTGCCCGATAAGCTGGTCCCCGCCCTGGGCGAAACTCTCTACATGGTGTCCTTCACCATGCTCATTGCCGGTTTCCTGGGCCTGGTGGTGGGGCTTTTGCTCTACACCACCCGCCAGGGCAACATCCTGGCCAATCGCTTCGTTAACATCGTGCTTAATGTCGTGGTGAACATCGTTCGCCCCATCCCCTTTATCATTTTGTTGGCTGCTCTGGGCCCGCTGACCTCCATGGTGGTTGGCACCAGGCTGGGTGCTAATGCGGCTATCTTTGCCATGGTTTTCGGCGCGACCTTTGCTATTGCCCGCATTGTTGAGCAGAACATGGTCTCTATTGACCCCGGCGTGATTGAAGCAGCACGCGCTATGGGTGCCTCAAAGATGCGCATCCTCTTCACGGTTATGATCCCCGAGGCGCTCGGCCCGCTGATTCTGGGCTACACTTTCTTGGTCATTGGCGTGGTCGATATGTCTGCTATGGCAGGCTACATCGGCGGCGGTGGCCTGGGCAAGGTGGCTCTGGTGGACGGCTACCAGCGCTTCAACGAGGTCATCACCTGGAGCGTCGTTGCCGTCATTATCATTCTGGTGCAGCTCATCCAGCTGGTGGGCAACATGTTGGCCCGCAAGGTCATGCGCCGCTAGTCAGGGCAGGTGGGCTTGCCCCGCACGTCTAAGGCCGGTCTCTCTTCTGAGGAGACCGGCCTTTTGTTGGTGGTTAGTTTTTCTTACCGCTGACCCAGGATGAGTCGTAGAAACCGGAGTCGGGCAAGTTCTTCTGCGTCCGGGCTATGTCTTTTTCGTAGAGACGCTCGGCATAGTCGGTGGGGCGTACCAGCCGGTCGTCGTCCTCATCATCGTGGTCGGTGAAGCGGGCCAGGGTGAAGATACCGTAGAGCAGAGCTGCGAAGAGTAGGAAGAAGAAGGCAAGCTCAGCCCACATAATTACATAGTTGCGGCGAAGCTCCGGCGACACGTCAGAGTAAACAGCGGGCACCACCGTAAAACTGGCTAGAGCCGTGATGAGGGCAAGCCCGGTCAGAGTATGCGGAAACCAGAACCAGCGGCTCAGCGGCTTCCTAGGTTTCCGAGCAGAGTGCTGCCCGACCGGATCATCAGCGGTACTGGTGGTGGGAGTAGGAGAGGGCGGCAGGAAGTCCCTGTAATAGGCGCGCTCGTCCTCACTAAGATCCTCAAGGCGCTTACCAAAACGCGATTGATCGCGCTCAGATTCTTCAGGCATCGTTGCCCTCCCTCTCTCTGGCTAGTCTATATAACCTGCTAGCTATGCTTCGCTGGCGAGCCAGCGGTCTACCTGGGCGAGAAGATCTGCGTCCTTGAAAGAGTCAAAGCGCCCAATTCCCGCCGTGAGGAGTTCTTTTTGTTCCGGTGTCTCGGGAGTAAAAATCAGACAGCGAGTGCCTGCGCCGGTTGCTGCCATCATGCCCGTAACGGAATCTTCTACCGTCAGAGCTTGTTCGGGGCTAAACCCTAAACGGCGTACTGCTTCAAGGTAGATATCGGGCGATGGTTTCGGTGAGGGCACATCGCTGGAAGATACCCAGGTGGTTACGATATCTGCATAGCCAAATTTCTGCATTTTCACGGCCAGTAATTCCCCAGATGAATTAGAAGCAACCGCTACGGGAATATGAGCCGCTAGCTTCTTGATGAAGTCAAGAGTGCCCGGGATGGGTACAACCCCGCGGTCCAGAATCTCTAGCTCAGTGGATTTCACATGGGCGAGCACCTGATCATAGAAGTCTTCTTTGCCTTGTGCCTGGGGTGAAAGGCGGGTAATGACCTTAGCCAAGTCTTCTGCTGCCGAACCGATCAGTGATGTTTCGAGCTCTTTGGTCACGGTCACGTCGTAATGGTCAAAGAGCTCAATTTGGACGTCGTTCCAAAGAGTTTCTGAGTCAAGCAGCACGCCATCGCAGTCAAAGACAGCGCAGTGGGGCGCCCAGGTATCAGTGGTATCAAGAGAAAACATATCTTAATGCTCTCATAAGAGCCCTTACCCCGGGGGCGATATTACGCAGCAGGCACAGATTGCCTAGAGTAAGCTAACAGTGGCTCTACCCAGCAGGGTAGAGAGAGTGCTGGAATAATGGAGCCTATGCCTATCGTACTTATCAGACACGGCCAGACTGACTGGAACATCGACCGCCGCCTGCAGGGTGCCACCGATATCCCGCTCAACGACACTGGGCGGGGCCAGGCTCTGGAAGCAGCTCATAACCTGCGCACCTTTGCTGAGGACCGGGGTGAGAGCTTCACCTGGGACGCGGTGGTCACCTCCCCGCTGAGCCGAGCGGTAGAAACCGGACAGATCATCGCCGATGCTCTGAGCCTAGAAATCGGTGGAGTCTATGCCGGACTGGCTGAACGGTCCTTCAGGAGCCTTGAGGGCACTAAATCCAACCCTGAGATTTGGGCAGCCGTAGTGGCGGAAACCCTGGATATAGAACCCATGGCAGACTTTCTGGCACGCACCGATGCCGCCCTAATGCAGGTCGAAGCTGACTACCCGCAACAGAACGTCATTGTGGTTGCTCACGGCATGCTGATTGGCGCCACCTTGCAGGCCCGCACTGGCGGTGAACTGCTCATCCCGGTGAATGGTGCAGTCATTGAATTGCCTGTACACCTCTCCGCCTAAACTGCTTTGCCGCTGATCCACCGCCCAGAAAGAACCCTATGACTACGCATAACACCGGTTCCCTTACCCTTATCCGTCACGGCCAGACTGACTGGAACAAGCAGTGTCTGATGCAGGGCTCCTCCGATATTCCCCTCAATGATGTGGGGCGTCAGCAGGCGCACGATACTGCCGCTGCCCTCAAAGCGCGTGGTCTCAGCTATGACGTGGTCGTTGCCTCCCCGCTAAGCCGGGCTTTAGAGACAGCTCAGATTATTGCCGCAGATTTCGGTCTCACGGTCAGCGCTACCTACGATGGGTTGGTAGAGCGCAGCTATGGTGAAGCGGAAGGGCTAGATATCTCAGAAGAAGCCCGCCGCACCCCCGATGCCTTTTATGCGGGAGTCGAATCGGAGCGATCTGTCTACCTGCGCGGCATTGAGACTCTGCGCAAAATTGTTAGTGATTACCCGAATCAACGGGTCATCGCTGTTTCTCACGGTTCCCTCATTCGGCGGGCTCTTTCAGCTACGCAGGGTGAGGAATTTGGCACGGTCGCCAACGCAGAACCTTTCCAGGTGGATTTGCCGGGGCTGGCGTCCTGGTCAGTTGATAATGAACCGCTGTTGATGGGCAAACCCTAGGTGCGATTACCTTTCACACTGCTGGGGTGGGCGGCTCTATCCTGCTACTTGCTCACCGTTGCTGTGATTGTATTCTGGCCGGTGCACGTTGACGCGGGGGAGCCCAGCCACGTTCTGCAAGAACTTCTACATACCGGTTACCGTTCAGGGCTCTTACCCCGCTGGTTCGGCTACGCCCAGGTGGAATGGCTCTCCAACGTGCTGATATTTATGCCCGGTGGCTTGCTCTTTACCTTACTTCTGCGCCCTACTCGCTCCTGGTTGGTGCCTCTGGGAGGTCTGGGCGCTACCCTTTTCATTGAAACTATCCAGCACTTTATGCCCGGGCGAACCAGTTCACTGCTGGATGTGTTGGCTAACTCCCTGGGTTGTGCTATCGGTTGGGTTGTGGGTTTAGTGGTTTTACATGTTGTCTTGAAACCCACGCAAACCCTCAAGGAATGCGTGTAATACAACGCTTCTAGGTCTTTGAACATTGACGTACCCAACTAAACCCACATAAAATCAACTGTGTATAGGGTTTACCCCCAAACCAAATTTTTTAAGGTGATGAACACATGTTCGCTGAAGAACGACGTGCCGAGATTGCGAAGCTCGTAGCCTCTGCCCGCCGTGTCAATGGCGCTGACCTGGCTCGCCGCTACGAAGTCACGATGGAAACCGTCCGCCGTGACCTAGCAGCGCTTGAAGCCGATGGTAAGTTGCGCCGAGTACACGGCGGCGCGGTGACGGTTGAGCAGTCGACCTCGGTAGAATCCTCCATCGCCCTGCGCCAAAATATGAATACCCCCGAAAAGCAAAAAATCGCTATGCGAGCCTACGAGCTCTTGCGCGATTCGGATGCCGGGGCCGTGGTGCTGGACGCAGGTACGACCATCGAAATCTTGGCAGACCGTATTGCTGCTAGCGACTTCTCCCTCAAATCTGGTGCTGACCGTCTGATTATCACTCACGCCCTTCACATCGCGGTGAAGCTGGCTGAAGCTGATGGTATCGTGCTCGATATGGTGGGTGGACAGTTGCGCAAGATGACCTGGGCCGCTGTAGGCACTCGGGCGGCTGACCACTTTGCGACCATCCGCCCCGATATCGCTTTCATTGGTGTCAATGGCCTGGACCCCGAGTTCGGCCTCAGCACCCCAGGTCTTAACGAGGCAATCGTTAAAACTGCCATCGTTAAGTCTGCCCGCCGTGTAGTGCTTCTCTGTGACTCTGCCAAGTTTGGCCAGGAATCCCTGGTGCGCTTCGCCGGGCTTGAAGATGTAGACACGCTTATCACCGACAGCGCGCCCGAGGGCAAGCTTGCTGAGGCGCTTGAAGAATCTAACGTAGAGGTACTGATCGCATGATCGTCACACTAACCGCTAACCCCAGTATGGACCGCACCGTTGAACTTGAACACGAGATCAAGCGCGGTGCCGTGCAGCGCGCCGTGGCCGCGGCGTCCGATCCCGGCGGCAAGGGCGTCAACATCGCTCGTGCGCTCACTATCTCTGGCTTTGAGACTATAGCTGTGTTGCCCGGAGATAACGAAGACCCCGTGCTGGCCAGCCTCAAAGAGGCCGAGGTTCCCTTCGTAAACATGCCCATCGGCAGCCCTATCCGTTCAAACATCACCGTGGTTGAGCCTGATGGCACCACCACCAAGATCAACGCTCCGGGTGAACCTCTGAACGATGTTGCCCAGCAGCAGCTGACCCGTCTGATGATTAAAGAAACCATTGATGCCAGCTGGCTGGTGCTGGCAGGCTCCCTGCCCGCTGGCGTCCCTGGTGACTACTACGCCGTGGTGGGGCGCTCCATCCGTGAATCCCTGGGTGAAAAAGCTCCCCGTATCGCTGTGGACACCTCAGGTGTAGCCCTGCGCGATGCGCTGGTTGGCCTAGACGGCATGCCTAATCTCATCAAGCCCAACTCAGAAGAACTGGCTGAACTGGTCGGCAAACTTGAGATGGCAGATGAGCTAGAAGATAGCCCCGAACTGACCGCCCGCACCGCCAAGGAACTGGTAGACCGCGGTGTCGAGATGGTGCTGGCAACCCTGGGTGGTAACGGCGCGGTGCTGGTGACCAAGGACGGTGCATGGCACGCAGTGCACGCCCCCGTGAAGGTTCGTTCAACCGTAGGTGCGGGCGACTGCTCTCTGGCCGGCTTCCTGATCGCCCACGAGCAGGGCAAGACCCTGCCCGACTGCCTGGTGCAAGCGGTTGCACATGGTTCCGCCGCGGCGTCCCTGCCGGGAACTCAGGTGCCCACCCTAGGATCCACCACTCCCGACGCAGTTACCCTGCGCCAGTTGGATTTCTAAACTATAAGTTTTAACCTATCAACCACACACCTGCCCTCAACCCGTGATAGGTGCCCGCATACGTGGGAAACGGGCAGTTGGCGCTTTGAGTATCTTTAGACTCCCAAGGAGGAGCACATGTCTGCTCTTATCACCGCGAATCTCATCACCCTGGATGAGAACCTAGGCGATTCCCGCTTTGATGTTATTAAGCATCTGACGCAGGCGGTTGTCAACGCAGGTCGGGCCACCGACTTTGAAACCCTCTACGCCGCGGCCCGTGCGCGCGAAGAAAAGACCGACACCGGTATTCCCGGCGGCATTGCGATTCCGCACTGCCGCAGCGAGGCCGTTACCGAACCGACCCTGGCGATGGCTCGCCCTGCACCCGGTGTTGACTTCGGTGCTAAGGACGGCGCGGCCGACCTGATTTTCTTCATTGCAGCTCCCGCTGATGGTGATGAGGCGCATCTGAAGATTCTTTCAAAGATGGCTCGCTCTCTGATGAAGAAGAGCTTTACTACCGCTTTGCGCGAAGCTAAGACTCGCGATGAGGTAGTTGTGTTGGCTGAAGAAGCACTGGGTTTGCGCGAGAAGGCTGAGCCTGCTGCTGCGGTTCCTGCCGCCTCAGTGTCAGCTCCTGCTGCCGGAGAGCCCGCCCGCAAAAAGATTGTGGCTGTGACCAACTGCCCCACCGGCATCGCTCACACTTACATGGCAGCTGACGGACTTAAGTACGCCGCTGAGGAAATGGGCTACGACTTCAAGGTTGAGCCCCAGGGCTCATCCGGTGGAGAGAAGCTCACTCAGGCTGAAATTGATGAAGCCGATGCTGTGGTCTTCGCCGTTGCCCTGCCCGTGCGTGGACGCGAGCGTTTTGCCGGCAAGCCTTACGTCGAGTCATCCGTCAAGCGCGGTATTGATGAGCCCAAGGTCATGATTGAAGAAGCCCTGCGCGAGGCCGAGAACCCCTCAGGTAAGCGAGTAGTCGCCGGTGCTACCGATGCAGAAGAGACCGCTTCAACGGACGGTTCTTGGGGTTCACGCATCTACAAGGCACTGATGACCGGTGTCTCTTACATGATTCCCTTCGTGGCAGCTGGCGGTATTATTCTTGCCATTGGCTTCATGCTTGAAGCAATCACTATGCCCAACCTGGGTGACGTCGATCCCGCCGCCATCCTTGAAGGTGCTTCACTGACCAACCTGGGCGATACCCCGCTCAGCCTCTACCTGGGTGCAGCCCTGCACACCATCGGTGGTTTCGGTCTGGGTGCTATGGTTCCCATCCTTGCTGCCTTCATCGCTTACGGCCTGGCGTCCCGCCCCGGTATTGCTCCCGGCTTTATCGCCGGTTCAGTCGCTGTGCTGGTGGGTGGCGGCTTCTTGGGCGGTATCGTTGCCGGTCTGCTCGCTGGTCTGTGTGCCTACTGGCTCTCACTGCTGAAGCTGCCCCGCTGGTTGGCATCCATGATGCCCGTGGTGGTTACTCCTCTGGTGGCTACCCTCTTTGCCGGTGGCCTCATGTTCTTCCTGCTCGGCGGCCCTCTGGCCTGGGTTACCTCCTCACTGGAGAACTGGCTCAACGGCATGACCGGCACCTCAGCTATCGTTTTGGGCCTCATTCTAGGTGCCATGATGGGCTTTGACCTTGGCGGCCCCGTCAATAAGGCAGCCTACCTCTTTGCGACTGCAGGCCTTGCATCCGGTACTCAGGCAA
This sequence comes from Rothia sp. LK2492, assembly GCF_040946345.1. Classification (NCBI taxonomy): domain Bacteria; kingdom Bacillati; phylum Actinomycetota; class Actinomycetes; order Micrococcales; family Micrococcaceae; genus Rothia; species Rothia sp. LK2492. Next base: position 294,528 of record NZ_JAYWLX010000001.1, on the reverse strand, counting down.
GCCAGGAAGTCATGGCAGCAGTCATCATCTCAGGTATGGTGCCCCCGCTCGCTATGGCGCTGGCAACCGCCCTGCGCCCCAAGCTCTTCACCGCCCCCGAACGCGAAAACGGTAAGGCAGCCTGGCTGCTGGGTGCATCCTTCATCTCAGAAGGCGCTATCCCCTTTGCTACCGCTGACCCGCTGCGTGTAATCCCCTCTTCTATGGTGGGTGCTGCGGTTGCCGGTGCTATCGCTATGGGTAGTGGTGTGGCTTCGCCCGCGCCCCACGGTGGCGTCTGGGTTATTGCCCTGGTTGATAACCCCGTAATGTTCCTTGTGGCAGCGCTTGCAGGTACGGTAGTGTCAGCTCTAATGTACATCGTTCTGAAGTCTCTTTCATCAAAGAAGACCGAAGAAACCGTCGCCGCATAAACTCATAATCACTCTCTTTTGAGGTCTAACAAAGGAAATCGTATGACCACCTATAACGGTGTTGGCGTCTACGCTGGACGCGTCATCGGCAAAGTGCTCCAGATGCCTGATCCCATCAAGGCACCTTCAACCTCTTTGAAGCTCTCAGCCGATGAGACACCTGAGGCAGCCGCTGAACGTATCAAGGCAGCAGCAGAAGCTGTTAAGAACGGTCTGCTGGAACGTGCTGAGCACGCTGGTCGCGACGGCAAGGCAGTGCTCAAGTCAACCTCTCAGATGGCAACCGACCGCGCCTTGCTCAAGAGCGCTATCAAGCTCGTTGAGACGCAGAACAAGGCACCCGAGCTGGCCGTGTGGGAAGCTGCCTCCTCATTTGCAGATCAGATGGCAGCCCTGGGCGGCTACATGGCAGAGCGCGTCACCGATATTCACGACGTCCGCGCCCGCATCGTTGCTGAGCTGACCGGCCAGCAGGCACCCGGCATTCCGGTTTCTGCTGAGCCCTTCATCCTGGCAGCTATTGACCTGGCGCCGGCCGATACCGCTACCCTGGACCCCAAGCAGGTTATCGCTCTGATTACCTCCGACGGCGGCCCCCAGGCACACACCGCTATTCTGGCGCGCGGTCTTGGTCTGCCCGCTATCGTTGCAGCTAAGGGTGTGACCGAGATTCCAGCTGGTACCGAGGTCTACGTTGACTCCAACGAGGGTCTTGTTGAAACCGAGGTCACCGAAGCTCACCGCGAGTTGGCAGATAAGTATGCCAACCGCAAAGAACTGCCCGACTTCGACGGTCACGGTGTGATGGCTGACGGCAACGCCGTTCCCCTCTACGCTAACGTTGGCGACGGCAAGAGCGCTGAGAAGGCAGCCGGCCTTAAGGCAGAGGGCGTTGGCCTGCTGCGCACCGAGTTCGGCTTCCTGGGTCACGACAGGGAACCTTCCATCGAAACTCAGACCGCCAGCTACAAGGCAGTCTTTGACGCTTTCCCCGGACAGCACATCGTAGTCCGCACTCTGGACGCCGGCGCAGATAAGCCCCTGCCCTTCCTCAACACCAAAGAAGAAGAGAACCCCGCTCTGGGTGTACGCGGTTTCCGCACCGACTGGACCGTTCCCGGCGTCCTCACCCGCCAGCTTGAAGCCATTAAGGCAGCATCTGACGATTCAGACGCTGATATCTGGGTCATGGCACCCATGATCTCAACCACCAGTGAAGCGCGTAACTTCAAGAACATGCTGGATGAGGTAGGCCTGAAGCCCCGCGGCGTCATGGTTGAGACCCCCGCAGCAGCCGTTAACGCTGAAGCGATTCTGGGTGAAGTTGACTTCGTGTCCATCGGCACCAACGACCTGACCCAGTACACCATGGCAGCAGACCGCCTCCTGGGCGACCTGGCGCACCTCAACAACCCCTGGCAGCCCGCCGTCCTCAAGATGATCAAGCTGACCGTTGAAGGCGCCCAGCGCGCATCAACTAACGCTGGCACCAAGAAGTACGTCTCGGTCTGTGGTGAAGCTGCAGCTGATCCTGCCCTGGCGGTTGTTCTGGTCGGTCTGGGTGTTGACACCCTTTCCATGAACGCTGGCGCGATGGCCGCTGTATCAGCAGTTCTCAAGTCAGTAACACGCGAGAAGGCCCAGCAGATTGCTGTCAAGGCACTGTCAGAGATTTCCTCTGCAGAAGCCAAGGCAGCAGCCCGCTCCGAACTGCCCATCCTTGATGAGCTAGGCCTCTAAGAGCTACCGTTTGCTCTTCGATAAATCACACTGAAACAAGCGGTAAACACGCGAAAACGTGTTTACCCTGTTCTAGACTCAATAGTGGAGAACAATCCACCTTCTTTCCCGTCTAAGGAGAACACCATGGCAGAACGTATTGCCACCATTGCAAGCCGCGTAGGCTTGCACGCACGTCCCGCAGCGATCTTCGCTGAAGCAGCCGCCGACCTCCCCGTTGAGGTCACCATCGCAGCTGAGGGTGAACCCGCAGACGAGGCAATGGACGCAGCGTCAATCCTCTCACTGATGTCACTGGGTGCCAAGCACGGCGACAAGGTTGTTCTGCGTGCAGAGGGCGAAGGCGCTGATGAAGCACTCGAAACCCTGGTCAAGATTCTTGAGACTGACCACGACGCCGAATAAGTAGAGATTTAGCCGTGCGTTGTGGTGGTCAGTAGCGGCAGTTCGCTCCGCTTACCGCACCACATTCGTCAGCTCTTAGGTCACCGCGCGCGGTGACCATCTGACTCATCACAACGCCGATTAATCGACGCCAGGTAGATAAGACTTGAGAGTCTTACATGGCTCTCACCGTCTAGTGCGGTGGGAGCCATTTTTATGCCCTTTATGGTCAGGCAGAGCGCTGGACTACCCCAGGGCGTCGGGTGTGCCGGCGTATCTCACGTAGAGATGGGGTGCATAGGTGGGGGCTAAGTCGATAGACTGTAAAGCTGAAACCCAATTCATGCGCCACCGCGCACCACAGAAAAAGAGGGACCTTGCGAGAATTCACAGCACGCTTCGCCACCGAAGCAGAAATCGCAGCCTGGGACGAGCACGTTACCGCTAGCCCCGGTGGCGGTAACCTGTTGCAGTCTGCCTCCTTTGCCTCCGTCAAAGCCAAGCACGGCTGGAAGCCGCTCTACCTCGTCCACGAAGGCACCACCATCATCAACGGTGAGCCTGCCCCCTTCGCCAGCTACAACCTGGTCCTGGAGAAAGCTGTGCCCGCCCTGGGCAAGATCTGGTACATGATCAAGGGCCCCGGTGTGAACAGTGTTGAAGAGATCCCCGCAATCCTTGAAGCTAACGAAGAATTCATCCAGCGCGAGAAGCTGAGCGTTTTTGCCGTCAAAATCGAGCCAGACATCATCGCTAACGATGAAATCAACGCCTACATGGCAAAGAGCGGCCTGGTGAAGTCTTGGAACATTCAGCCCAACGATTCGACCGCCATCCTCGCCACTGACAAGAGCGAAGAAGAGGTTCTGAAATCTCTTTCATCCCGCGGCCGCAACGCCGTGCGCCGTTCCCTGCGCGAAGGCTGCAAAGTCGAGCGAGTAGAGCTAACCGACGAGAACATGAAGAAGATGTACGCTCTCATGGATACCGTGGGGCAGGGTAACGCCAAGGTTCACCTGCGTTCCTACGACTACTACCGTGACTTCTGGACCAGCTTCGCCAACGCCGGCCAGGGCCGCCTCTACTTCACCTACGAGGACGGCGAACCCTCCGTGGGCGCATACGTCATCAACTACGGGGATAAGGGCACCTACAAGGACGGCGGCTCCAAACCCCGCCGCAAGCAGTACGGCGACTCTCACCAGGTACAGTGGACCGCTCTGACCGACCTCATGAAGGAACACGGAATCGTCAGCTACGACTTCTGCGGCACCCCGCCCAAGGATCAGCTGAAGAACAAGGACCATCACCACTACGGTCTGGGCCTCTTCAAGACCTCCTTTACCAAGGACGTCATCGACTACGTGGGTGTCTGGGACCAGGTGATCTCACCGGTTAAGTACAAAGCCTGGAACACCTCGGTTGAGAAGGTCATGCGTCAGCTCTGGGTGCGCAAAACCGGCCAGCCCTTCTACTAAAGAGAGGTTTAGTAGGGTTTGGGCTGAGCCAAGCTCGTAGCTCGCCTGCTGTACCGGGGCTGGCTTGAATTTCCTGTGCGAGCTCGCGAGCCTGAGCAAGAGGGTCAGCAGCGCGTGTGAGCTTGGTTCAGCCCACTGAGACCCTTTACATACCTCTTTACCCCCTGCCACTGCGGCGGATCTGTAATCAGCGAATCAGCGCAGAGACGGAAGGAGCAACCTCACGGTGAACCCCACTACCACTCTTTTGCAGCAAAAGGCCTACCCTTCTACCTCTGCCTTTGATGTTAAAGCTGAGCCGGCTGCTCCCGAGGAGAGCGCTTTTGGTGCTACCGGGCTGCTGCCTCGCGTCCCGCAGCAGGAGAAACCCGATGATACTAGCCCCCAGGTGGCAGGCGTTGGCAACCGGGGCGAGGGAATCCCCGTGGTTTCCCTTTCTCAGGTGCGTGATCCTAAACTGCGCGATGCACTCACCGACCTGGTTCCACCAACTACTGAGGTAACGACTCCGAGCGGGAGCCCTTTTTCCCCGTCCCAGGCAATAGCCCAGCAGTCAGCGGCACCTACCGCTGAGGTGGTGAAGAACGCACCCTCAGCTTTCGACGTATCTGCTCCAGCTGAGCATCAGGCCCATGATTCGGCCTTTGGCCCGGCTACGACTCTCATCCCCGCTCAAAAACCGGCTGCTCAACCTAATTCTTCTGATACAGAGGCACAGGCTTTTACCACCGGGTTACAGCAGGCGAGCTACCCATCGGTTGCGGGCACCGGCACCGGTCAGCTTCCCCTTACCGGCACCACGCCTAAGCGTCCTAGCCGGATGCGTTCTACGCTGAGATCTTTTGTCAGCACCGATCAGTCGCTCACTAAGCCCATGCGTGGGGTGGCTCGTCTTGCGCAACGTCCCTTCGCTCTGGCTACCGCTGCTTCTCGTCGGGCTGAGTTTGTCCGCGAAAAAGAAGAAGCCCGTGAGGTGCTGAACTTTTCGCTGCGGCTGGCGGAAACCATGTTCCACTACGGCGCTGACACCATAGACGTTGATTCGGCCATTGTTGCTGTCTGTGCCGCCTACGGGCTAGATGATGTTGAAATCGATATCACCAACCAGTCGGTAATCATCAATTACGTCTCAGACATTGATGAAATTGATGATCAGACGCGAGCTCTGAACCTGAATGATCTTGCCAAAGAGCGCTCCTCTCCGAGCAAGGAGCGCTTCAGCCACACCGTGATGCGCGTGGTTCGCTCCTGGTCAGAGAACTACGCCTCCCTTGACGATATTTACAAGCTGATTCACGATATTACTGCTGGCGGTCTGCCCCGTCACAAGGCTGAACGCCGCCTGCACTCGATCAATACAGCCAAAAAACCCTATTCGCCACTGGTTATTATGCTGGCAAATATGGCGGCAGCTTTCAGCCTCGTCCTCGCTCTAGGTGGTTCCTGGGAAGCGGGGGCTGTAGGGGGGCTGGTCTTTTTGGTGATTCACCTGGTGAGCCGCCTCATCTCTAAGCTCAAGATGCCCAGCTTCTTCAACATGGCGGTGGGCGCTGGTACGGTGACTTTTGCGTCCATCTATATTTCTGATGACACTTCGGTTTTCTCTCATCTGGGTTTTCACCTTAATGCCCCCCACATTGTGGCGGCAGGGCTCATCATGTTGCTGCCCACGGCACGTTTGGTCTCTACGGTGCAGGACGCACTGAACGGCTTTCCTCTCACAGCTGCCGGCAAATTCGTGTCTACCGGTATGAGTTTTCTGGGTATTGTGGTGGGGCTTGCTTCGGCGGTGGCGGTGCTCTCTGCTTTGGGTGTTGAGGAGCTGGATATCTCCCAAACTCGGTTTGAACCGGCGCCGGTTGTGATTAGTTATGCATTCTTTATGGTGGCTTCCCTGGCTTTTGCCGTGACCACTCATGCTCGGTGGGATAACCTGTTGTGGGTTTTGGCTATAGCTACTGCCGGGTTTTGGGTCTATCAGGGCTATAGTTATACTTTTGGTGCCGGAGCAGGGCGGGCTAACACCGCTATTGCCGCCTTGGTGATTGGTTTGCTGAGCACCTATCTAGCCTATCGCTTACATGCCCCGGCAGCTATATTCTATGTGCCTGCTCTTACTTTCCTTTTGCCCGGTCTTTCGGTCTTCCGTGGGCTCTATCTCTTCACCGTTGAGGCTAACTCCGATACCGGGTTGCCTGGCATGGTGGCAGCTATCGCAATCATCTTGTCCATGGCATCGGGCGTGGTTTTGGGTAGCTACCTGATGCAATACTTCATTCAGCAGCGTCTTTCTAATGACGCCCTTGACGCCAACGAAAAGCGTGATCGCTAGTTGGTCTGCGAGAGAGTGCACCACAGGCCGTGACTGAGAATTCCCAGGCTCCGCGCTCCGAGTTGCCACAGGCGTCCTACCCTTCCACCTCTGCACCGAGTGGTCCGATACTCCCTACGCGCTCCACTCCTACCAGCAAGGCACGCGCTGGCCTCAAAATCCTGGTGAGCTCGCAGCAGGCTATGACCGTGCCTATGCGCGGCGTTGCGCGCGTTGCGCAGCGGCAGTTCGCTCACGCCGCCTTCAACCGTCAGCGGCAACGAGTGCAGCTCCAAGAAGAAACCCGCAGTGCGCTCAACTTTTCCCTGCGTCTGGCAGAAACCATGTTCCGCTTCGGGGCAGATTCAGCCGATGTGGACGCCGCGGTGGTAGCGGTCTGCGGCACCTACGGCATCCACGATGTAGAAGTTGATATCTCCTATCAGTCCATCAGAATCAACTATGTTTCTGAGTTTGATGAGGCTGCTAGCCGCGGCGATTACTTGGCTCCCGCCGGGTCGGGTGCCGAGAAGTTCAGCCATAACTTAGTGCGCGTCATTCGTTCTAGCGCCGAAAACTATGCTGCCCTGGAAGCCACCTATCGGCTGATTCACCGTATCACTGAGGCTCAAGTAACCCGCACCCGCGCTGAACGCCAGCTCGCTGAGATTAGCGCGGTAAAAAAACCTTATTCGCCCGCTGTGCTGCTGGTGTGGAACCTCTTGATGGCCGTTGCATTTACCCTGGGTGTGGGTGGCTCGTGGCGGGCTGCTCTTGTCTCTTTTTTCGTTTTTATTGCGGTAAATTTCTCTATGGTCTGGGCAGGAAAGTTTGGTCTACCCAGCTTTTTCACCATGGCCCTGGGGTCAGGGGTGGTGACCTTTTTTGCTCTGTGGGTGGGTAGCACGGATTCCTGGTTCTTCCAGCAGGGGTTTGTTGTGTCAGCGCCCCACATTGTGGCTGCCGGGCTCATGATGCTGTTGCCCACCTTCCGCCTGGTATCGGCTATGCAGGACGCCCTGCACGGCTTTCCTTTGACGGCTGCCGGTAAGTTCGTGGTCACGGGTGCTAACTTCACCGGGATTATTGCTGGCATTAGTACCGCACTGACCCTGATTAATCTTTTTGACTATGCTTCTCTTGATGTTGACCGAACGGTCTTCAATCCGCCGCCGCTCTGGCTGAATGTGGCTGGCATGGTGGTCGGTTCGGTGATGGTAGCAGCTGCTTGGCAGGGCAGAGGAGCCAACCTAATGCTGAGCGCGCTGGTCTCGTTGGCGGGGCAGGGCGCTTACTATGGCCTGGTTTTTACTACCGGTGCGGAGGCAGGGCGCGTTAATGTACTGCTAGGAGCTCTTACGGTGGGGGCTGTAGGCGCTTTTCTAGGGCACCGGTTACATACTCCGGCGGCTATATATTATATTCCGGGCATGATGTTCATGTTGCCCGGCCTCACCATTTTCCGTTCCGCTTACGCGCTCCTGGAGGGTGAAGAGATCACCGCTGGTCTCCACGGCCTAGCTAACGCCAGCACCACGGTGCTGATGCTGGCCACAGGAATTGTGTTCGGCACCTATCTGGTGGATTATCTCGTCAGCCGTTTCGGGGGCTCTACATCGAAGGAGAGCCCTGAGCAGGCGCGTGAGGCAGAGCCCAGTCCACAGGTGCAGCGCCCTGGGCCATGAGAAGATCATTGACCTTGCTAAAAGGCTTGGAGCCAAAGAACCCTCTGGATGCGGAGAGAGGGGATGGGTGCGGGGATTCAACGCAGGGGTAGCCTCCCAATAGGGGGGCGCACCGGCGGGCGTCCGCGCCCCAGAGCAAACCAACCAGGGGAGTGCCTCGCTGGGCAAGCACTTCAATGGCGCGTGTGGTGATGGTTTCCCACCCCAGATTGCGGTGGGAGCCAGCATTTCCTGCTCCCACAGAGAGCACTCTGTTGAGTAACATGACTCCCTGGGCGCTCCATGCTGAAAGGTCCCCATGCGCAGGCGGCGTTACGCCTAGGTCACTGCTTAGCTCTTTGTAAATATTCTGCAGGGAACGGGGGATGGGGCGCACATCTGGATGTACCGAAAAGCTCAGGCCCATAGCGTGACCGGGGGTGGGGTAGGGGTCCTGACCAATGATAAGGACCTTTACATCAGCTAGGGGGTAGGTAAAAGCCCTAAAAATATCGTCACCGGCTGGCAGGGTCTTTCTGCCCGCTGCGTGCTCTTCGCGCAGAAAGTTACCCATAGCCCTGACGTTGCTCTCCACCGGGGCTAGCGCCTCGGCCCAATCAGCGGCCATGATCTCTGTCAGTGGTTTGGCAGGCATAGAGGTCCCCTTAGTCCAGCGGCGCAGGTTTACGTGCCTTAAGATTAGTACAGTTACCTATCAGTCCCGAAAGAAGGACGCCGTTTGTCTGCTGCACAGAATGCCTCCGCCGGTCATGATGAACCCCTAGAAGAGTCTGCTGCCGGCCGGGAAGTAGCCGCTGACTCGCTCACACCGCTAGAACGAGCTGTGATAGAGCTGGAGAAACGGCGTTTCCGTTACCAGGGCAGCAAGGAACAGGCCATCCAGAAACAGCTGGGCCTTAGTCCCGTGGCCTACTACCAGCAACTCAACTCCATGCTTGATAACCCCAGAGTGGTGGCTGCAGAACCCCTGCTAATGAACCGTCTGCGCCGCCACCGAGATGCCCTGAGCTGACCTGCTGTACCCTAGAAATATCAGGCCTAACCGCTGCTGCCCCGAAAGAGATGCTGTGTCCCCCTACCCTCGCGATGAATTCGATGACATTGATGAAGCAACAGCACGCCGAGGCGCCTACCGGGCGCGTCCCAAAGCTAATACCACCTCAGCTCGTGGGCTGGTGCTTATGGTACTCAGCGGTGTCTTGGCGCTTCTCGTAGGTGGGTTCATGTACGTCATCTCTCCCCGCACCGATTCCCCGGAGGCTGCAGCGGAAGCCAGCGCCTCTTCCAATGCCTCACCCAGCGAAGAGGCGCCGGCTGCTCTTAACATCGAGGGCACCACCGTTGAAATCTATAATTCAAGTGCCCCCGCCGGGTCCGCTGCCGTAGCTGCACGTCTCATTGAGAGCAAGGGATACACCGTGCGTACCACCGGCAACTGGGCTGGCACCTACACTACCGAGTCGACGGTCAATTTTGCTACGGGCACGTCCAGTGAAGCCAACGACATAGCAGACACCCTCTCACTACCCTTCATTGCGCAAGACTACGAGGCCGAGAGCGGGTTGGTCTATGTGGTGCTGGGCGCTGATTTTGACGCTGCATCTTTTGAAGATGTTGCTGAGACCGCCGATCCCACCGAACCTGCTGAAGAACAGGGCGGGGGTGAAGCTAGCCAAGCGCCCGAGAGCACACCGGCGGCTTCCAGCCAGGCAGATGCGCAGGGCCTCTATGTGCTCGACCCTGCCACAGGTACTTTCGTAGAAGCAACTGAATCGACCGCTAGCGGCTTAACCCGTTACAGCTATGACCCAGCGACCGATACCTACCAGGAATACAACCCTCAGCAGGGGTATACCCCTAACAATGCACCGGTGGTCACCTACTCTTACCAGCCCGACACGGGAACCTTCGTTCTAGACCCCGCAGGAACCTACATTTTCGATGCGGCTACCGGCACCTACGTCCTCCGCTAAAATTTGTGCGCTGTCGGCGATTAAATAGGGGCCACTCGCAACAGGGGTTTGCACACCTTTCGCACTAGTGCCAAGATTGTATTTAGCACTCGAAGGCTCTGACTGCTAAATCATGTGCTAGATCTAGATACAGTCAGCTGTTCTTCGGGTAAAACTCTGAAGCGTACCTTCGGTGAGGTGCACCGGCCGGTCCAGACCGTGCCGCACCGTCCGTCGCGGGCACCAGAGAGTACGCGCTCAAACTAATGTTCCAGGAGGAGCGAAGCTACATGGCAAAGCTGATTGCTTTTGATGAAGAAGCACGCCGCGGTCTTGAAAAGGGTCTGAACACCCTGGCAGACGCAGTGAAGGTAACTCTCGGCCCCCGTGGCCGCAACGTCGTGCTTGAAAAGGCATGGGGTGCCCCCACGATCACCAACGACGGTGTATCCATCGCCAAGGAAATCGAACTTGAGGACCCTTACGAGAAGATTGGTGCTGAGCTGGTCAAGGAGGTCGCAAAGAAGACCGACGACATCGCAGGCGATGGCACCACCACCGCAACCGTTCTGGCTCAGGCTCTCGTGCGCGAAGGTCTGCGCAACGTTGCAGCTGGCGCTGACCCCCTCTCCCTCAAGCGCGGCATCGAAAAGGCTGTAGAAGCTGTTACCGCCGAGCTGCTGGAGTCAGCTAAGGAAGTTGAAACCGAAGAAGAGATCGCTGCAACGGCGTCTATCTCAGCCGGTGACCCCGAAATCGGCAAGCTCATTGCGCAGGCAATGGAGAAGGTCGGTAAGGAAGGCGTTATCACCGTTGAAGAGTCCAACACCTTTGGTCTCTCCCTCGAACTGACCGAAGGTATGCGCTTTGACAAGGGCTTCCTTTCCGGTTACTTCGTCACTGACGCTGACCGCCAGGAAGCTGTCCTAGAGGACCCTTACATCCTGATCGTCAGCTCCAAGATTTCAAACGTCAAGGACCTCGTTCCCGTTCTCGAGAAGGTCATGCAAGCTGGTAAGCCCCTGCTGATTGTTGCTGAGGACGTCGAGGGCGAAGCTCTGGCTCTGCTGGTGCTCAACAAGATGCGCGGCTCCATCAAGTCCGTTGCTGTCAAGGCACCTGGCTTCGGTGACCGCCGTAAGGCACAGCTGGCTGATATCGCTATCCTGACTGGTGGCCAGGTTATCACCGAAGAGGTCGGTCTCTCCCTGGATCAGGCAACCATCGACCTGCTGGGCACCGCCCGCAAGGTCGTTGTCACCAAGGACGAAACCACCATCATCGAGGGTGCCGGCGACGCTGAAGCTATCGAAGGCCGCGTAGCCCAGATCCGTGGCGAAATCGCTAACTCAGATTCAGACTACGACCGCGAGAAGCTACAGGAGCGCCTGGCTAAGCTGGCTGGTGGCGTTGCAGTGCTCAAGGCAGGTGCAGCAACCGAGGTCGAACTCAAGGAGCGCAAGCACCGCATTGAGGACGCTGTGCGTAACGCTAAGGCAGCAGTTGAAGAAGGCATTGTTGCCGGTGGCGGCGTTGCCCTCATCCAGGCTGGCGCCAAGGCTTTCGAGAAGCTGGAACTGACGGGCGACGAAGCAACCGGTGCAAACATCGTCCGCGTAGCTATCGACGCGCCGCTGAAGCAGATTGCTTTCAACGCTGGCATGGAGCCCGGCGTCGTTGTTGATAAGGTCCGTAACCTGCCCGCAGGTACCGGTCTGAACGCTGCAACCGGCGAGTACGAAGACCTCATGGCAGCTGGCATCAATGACCCTGTCAAGGTCACCCGTTCAGCCCTGCAGAACGCAGCGTCCATCGCTGGTCTCTTCTTGACCACCGAAGCCGTTGTTGCTAATAAGCCTGAGCCTGCTGGTGCAGCTCCCGCCCCTGACATGGGTGGTATGGGCGGCATGATGTAAGACCGGTTCACCGGTTTTTCAGCCTAGGCTCTAACCCCGCCCCGGCGCTATCTTGGCGCCGGGGCGGGGTTTTTGACGTGTGTAGCTTGCTGGCACTACATCGCGATAAACCCTTGCACACCGAACGAGTATAGGGGTATGCTTTAAATCACTTAAAAGATTTTTTTAGGTGCTCAGTATCAATGGCGACAACTGAAAGCTGTGAGGCATATGTTCACTATCGTAGACCTAGTTCTGTATACCGTTATCGTTGCTATGCTGGCTATGTTGCTCGTGTGCCACGCAGCGGATGGCTGGTCAGAGCTTGAGAAGAAGAGCGCTGAGGCTCTTCAGCGAGATATCGCTTTTGGCTCGGTTAGCTAAAAGACTTTTTGGCGATTATGTTTTTCTAAGGTTGGCGCCCCAAACGTGGGGCGCCAACCTTTTTCTACCCGTTGGTTTAGCGACAGGTAGACTGGTGGGGCTATGAATTGCGATTACTTTGACGCCGGCATCTGCCGCTCCTGCACCCTCCTTGAAACCCCTTACGCTGTGCAGCTTGCTCAGAAACAGGAAGAAGCGCGCAGTCTGCTCGCACCTTTTGGTGAAGTGCAGTGGCTCCAGCCGCTGGCTAGCAGCGAAGAGAGTTTCCGCAACAAAGCAAAAATCGTGGTGGGAGGTAGCGCTGATCAGCCTACCCTAGGCATCATTGACCGGGCGGGCCGTGGCGTTGATTTGCGACGCTGTAACCTTTATGACCATGCCATCACAGCCGCCTTACCGGTTCTGGATGAGCTCATTCGCGCGGCGTCCCTCACCCCCTACGACGTGCCCAAGCGCAAGGGGGAGCTCAAGAATATTTTGGTGACGGTATCAGCTAACGGTGAGCTAATGATTAGGTTTGTGCTGCGTTCCAAGAAGCTGATTGTGCCCATCCGCTCACGCCTGCACTGGTTGTACGAGCGTTTACCCAACCTTGCTGTGGTAAGTGTCAACCTCCTCCGCGAGCACGTTGCTTTGGTGGAGGGCCCCGAAGAAATTACCCTCTCTGAACGTACTACCTTGCCCATGCAGGTTAATGACCTCACCTTACACTTGCGGCCCCAAAGCTTCTTTCAAACTAACACCGAGATAGCCGCTGGGCTCTACCTGCAGGGGCAGGAATGGGTGCGTCAGGCGTCCCCGGCTAGCCTCTGGGATCTCTACTGCGGGGTGGGTGGTTTCGCCCTTCACGCAGCGCAGGTACTGCCTGCATCGTCAGAAGTTACGGGCATTGAGTTGAGTAGCGAGGCGATTGAGTCTGCCCGCCGCACCGTTGCAGAATACAGGCTGGCCAATCTAGAATTTTTTGCTGGGGACGCCACCGAGTTCGCCCTGCAGCAGGGCACTGTGCCCGAAATGGTAGTGGTTAATCCACCGCGCCGCGGCATTGGGCATGAGCTAGCTACCTGGATTGAAGAATCCGGTATTGAGACGTTTATATACTCCAGTTGTAATGCTAAATCGTTGGCCAAAGACCTGGAATCTATGCCCTCGCTTAAGCCTGTGAAAGCGCGTCTGGTGGATATGTTCCCGCATACCACCCACTATGAGACCATCGTGTTGCTTCAGCGAAGCTAATTGGGGGGATGACACTCTCTCACGGAAAATAGTAGAGAGTACCCCGGTAGGAATTTCCAGAGTGGCTAGGCTGTTTTTATTTAGTCTTTTATCCCCAGTTTGCCCTGCCCCAGTTTTGGAGTACCGTAAATAGGTGTTGCTCCCGACCCTAGCGAAAGAACAGACTATGACCGCACCCGCCTTGCTTGCGCCCTTCATCCTGGCGCGCGGCCACAGTGCGCTGAGTGCATCAGGAGCAATGACCCCGGTCAGCGAAAGTTCAGCGCTAGAGACGGCAGCACAGAAGAACTCATGCGTAGTGGGCCTGGTACCTTTCTCCCCAGAAGAACCCGCCTACCTCGCCGTCCCCGACTCCCTGGTGCCGACAGAGACCCCAAACCTCGCAATCCGTCAGCAGCCTGAACCGGTGCGGCTCAGCGGGCTGGATAACCCAGGCTACCGGCAAGCGGTTGCCCAGGCCGTTGAATCAATGAACCGCGGGGAGTATGACAAGGTAGTGCTGGCTCGCCTACTCACCGCTGACTACGACAACGACCTGAACCTACCTGCCTTGCTAGAAACCCTGCGCGCCCAGCAACAGCGCGCCACCGTCTTTAGCGTGAAACTCCCCAACGGGGAATACCTGATGGGAGCTTCACCCGAGCTCGTCTTCAAATCGGGTGCAGACGGCTTCAGCACCGGCCCACTGGCCGGATCAGCCACCCGCACCGCACCTATTGGCAGTACCGAGGACGCCCAGATCGGTGAGGCTCTCCTGCGCTCCGCCAAGGATCGCGCAGAACACGCCACCGTGGTCCAAGACATCAAACAGCGCCTTTCTCCGCTGACTTTGGATATGAAAATCCCCGCCACTCCCAGCCTTAAAATGACCCCTCAGCTGTGGCACCTAGGCACCGATATCGCCGGAACCCTCAAACCCGGTTTAAGTTCGCTGGACGGCGCTCGCGCTATCCACCCCACACCGGCAATTTGCGGTACCCCCACAGAGCTAGCGCGCCGTGTCATCGAAAAACTAGAACCTTTCGAACGTGGTTTTTTTGGCGGGCTGGTTGGCTACATGGACGCTGAGGGCAACGGGGAATGGCACCTGGTATTGAGGTGTGCCCGGGTGAGCGCTCGCCGCGCTATCTTATTCGCCGGCGCAGGCATCGTCAAGGACTCTGCCCCGATGAACGAACATGCAGAAACTGCCAGCAAATTCGATACCTTCGCCCGAGCTCTGGGTTGGGACACAGCCAGCTGGGCTGAAAAAATATCCCTGCCAGCAGGGGGAGGTGCCCTCAATGACGCATGAAATAGTAGCCGCAGCCGATGGGTCAGCGCTGGGTAACCCAGGCCCAGCAGGCTGGGCTTGGTACATCGATGCTGACACTTGGGCAGCCGGCGGCTGGGAGCACGGCACCAACAATATGGGTGAGCTCAAAGCGGTGCTGGACCTCTTTGAAGCAACAGCTCACGTACCCGAGCGCCCTCTAAAAGTACTGTGCGATAGCCAGTACGTCATCAACTCCCTGACCAAGTGGATGCCAGGCTGGAAGAAAAAGGGCTGGAAGAAGTCTGACGGTAAGCCGGTGCTTAACGTCGATCTCATGAAAGAGCTGGACGCTGCCCTAGAAGGTCGCACCTATACCTTTGAGTGGGTTAAGGGCCATTCCGGGCATCCCCTCAACGAGGCTGCCGACTCCCTGGCTAACGCAGCAGCTCAGGCTTTTTCAAAGGGGCAAACCCCCAAGACTGGCCCTGGATTTAGCAAGACTAAGAACCTGACCGCCCCGCATGCTTCTAGCGGTGAAAGCGCAGCAACAGCAAAGCTAGAAAAACCTGTAACAGATGGCGTAGAGCTGGATGTCGACCTGCAACTGGCTGCGGTCCGGCAACTCGAACATCAGCTAGCATCGCCCTCAACGTACGGTTCGCGCAGTTTACTCAGCGGTTTGCTGAGTGAAGACCTTACCTGGGTGACCCCTGCCGGTCGTGTTCTAGACCGAACAACTGTCCTAGAGCACCGCGAACGTGCCTTTGCCTTGACAGGGCAGGGAACACCTGTTGAAGCTACGCTGCTGGGTGAGGGGGCGGTACTGCTGGTCAGTCGGGTTGAAACTGCCCGCGGTGCGGTGCTGCGTTCCAGTGTCTGGTATGCGAACAAAGCTGGCCACTGGAAGCTGCGCTATCGACAGGAAACCGCCGCCTCACCAGCTACTAGCCCACAAACATAGAGGCATTAGCCATTTCTGTTTCTGAGTAGTTAACCCCGGCGCGTGCAAGGGCTTCGTTAATTTGGGCGATAGAATCTTCTACCTGTCGCTGGGTATGGCGCCAGTTGGTCAGCACGCCCTGAAAGTTGGCGGAGGCTGAACCGGTCCAGGAGCCTTGCAAATCTTGCAAGGAGGCGGTCAGGCCGTTGACCTCAGAAATAATGGTGTCCACCTGTGCGCGCGCCTGAGCTGATTTGGTTGAGATGAGATCTGCATCGACGTTGAACTGTGCCATGGGAATCTCCCTAAGAATAGTAGTAACTTATCAGAGCTGCTTGCTCTGTGCCTTCAACCTTAGGGCGGCAGGGATCTACAGTGCGGGGCGCTGGCAGACTGTGGATACAGCACCGCCCCCGGACTAGCGTGAACACGGGGGCGATGCTGGTTTAAAGGGGATTTTGGTGAACCGGTGAGCAATATGAAGATACCTCATGCCCCTATCCACAGGGCTGGTTCCCGATTAGACCGTGCGCATCCCTGCTGTTGTAGGCCTGCTCTGCCCCTGGTCTCTGTAGACGGGTAACTGAATGACGAAAGTAGCTCCGCCACCTTCGGTCTGCTGAACCTCTACCGTGCCGTCATGCTGCCCCACGATGGCGGCAACAATAGCGAGCCCCAAACCGGTGCCACCGGTCTCCCTGGTGCGGGAGGTATCGGCCCGGTAGAACCGCTCGAACACTCGCTGGGCGTCCTCACCCTTAATTCCGGGCCCGTGGTCACGCACTTCAATAGTAGATAGCGGCGTCCCATCCGGAGCGGTTTTTGTACCCACAGCAAGTTCTATGGGAGTTCCCTCAGGGGTATAGCGCAGGGCATTGGTCATGAGGTTAGCCAGGACCTGGCGCAGACGTTGCTCATCGCCCCATACAGGGGCAGAAACAGCCTCAGCACTCTCAAGACCGATGACATCGATATCTCGGTCAGGTGCGGTGGCGAAGGCATCATTGGCGGCGTCCTGGGCTAGGCTCAGCAGATCAATACGAGCATTTTCAGCGACCCTCCGCTCGTCCAACCGTGCCAGGGTGAGCAGATCCTCAACCAGCTGCCCCATACGTTTGGACTCAGATTCGATACGGCTCATTGCCATACCGATAGCCTCAGCATTGGGTAAACCCCCCATGCGGTAGAGCTCTGAATAGCCGCGAATAGAGACCAGTGGGGTGCGAAGCTCATGAGAAGCATCGCCCACAAAACGTCGCATCTTAACCTCGGACCGCTTCTGCGCATCAAAGGCCTCTTCAATATGAGAAAGCATAGTGTTGAGTGAAGTGGTGAGATGCCCCAGCTCGTTATAGGGGCTGTAGTTCTCGATACGCTGTGAGAGGTCGCCGGCGGCAATTTGAGCGGCGGTTTGTTCCACCCGGGCTAGGGGCTCAAAGGCTCGGGTAACAATCACCCAGGTGAGCGCTATGGACGCCAGCAGCAGGGCTCCACCAAAGAAAACTGTCAGTAGCCCTACAATGGCTACTGTTTCATTGATTTGGGTGAGCGGGGCAGCAATCACCAGAGTTTGGTCGGTCGCCTCTACCGGAAAGGCAATGAGACGCCATTCGCTGGGACCGTTGGACGAGCGAACCGTCAGGGCGGTCTGGTTATAGCGTTGCACAACATCTGCGGTGAGCCCTGAAATTACCGGCGAGGATGAACCGTCGGACAGCGTCGCCACCGGACGTATGGTGTTACCCTGCTTATCAAGTAGGTAAGCCTCGTAGGGAATGAAAGTGCCCTGGGTGCGTGAAATCTGCTGGTCCGAGTACACGGCGGTCACCAGATAGCTGTAGCTAGCGGTAATTTCATCATCCAGCTGATCCAACATCTGGGCGCGGATAGATGAGATTGCCACCAGAGACATGACCGAAATAGCCAAAGCAATCAGCATGGATGTTAAAAGAACCAACTGGGTGCGCAAGGACAGCGAACCCAGCCGGGACAGTGAGAGACGAGACTTCAACCCGCTATCACCCTTCGTTTAGTTTTTGCTGGTGCGCAAAAGGTAGCCTACGCCGCGCTTGGTATGAATCAGCGGGGGCAGGTCATGATCGTTATCAATCTTGCGGCGCAGGTAGGAGATGTAGGACTCCACAATCGAAGCGTCACCATTGAAGTCATATTCCCATACGTGGTCAAGAATCTGAGCTTTAGAAAGGACCCTGTTGGGGTTAAGCATCAGGTAGCGCAGCAGCTTGAACTCGGTGGGGGAGAGGTCGATTTCGCGGTCACCGCGGAAAACTTCGTGGGCATCGTCATCGAGCACCAGGTCATCCACGCGCAAACGAGAATCTTCTTCAACGTGGGGCTGCGTGCGGCGCAACACGGCGCGGATACGAGCCACCACTTCATCAAGGCTAAAGGGCTTGGTGACGTAGTCGTCACCGCCTACGGTAAGACCGGTGACTTTGTCCTCGGTGTCGTCTTTAGCCGTCAGGAAAAGAACCGGGAAGAGCCGTCCTGAGCTGCGCAACTTCCGGGTGACGGTGAAGCCGTCCATATCGGGCAACATGACGTCGAGTACGGCTAGGTCGGGGGCTTCAGTCTCGGCTTTATCGAGGGCTTCGCGGCCGTTCGTTGCGGTGACAACCTCAAAGCCTGCAAAACGCAGGGAGGTAGCGAGGAGCTCAAGGATATTGGGCTCATCGTCAACAACAAGGAGTTTAGCTTCAGGTTCTTTAGTGTTCACCCTTCCATTGTGCCCCTCTTCTCTGGGTGTTAGCTGGGCGCTATCTGGTGCACCCCTGATGTGAGCTGCGGGAGTGAGTTCATCTCATATTTCTCATAGCTAGGATGCCCGGCGGCGTAAAACGGCGAGAAAGAGGACCGCCATGAGGCAGATAAAAGCGGCGGGAAGCAGGAGCATGGGTAGCACGCTGAGAATCTGCGGGGCGCTGTTGTGGTCCCATTTCATAAGGAGCATGGTGACACCGCTGATGGTACCTACCGCGGTGAAGACCCCGGCTACGATGCTCAGGGCACGAATAAGGGAGCTGTAAGGTAGCTCGGAAATTTCAGATGACATAGCTCTAAGGTATCAAAACAGGGCAAGGGCGCAGGTGTGGGAGCAAAAATCTGTGCTGGCTCTCCTGCCGGGTAGGTAATCGGCGGCCAAAACCTGTTTAATAGGGGTATGACTGAACAGGTAAAAGAAGAACTCTCCGCCCCCGGTGCCACCGCGCCAGTGACCGAGGTTTTAGATACCACGGCACCCGCCACCTCGGGGGAGCAGCGCAACGAGCCTCGACTCGGTGAGCGCACGCGCCGCCGTCGGACCGCCAAAGTCGATACCATCTTGGCTGAAGCCAAGGACGTAGCGCTGGCAGCTCTTGCGGATATCGCACCTGAAAGCGCAATGGGGCCGGTGCATCACCTGCGCGGTGAAGAAGAGCGCCTAACCACCCACCTGTTTGAGTGCGCCCTGCCCGGTTACCGCGGCTGGTTCTGGTTTGCTACTCTCTCCCGTGCGCCCCGTTCTAAGGTGGCTACGGTATGCGAAATTGGCTTGCTGCCCGGTGACGACGCTCTGCTAGCTCCTGCGTGGGTGCCCTGGGCGGATCGCGTTTTGCCTGAAGATCACAAGAGTCCTGAGGATTACGATGGTGACGGCGAGGGCGCCGACGAGTTTGAGGGTGGAGAGTATGAACAAACTCAGGAAGCTTGACGCTTAAAGCAGGGTGACCTCTGGTGCAGTACTGCACATCGTTCTAGGATGGATAGAAGATGAACTAGGGCTGAATGAGCTACGCAACCTGAAAGAGAACACGTTACGTGAGAGTAGAACGCAGCGGCCCGCGCGCCGTCACCGATAAACCCAAGACCTTTCGGTCACTGTGGATCTTAAATTATCGCATCTGGTTTATCGGTGCTCTGGTCTCAAATATTGGCACCTGGATGCAGCGCACCGCCCAGGACTGGTTAGTTTTCAATGATCTTTCTGATCACGATTCCACCCAAATGGGTATCGTCATTGCTCTGCAGTTCGCCCCGCCCCTCTTTCTTGCCCCTTACGCGGGTGTGCTGGCAGACCGAGGGGACCGGCGCAAAATTCTTCTCTGGACGCAGAGCATCATGGCCCTGCTGGCCGTGGGGCTCGGTGCCCTAGTGCTTTCTGGGTACGTAGAAATCTGGCATGTTTACCTCTTTGCCTTGGCTCTGGGTGTGGTGGGTGCCCTTGATTCGCCGGTACGCTCCACTTTTGTTTCTGAGCTAGTCTCTGATCGCGATCTGCCCAACGCGGTGGCGCTGAACTCTATGTCCTTTAACACCGCCCGCATGATAGGCCCAGCAGTGGCTGGCCTACTGGTGGTTCTGGTGGGCACCGGCCCGGTCTTCCTACTCAACACTCTCACCTTTGTCGCTATGATTGCAGCTATCTGCGCTATTCGCGAGAAGGAGCTACGCCAGCTGCCCCGCTCGTCCAAAGCCAATAGCCGTATGCGCGATGGGCTGAGTTACCTCAAACAGCGGCCAGATATCATGATCGTGATGGTCTCTGCCTTCCTTATCGGCACCTTCGGGCTGAACACCGCGCTCAATATTGCTGCTATGGCCACCACCGAATTTGGGCAGGGAGCCGGGGAATTCGGCGTCCTGAACTCAGTGGTCGCGATCGGCTCAGTCGCAGGCACCCTGCTGGCAGCCCGGCGGGACGTCCCGCGCATGCGCTTCATGTTCGCCTCCTGCTTCGGTTTCGGCATCACCACTGCGCTCGCCGCCCTAGCACCCAATATCTGGTTCTTTGCCCTTGCTCTGGTTCCTCTGGGGCTCATGGCGCTGACCATTATCACCTCGGCTAATGCCTATGTGCAGGTCACGACAGAGCCCGAGATGCGAGGCCGTGTTATGAGCATTTATATGGCCGTTTTCATCGGTGGTACGCCTATTGGCTCGCCTCTGGTGGGCATGGTCAACGATGTCTTCGGCGCCCGTTGGGGGTTGGGTGTGGCCTCTGCTGCAGGTTTTGCTGCCACACTGCTGGGGCTCATTTGGATTATGAAGTACAAGCACCTGCACGTTGCCTATGACCGCGATTCACGCACCAGACTGGTGCTCCGCCCTCGCCAGCCTGAGCCCGAAGAGTTAGAGGCTGTGGATGAAGCTCCGCCGGTTACCGCTGCTATCGAGATCCAGCAGCCTCGCTAGGGCCATCTCCAATCTGTACACCTAGAAAGGGCGCCTCACCGGACTTTTAAGTTCGGTGAGGCGCCCTTTCTAGATGTTGGCTGTTGAGCGTTACATATTTTCAACGATGTAGTCGATGCAACCCAGCAGAGCGGTGACGTCTTCGGGGTCAATAGCGGTGAAGGTGGCAATTCGCAGCTGGTTACGGCCCAGCTTGCGGTAGGGCTCGGTGTCCACTATGCCGTTGGCACGCAGTGCCTTAGCGACAGCTGCGGCATCCACTGAGTCAGCAAAGTCGATAGTAGCAATAACATTGGAGCGCTCATCGGCGTTAGCCACAAAGGGGGTGGCGTAGTCGGAGGCCTCAGCCCAGCTGTAGATACGGCCTGCTGAGTCAGCGGTACGGGCAGCGGCAAAGTCAAGGCCGCCCTGCTCGTTCATCCATTTGATCTGCTCGTTGAGCATAATCATAGTGGCTAAAGCCGGGGTGTTGTAGGTCTGGTTGAGGCGGGAATTATCAATCGCTGTGACCAGGTTGAGGGAGTCAGGCACCCAGCGGTCCGAGGCTCCGA
Source organism: Rothia sp. LK2492 (assembly GCF_040946345.1). Classification (NCBI taxonomy): domain Bacteria; kingdom Bacillati; phylum Actinomycetota; class Actinomycetes; order Micrococcales; family Micrococcaceae; genus Rothia; species Rothia sp. LK2492. The sequence continues at coordinate 273,111 of NZ_JAYWLX010000001.1, read as the reverse complement.
TGCGCTGGGCACGTTCGATAGCGGCCGGCGACCAGAGGCCCAGCCAGAGCCCGCCATCCGAGGCAAAATTCTTCTGCGGCGAGAAGTAGTAGACATCAGATTCGGTAACATTCACCTCCAGGCCGCCGGCGGCGCTAGTGGCGTCAATCAGCACCAGGGCTTCATCGGCAATGCCAGTAGGGCGCGTAACGGTGGCAAAGACACCGGTGGAGGTTTCATTGTGAGGCCAGGCGTAGACATCTACGCCGTCCTCGGCGGACGCTACCGGGCGGGTGCCGGGTTCAGAGGAGATGACGGTCGATGTCTCGAGGAAGGGGGCAGCCTTGGTGGCTGAAGCGAACTTGGAGCCGAATTCACCGAAGGTGAGGTGCTGTGCCTTTTTCTCTACCAGCCCGAAGGTAGCGGCGTCCCAGAAGGAAGTTGCTCCGCCGTTGCCGAGAATGACCTCGTAACCCTCGGGTGCGCTGTAGAACTGAGCTAGCCCCTCACGAATCTCACCCACCAGGTTCTTGACCGGCGCCTGACGGTGAGAAGTGCCCATAAGGTTGGTGGCAGCGTCCATGACTGCCTGCACCTGCTGCGGGCGCACCTTGGAGGGCCCAGCGCCAAACCTGCCGTCAGCGGGCAGAAGGTCGGTGGGGATGGTGAGGAAATCGGTCACAATAACTCCTAGTATCAGGCAGACTCAGCAAGCGGCGGGCGTGAAAAGGATGAGGGAATGCCGCTAGCGCCCACAGTGTCTATTGTGGCAGGTAGAGCGGCTCTAGGGGTGCTACTGAGGCTCGGTTGCCGATACATGACACTAAGCAGGTTACATAGTGAGACAGCTTCGTTGGTGGGCCAAGAAGTTGACGGAAGGAAAATTTCAGCTCCTAAAGAGCTGAACGTCTTTTTAGGCGGAAAAAGAATAGAATGAGGGCAGAATTAAAGAAAGTACCTAACGGTCGTAGCTAGGCCCCCAGCAGAGAAGAGACGCGAGAAGTCAATGACAGACTTGATTGATACTACTGAAATGTACCTTCGTACCGTACTTGAGCTCGAAGAAGAGGGTATTACTCCTATGCGAGCTCGTATCGCCGAGCGTCTGGATCATTCTGGTCCCACCGTTTCGCAAACCGTGGCTCGCATGGAGCGCCACGGCTTGCTCACCGTTGAAGTAGACCGCTCCCTCCGCCTCACCGATGACGGGCGCCAGAAGGCGGTTGAGGTGATGCGCAAGCACCGCCTGGCCGAGCGCCTGCTCTCCGACATCATCGGTCTTGATCTGGAATACATCCACGAAGAAGCTTGCCGCTGGGAGCACGTGATGAGCGAGCGGGTCGAGCGCCGCTTGTTAGAACTGCTCAACAACCCCAAGTTCTCCCCCTATGGCAATGCCATTCCGGGTCTGGAGCAGTTGGGTGCTGAAAGCGACCAGAATGATGGACGCACCGTAACCATGTCCATCGCGGGCAAGGACTCTAGTGAGGGCGACAGGTTCACCATCTCTCGACTGCCCGAGTTCCTGCAGACCGATATCGACCTATTGAAGATGCTGGGGGACGCTGGCATCATCTACGGGGCAACCGTGTCAATTCTGGGCAACCGTGACGGCTCGGTGGTGGTACACGCTGACGGGGAGGAACGGGCACTTACCCTCAATGCCGAGGTAGCTGAGTCGATTGTCGTGAAGCGATAACAAACTGATAACACTGTAAGGGCACCGACCATGACCGGTGCCTTTCTTTGTTACCTCTTCGTTATCTGTACACCTCGCGCTGTGCCGCAAGGTGGTCAAGTGACAGGCTTCTCAGCACGTGCGTTGAGCTGGGTGACAGCGCGGAAGGTCAGGTAGAGGTGCCACTTTAAGTGGTGCAGCAAACCAATAAACTCTCTTGTCAGGGGCATTTTTTAAACTCTCGCAATGTTTGCTGGGAGCCTGCTTGGCATCCCCCAAAAGATAACCTTGCTTGCTTAAAAGCCACGCCTACCTATTTTTCGTGACCAAAACGTGACAATTGTAGTTGCGGTGTGTAATGTTCTATTCCGTGCCAACTACTGGTCGTACGGCACCCATCGACGCAGCATCCGCCTAGTCCTGCCACCGCGTCGGAGGAAATACAAATAAATCATATGGCAGGAGCGGGGGACCCACCTTACCGGGCTCACTCAAAGAGAGAGTCCTTGGGGTTAAGCCACCTATAAGAAGTGGCCGAGCGACCTTCATGCTCGAACCCGACAGCTCACCTCGTGAGGCAATGGAGAAAGAACATCATGACTAAGTCAAACATCGTACGTAACGCAGGTATCGTAGCAGCCTCAGGTGCCCTTCTGGCAGCTTCCGTTGCTCCTGCTAACGCTTTTGCTGCAGCTGAAGTTTCAGCTCCCTCCTACTCAGCTCCTTCACTGGCTGACTACTCAGCACCCACCACCTCATGGGGCTACTACCAGGGCTCAACCACTGTTGAAACTCCTTCAACCGTCAGCACCCAGTCAAACGACTCCGCAGAGATTCCCGCTAACGTCTCCGGTGCTCGTGCAACCGTTCTCGCAGCAGCTCAGGATGGCATCGGCGGCGCTTACGTTTGGGGCGGCAAGAGCTACAAGGCTTGGGACTGCTCAGGCTTCGTTTCCTACGTCTTCGCTCAGGCCGGTATCTCACTGACCTCCAACACCTTCCAGATGGAAAGAGAACTGGTTCCCACCTCAAACCCCCAGCCCGGTGACATCGTCTTCACCAACGGCCTCAACCACGTAGGCATCTACGTTGGTAACGGCCAGATGATCAGCGCGCTGAACCCCTCACAGGGCACCCAGCTGACCTCAGTCGATGGTGGCGGCATGATGCCCGTTGACGGTTACTACACCGTTGCAGGTCTCTAAACCTTACCTCTTTAGGGTTGTGCTAGCTCGCTAGTACTCAACGGGTGTTGCCTGGTCGGCTCGCAACGCTCAAGAACTAACCCGCAGACTTCCTCACCACACACAAGGTAGAGGCACCGCAAACTCTAGTTTGCAGATGCGCACCAGACGACCAGCTGGGGCGCATTTTTTATACCCCCTAAGGAACCGTGGGCGGTGTTTAGCTCAGCGGTGAAGAAGTATATGGCCCCACGTGGGCGCCGGTAGGATAGAGGGCATGGCACCACAATTTGAATCACCCACTAGCTCATCAGATCAAGAGTTCACCTACATGGCGATTGGCATGGTAGCCGGGGCGGTTCCTGGCATTATTGCCGGGCTACTGGTGGCGCTTTTTGTGGGTCACGCAGCGATGTGGGTTTCTATCACTGGCGGTATCGGCATCATTTTAGGTCTTGTCGTCTCTCGGGTGCTTTACTCTCGCCGGAAAGCTCGCAAGGGCGTCCAGAGTAAGTAAGCTCTTTCAGCTCTGCCGCTATATTCTCCCGTGCTCTCGCCTCCCAGGTACTACGTCCTAGCCGGGTTGTAAAAATGCTGGGACGTTCTAGTAGCTCTTGCAAGACCTGTGCGCGGCCCTGCCTGAAGTCATCATCACTCACGCGTGAATATTCCTGCCGCACGCCTGTAGTGTAACGCCGGTAACGAGCGGTCTTTGCTGCCAGAATCGCAAGGTCTGCATCAAAGAAAATCTTCCAGTGCTCCTGACTGATACCTGCCCTCTGCAAGACCTCCTGAGCCTGCGGGGGCTGGTGCGCCGCAGTTGCTTCAATGAGGCAGGCTACTGCTTCTATCTCTCCTTCGCCTGCTACCTGGTGGCGGGCTAGTTGGTGGCGTGCGTAGGTCGCCGATGCCTCTTCGTCTGCCCCCGGTTTCCCTTCATAGATCACATCGTGCAGCCATATCGCCAGAAGGGCGGCGCGGGGTAGCTTATCGTTGCCTGCCAGGTAAGTTGCATGACCCAGCATTTCTAACAGGTGAGCGCTGTTATGGTAGGCCCGGTGGGGCTCTTGCCAACGATCTAGTATGTCTTCGCCCAGCTGTTCGGCACCCGGTGCAAGTGTTCCCCAGCGAACCAGTAGCCCCTTTCTAATTTTTTCGGGGCGTTCCTTGAGTGGCACTCTCAGGCCACTGGCGTGCAATCTACGAGTTAGCTCGCTGCCGCTGACCGGTTGCGCACCAGCGTCGATGAGTTGCGGGCAAAGGTGGGCTGGCACATCGTAGTGGTCCCGGTCGAAGGCGCGTTCGCTGATTCCCTGAGCGCGGGCAAAGGAATGGAGTTCCTGCAGACTACTATCAGAAATAAGGTGGGAGAAAACAGTGCCGTGGGCTGGCCAGCGGGCAGGGTCAATGAGAAGGGCCATGGTTTTAGTGTAAACTTGGGGAGGTTCTGGCACTAAAAGTTCTAGAGCTAACCTTCAAATACTTGCCCTCGTAGCTCAGGGGATAGAGCACCGCTCTCCTAAAGCGGGTGTCGTACGTTCGAATCGTATCGGGGGCACATAAGAGAAGACCCGGTGGTCGCTAGCACGACTACCGGGTCTTTTTGTAATCTCCATATTTCAAGTGGACTATGGGTGGTTACTGACCGGGTAGTTCCCCGCGGGAGAAAGCATCCACCTTGCTGCGCACCAGCCGCACCGCCATGATAGCTAGCTGGGCTAAGCAGAGAACCAATAGCACCCAGCGCGCCGCCACCAACACGGCGGCAAGCCCTGCTGTGCCGCCTAAGGGGTCAGCTAGGGCCGTGTCTATAGCGAAACCACCGGCAATGAAGACTACAGCGTAAGCCACTGGAAGGGTGAGCATGAGCCTGCCTACCAGCAGTTCAAACTGTGATGCCCGCACCATATTCCACCAGGTAAACGCAAAAATTAGAGAAAAGATGAGGCCGGTAGAACGGTGTAAAACCTGGTACTCTCGCAGGCCATCAACTCCCAGGCCGGTGGCAACGCGCTGAAGGTGATCGGTGCTAAACCACGTCATGAGTTCAGGGGCGGTGGCGCCTGCCATGTTGCTCACCCCTGGCAATAGCATCAGGTGATAGTAGAGACCAAAGAGCAGGGTAATCACAAAAGCGACCCCCAAAAAGATGTAGGAGCTACCATTCTCTGGGGTCGCAACAAGCTCACCGCGTGAATAATCGGTGATGACGCGCAGACCCGGCTGCGCCTGAGCTTCCTGTTGGGGTGCGGGGGCTACCTGCGCTGCTGCTTGCTCGCCGTAGAGGCGTTTCTTTTGACCTTTTGAGAGACCCATAGACTCCATTATGGTGCATGCCGCCCTTACCTCTCAGCAGAATGAGCTGACCTTAGAAAGTTTGTTCGCATAAAATGAGTGGTTGACGGTTTATTCGAGGAGGCACCATGTTTAACGATGATTTTATGCCCAAGCTACCTAAGAAAACAGGTTCAGGGCAGGACGCCGGGCAGCAGGAACCTCCTTTTGACCCTTTCTTTGATGACTTCCCAGACCACCTGGCTCATGAGGAACCGGCCTATGAGCCGAACCAGGAACCAGTGCCGGACGGGCAGGTGCCTGTTGACCCTGCTGAATTAGACTTTCTGCCACCCTCCTATCAGATGGGTGGCTTTATGCCTGACTATGCCCAGCCTGAACCCGATCGTACTGACCCGTCTGCCCTGGTGCAGGGGCTCAACGAGAACCAGGCAGAAGCTGTAGTGCATGCCGGGAGCCCTCTGCTGATTGTTGCCGGCGCTGGCTCGGGTAAAACCCGGGTGCTCACTCACCGTATTGCCTACCTGCTCGCAACAGGCCGAGCCCTCCAGGGGCAGATTCTTGCTATCACCTTCACCAACAAGGCGGCTGCTGAGATGCGCGAACGCATCACTGCCCTGGTGGGGCCACGAGCCCAAAGCATGTGGATCTCAACCTTCCACAGTTTCTGTGTGCGCGTGCTTCGCCGCGAAGCTAAAGTGCTGGGACTTAAATCGACCTTCTCAATTTACGACTCTGCTGATTCCCAGCGTCTGCTGACCCTCATCATCAAGCAGATGAACCTTGACACCAAGAAATTCACCGCTAAGGCGGTGGGCAACCGTATCTCCAACCTCAAAAATGAACTGGTAGATGCCAAAACCTTCGCAGCAGAAACCAGTGCCACCGACCCCTGGGAAGGCACTATCTCCACAATCTACACGGCCTACACCGAGCGTCTGCGCGCAGCCAACTCCCTAGACTTCGATGATCTCATCTTTGAAACCGTCAACCTGTTGCGTCAGCACCCCCAGGTGGCTGACTACTATCGCCGCCGTTTCCGCCACATCCTGGTCGACGAATACCAGGACACCAACCACGCCCAGTACGCTCTGGTCCGTGCCCTGGTAGGTGGGGCCTCTGCCCCACAGGCAGAGCAGGGCCCCTATCCCGACGCCTACCCACCGGCTGAACTGACCGTGGTGGGCGACTCCGACCAGTCCATCTATGCCTTCCGCGGCGCTGATATTCGCAATATCACCGACTTCGAAGAGGACTACCCGGCTGCCCGCACTATCCTGCTGGAGCAAAACTACCGTTCCACGCAGAACATCCTCTCAGCAGCTAACGCCGTAATTGAACGCAACAAGGGGCGCCGCCCCAAGAAGCTGTGGACAGCCAGCGGTGACGGCGCCAAAATTACCGGTTACGTGGCTGAGTCTGAACATGCCGAAGCTCGCTACATTGCTCAAGAAATTGACCGCCTGCGCGATGACCATGACATCGCGCCCGGCGACGTCGCCGTCTTCTACCGCACCAATGCCCAGTCGCGCACCCTGGAAGAAATGCTCATGCGCGTGGGCTTGCCCTACCGCGTGGTCGGCGGCACCCGCTTCTATGAACGCAAGGAAATCAAGGACGCCTTGGCTTACCTGCGTGTGCTGGTCAACCCGGATGATGACATTAACGTCCGCCGTATTCTCAACGAACCCAAGCGCGGTATTGGCGCTAAGTCTGAGAGCGTAGTCGCTGATTTTGCGCGCATTGAACGTATCTCCTTCATGGCAGCCCTGCGCCGCGCTGCCGATGCTCCTGGCTTGGGGGCCGCGGCCGTCAAAAAGATGGCAGAGTTCGCCCGTCTCATTGATGACCTCGCCCAAATTGCAGCCACCGAACCGGCAGCCACCTGCCTTGAGGCAGTCCTGGAACAGACCGGCTACCTGGCAGCCCTGCGCGAATCAAAGGATATCCAGGACGAATCGCGCGTAGAGAACCTCTCAGAGCTGGTAGATGCCGTACGTGAGTTCGAAATCGACCACCCCGGTGCCACCTTAGAAGAGTTCCTAGAACACGTTGCTCTGGTGGCTGATGCCGACCAGATCCCCAACAAGCCCAAGCACGACCAGGAGGGCGGCCCGTCCGCAGCTCAAATCGCTGCTGAAGTGGCTGAAGCGCGCTCGCAGGGAGTGGTAACCCTCATGACCCTGCACACCGCCAAGGGGTTGGAATTCCCGGTGGTTTTCTTGACCGGTATGGAACACGGCCTCTTCCCGCACCAGCGTGCTCTCACCGATGAGGGCGAGATGAGCGAGGAACGCCGCCTTGCCTACGTCGGTCTCACCCGCGCTATGGAACGGCTCTACCTGACCCGCGCCGAGAACCGCTCTATGTGGGGCAAGGGGCAGTACAACCCGCCCTCCCCCTTCTTAGAAGAAATCCCCGAAGAACTCATCGATTGGAAACGTAAGGGTAATAGCTTTGCCGGGGGGGTGGGTAGCTACGGCGGCTACGGCTCTTACGGGGGGTCTACCTACACCTCCCGCTTTGATGCACCGGGCTACCAAAGCCGCCCCGCCTCGTCCCCGTCAGTTGCTGAGATTAATGGGTCAGCTAGCTACGGCTACGCTGCGGCAACTAAAAATGTCTCCCGCGTGCAGCAGAACAAGGAAATCCCTGCCCTTTCGGTAGGAGACCGGGTTGAGCACAAAACTTTCGGTGAAGGCAGGGTTCTGGCAATGGAAGGGGCTGGCGATAAGACCGTGGCGAAGGTGCGCTTCGCTCAGGAAGAAAAACGACTTCTCCTGCGCTATGCACCCCTGACAAAAATTTCCGACTAAGATAAAACTGTCTTGCTCACAATGAGCTCTCAGTAGTTCTTGCATCTACAAAGGAATACCGCGAATGGACCATGACAGTACAGTTCCCTCAATTGCCGATGAATTTGTAGAAGCTATGGATGGGGTTACCGACACCCGCGTGCAGCTCCAGGAAATCTTGGATCTTTCGCTCTTCCGCATCGAAATCAGCCCTGATTCGGACGCTGCCCAGCGTATCCAAGCAGTCTTAGGGGTTAAGCTACCCCGCCAACGTGGGCAGGTTACTGGTGACTCTCAGGCACTGCAACTGCTGTACGGCACCCGCCAGGTGGTCGCCTGCATGTACGTCAAAGAGGGCGTTTTCCTGGTCGTCACCCGCGTGGACCCGGTCAAACTGGGGAGGGCTCTGAACGCTGCTCTCGGCAGGGACGAAGGGCTAATCTTAGATGTTTCAGCTAACAGAACCGTCATTAACCTCAGCGGCGTCGCAGCAGCCGACGTTATTGACGAGGTAGTGCACTTTGACTTCCCGCCGGACAACTTTGTTCCCGGTAGTGCTCTGAGCTGTTCAGTAGCTGAGGCCTGGGTGATGCTGTGGAGAATTGACGAGTTGGAATACCTGCTGGTGCCTCGCGTCTCTGATACTGCCCCCTTCCTTGTTACCCTCATTGACGCCTGTGAGTCGGTAAAGTAAGACTCCTGCCTTCGTGGCGAGATGAGGCGTCATAAGTTGATATCTAGTTCGCACCGCTTTACAGGATGCGCTAAAGTGACTGTTGAGAAGCTGTAGTGTGCCCTAGCTCTCGCTTAGGCAGACGCTGTGCCACTATGCTTCACACCCGTAAAAGCGGGGTAGCCCACGCGCTGCCCAGCATGACTTCGACGAAGAAGGAATACCTGTGGACCTGTTTGAATACCAGGCACGCGATCTCTTTGAGAAGCACGGCGTGCCCGTACTTCAAGGCATCGTAGCGACCACCCCCGAAGAAGCAAAAGCAGCAGCTGAAAAAATTGGCGGCGTCACCGTTGTCAAGGCCCAGGTTAAGGTGGGCGGCCGCGGTAAGGCTGGCGGCGTAAAGGTTGCCAAGACTGCCGATGAGGCGTACGAATATGCACAGCAGATTCTAGGCATGGACATCAAGGGTCACACCGTTCACCGTGTAATGATCGCCCAGGGTGCAGACATTGCCGAGGAATACTACTTCTCCCTGCTGCTAGACCGCGCTAACCGTAGCTACCTTGCCATGTGCTCCGTAGAAGGCGGTATGGACATTGAAACCCTGGCTGTAGAGCGCCCCGATGCGCTGGCCAAGGTTGAGGTTAACCCCATCAACGGCATCGATGCCAAGAAGGCAGCAGAAATTGTTGAGGCAGCCGGCTTCGCTGAAGACATCCGCGAGGAAGTTGCAGCGGTTCTCATCAAGCTGGGTGAAGTCTACAAGAAGGAAGACGCAACCCTTGTTGAGGTCAACCCGCTGGTTAAGACCGGCGACGGCAAGATTCTCGCACTGGACGGCAAGGTCTCTCTGGACGACAACGCTGAGTTCCGTCATGCTGACCACGAAGCTCTGGTTGATAAGAGCGCAGAGAACCCCCTTGAAGCTAAGGCTAAGGAAAACGACCTCAACTACGTCAAGCTCGATGGCCAGGTAGGCATCATCGGTAACGGCGCTGGCCTGGTGATGTCCACCCTAGACGTCGTTGCCTACGCCGGCGAAAACCACGGCAACGTCAAGCCCGCTAACTTCCTGGATATCGGCGGCGGCGCCTCGGCTGAGGTTATGGCAGCTGGACTGGACATCATCCTCAACGATGAGCAGGTTAAGTCTGTATTCGTGAATGTCTTCGGAGGCATCACCTCCTGCGACGCTGTAGCTAATGGCATCGTCAAGGCACTAGAGATCCTGGGCGATAAGGCAACCAAGCCCCTGGTTGTACGTCTGGACGGCAACAACGTAGATGAGGGTCGCGCTATTCTGCGCGAGGCTGCTCACCCGCTGGTCCACCTGGCTGAGACCATGGACTCGGGTGCTGATAAGGCCGCCGAACTCGCTAACGCTTAAATTCTCCGCTTAGATTTTTTAGAAGGTTTATAGATATGTCTATCTTTTTGAACAAAGACTCCAAGGTCATCGTTCAGGGCATCACCGGCGGCGAAGGCACCAAGCATACCGCTCGCATGCTCGCAGCTGGCACCCAGATTGTAGGCGGCGTCAACGCTCGCAAGGCCGGCACCACCGTCGCTCACAAAGATGCTAACGGGCAGGATGTTGAGCTCAACGTCTACGGCACCGTAGCTGAAGCTGTAGAGGAAACTGGCGCTGATGTCTCCATCGTTTTCGTGCCCCCGGCATTCACCAAAGACGCCGTGATCGAAGCGATTGACGCTGAGGTTCCCCTGGTCGTTGTGATCACCGAGGGCATTCCCGTGGGTGACACCGCCGAGTTCTGGGCCTACGCCAAGAGCAAGGTGGATGCTGACGGTAAGCCCGTCACCCGTATCATCGGCCCCAACTGCCCCGGTATCATCACACCCGGTGAGTCACTGGTTGGTATTACACCCGCCAATATCACGGGCAAGGGCAAGATCGGGCTGGTGTCCAAGTCAGGTACCCTGACTTATCAGATGATGTTCGAACTACGCGATATCGGCTTCACCACCGCTATCGGTATTGGTGGTGACCCCATCATCGGTACCACCCACATCGATGCTCTTGAAGCTTTCGAAGCTGACCCCGAGACCGAAGCTATCGTCATGATCGGTGAAATTGGTGGTGACGCTGAAGAGCGTGCTGCTGACTTCATTAAGGCAAACGTCACCAAGCCCGTTGTTGGCTACGTTGCTGGCTTCACCGCTCCTGAGGGCAAGACCATGGGCCACGCAGGCGCTATCGTCTCCGGCTCATCAGGTACAGCTCAGGCTAAGAAAGAAGCACTGGAAGCAGCTGGCGTGAAGGTTGGTAAGACCCCTTCAGAAGCTGCTGCTCTGATGCGCGAAATCTTCGCTAGCAAGTAAGCCCGAAATTCTTGTCAGTAAGACGCCGGTGCTCACACTTTGTGTGAGCACCGGCGTCTTGCAATAGCTCTGGTCTTTATATCAAGAACAAAGCGCAGGGAGCCTAGGACGTAGAACCGTAATTGTTATAGGTGGTGCCGCCAAAATATCTTGGTCTGCTCGTACCGATGGTCTTCTTATTATGATATTTTCATAATAACCTTGCGGTGGCGGATTGTCGGCGGTACAGTAGTGAGCAAAGGGCGGCCCAGTAGGGAGCTCCCGCCCGTCTCCCTCGTAGAAAGGTGTTGGGATGACTAAGCACGCATCATTCACTGTTCCCGGTTTGACCGAAGAGTCCGGCCACCACGTTGCCGAGGCTTTGCAGCTTCGCCTGCATGCCCTCAATGATTTGCATTTGACCCTCAAGCACGCCCACTGGAATGTTGTGGGCCCCACCTTCATTAGTGTGCACGAAATGCTAGACCCCCAGGTTGATTTGGTGCGTGGCTTTGTCGATGAGCTTGCTGAGCGTATGGCAACCATGGGCGTCTCGCCCAATGGCCTGCCCGGAGACCTGGTAGCTAAGCGTACCTGGGAAGATTACAGCGTCGACCGCGCTGACGCCCAGGCTCACCTATCCGCCCTCGATGAAGTCTACAATGGTGTCATTGAAGACCATCGTGCAGCCATCGCTAAGGTGGGAGATGTTGACCCCATCACCGAAGACTTGCTGATTGGTCAGACCGCTGAGCTCGAAAAATTCCAGTGGTTCATCCGCTCACACCTCGATGACGGCCAGGGCAACGTCAAGTAAGTTCTTGGCTCACTACGCACGTAACATGGTAAAAAATCAGCCTCTTCCCGCGCGGGAAGAGGCTGATTTTTTATTCGGATGAGAGGTTTAGTCTTCGTCAACCAGCGCGCGAATCTTAGCCAGAGAGAGCTCCGAGTGCTCCATACGAGCGTGACCAAGGTTCTTGGGTACAGAGAGGAGACCCGGCACCACAACTACCTTCATGCCTGCATCCACTGCACTCTGAGTCCCTGAATCTGAGTCCTCAATCGCTACGCAGTTAGCGGGGTCAACGCCCAAATTTTTGGCAGCCAGCAGGTAGGGCTCGGGGTTGGGCTTGGCCTGGGTGACGTGCTCATCGCTCACAATGGTAGAAAACAGTCCTTCAGGCCCTAAGTTTGCTGTGCGCTGGGCGACGGCGGTGGTGGCGTTGGTAACGATCCCGGCAGGTACACCAGCTGCCGCAACTTCGTCCAAGAGTTCTGGGATGCCTTCAAGCAGAGTAATGGTTGCTTCAGACAGCAAAACACCCATTTTCTCTTTAAGGCTTGCATAGAGTTCGTCTGCCGGAGCGTCAATGCCGAGGGCATGCATTCGTTCAAAAGTTACCGTGGCGGGGCGCCCCAGGCATGCCAGCGAATCTTCTTCGGTCCAGGTCTTACCGTAGTCTGCTGCGAGGGCCGTTTTGGCCTCAGCCCACAGGGGCTCGGTATCAACTAGGGTTCCGTCATGGTCAAAGAAAATCGCTTCAAGTCTGCTCATACCTTCCACCCTACCGGTCAGGGAGCGGGCGCGTGCATAAGATGGGGGAGTGAGCTTACCGCAAAATTTTTCTGAAAATGGCACTGTAACCCCTGGCAGCTCTACTCTACGCCGGCAGGGGTGTGCGTTGACCCGGATTAGTCTCTACCTGATGGGGCCCCTGGGGGTGCTGGCTGCTCTGTGGATTACCGCAGGTAGATCACTTTTTGGTGCAGGTGGGTCTCTGGTACCAGTCTTTGCTATCAGCTTCGGACCAGCCTTAGCTGCTCTTTATCTGCTGGCTACCTACTATGCCTGGCAGGAGGTAAAGCTGCAGCGAGCAGGGGTATCCGCAGGTCTGCCGCTGGTCACCGCACTGGTGCAGGTAGTTGGCTGGCTACTTGCCGCTGTCTTTGGGTTACTCGTGCCTGACCGTGTCGATGGTGTGACGGTCTAAGCCGCCTCCGCTCTTTTGGGGCACGATGTCGTGGGTCTTTCTGCGGGGTTCGGTAATACCGCCGGCATCCTGACTTTTGCTTTCGCCATAGCTGTGCTGTTGCTGACCCTTGCCAGCCGGCGCAAGGCTAAAGAAGCTGCCCGCGGCATCGATGATGATGTGCGCGAGCAACTGGAGCGCCAAGAGTCGATGTACGACTTCCTGGATTAAGGGCTCAGAGGCCCACCGCGTCCAGCCAACCGTTGAGTACCTGGGTGGACGCTGCTGTCAAATCCTCAGCGTACTGGGACGCTTCGCGCCTGAAGACCGCGATATCCTGGCCCGAGTCAACGATGTCGGCGGTGTAGGCGATGAGCCACTGCTCAACCTTACGGGGGTCAACTTCTAGGTGAAACTGTAGGGCTAGGGCGAAAGGCTTCCCTGCTTCGTCTTCAAGAGTGAAAGCTTGGTTCTCAAAATCAGAGGTGGTTGCCAGTGTTTCTCTGTCGGCGGGAATGCTGAACTGATCCCCGTGCCAGTGCAGAACGGGCGTGTTGCCAAGGGGAGCTAGCACGGAGTTCTTACCAGCTTCGGTGAGTTCCACCGGGGAGTAGCCCAGTTCTAGAACGCCGGAGGTGCTGATCTCGGCGCCAGCTGCCATGGCGATTTGCTGGGCACCTAGGCAGATGCCTAAAACGGGTTTTTGCGACGCTAGGCGGTTTTTGATGAGCTCAACCTCCTCAAAGAGGAAGGGGTAGCTCTGGGTGTCGTTCACGCTAATTGGGGCACCCAAAACAATCAAGAGATCGGCCTCTTGAACCTCAGGAATATTGAGAGAATCAATGCCAGCATCGCGGTATTCAACGGTGAAACCACGGTCTTCAAGGAGCTGCTCGTAAATACCGAGATCTTCGAATGCTACATGGCGGATGGCATATGCTGTGCGAGTCATGGATCCTCTTTAGGTAATGGGGTGAGTGCTGCCGTGTCAGTCTACTGAGATGTGCCAGAGGTTACTAGTTGATACTCGCGGGTTGAGATGTCTCCAAAAATTACTGAACGATACTAGCGCAAATAAGTTGAGTGAGGTAGACTCAACTTATAGAAAGGATGCAGCTAGGTCGGTTCCACCGGTTGTAGCGAGCGTCCACCACCAACCTTAAATATCAACCTCCTCGTAGAAAGAAGACAACATGAACGCTCAATTCACCACCAAGAGCCAAGAAGTTCTCTCGGCAGCCAATATGAATGCTCAAACTGCGGGCAATCCTAATTTAGACACCGCTCACCTGCTGAAGGCCCTCATGGATCAGCGTGATGGTGTGGCGGTAGCTGTGCTCAAAGCTGCAGGACTGGATGTCGATGTTATCTCGGTTGCTGCCTCCACCCTCATTAAGAAACTGCCCAAGGCGGCCGGCTCATCCGTAACCCAGGCTCAACCTTCCCGTGCCCTGCTCACTGCCCTTCAAGCTGCGCAAAACAAAGCAACAGAGCTGGGTGATACCTATATTTCCACCGAAGTCTTACTGCTGGGCCTTGCCGCAGGAAACGACGACACCGCTCGCGCCCTCGAAGCAGAAGGCGCGACCGCTAATCGTCTAGAAACCACCATTAAAGAAATGAGAGGGGAGCGAACTGTGAACACTCCTGACCCCGAGGGCACCTTTGATGCCCTAACTAAGTACGGCACCGATTTGACCGCCGTCGCACGCGAAGGCAAACTAGACCCGGTCATTGGTCGCGACAGCGAAATTCGCCGCGTGGTCCAGGTGCTCTCCCGCCGCACCAAGAACAACCCCGTGCTCATCGGCGAACCCGGCGTCGGTAAAACTGCCGTTGTAGAAGGGCTGGCCCAGCGCATGGTCTCCGGGGACGTGCCCGAATCTCTGCGCGGCAAGACCCTCATCTCCCTAGATCTGGGAGCTATGGTGGCAGGTGCCAAGTACCGCGGTGAATTTGAAGAACGCCTCAAAGCAGTGCTTGAAGAAATCAAGGCCTCAGAAGGGCAAATCGTCACCTTCATCGACGAAATCCACACCGTAGTTGGTGCCGGTGCCACCGAAGGTTCTATGGACGCCGGTAACATGCTCAAGCCCATGCTGGCCCGCGGTGAACTGCGCCTGATTGGTGCCACCACCCTGGATGAATACCGCGAGAACATCGAAAAGGACGCTGCTCTTGAGCGTCGTTTCCAGCAGGTCTACGTAGGCGAACCCAGCGTGGAAGACACCATCGCTATTCTGCGCGGCCTCAAGGAACGCTACGAAGCGCACCACAAGGTTGCAATTGCTGACTCGGCCCTAGTTGCCGCAGCTAGCCTGTCTAACCGTTACATTCCTAGCCGCCAGCTACCCGATAAGGCCATTGACCTGATCGACGAGGCAGCTAGTCGCCTGCGCATGGAAATTGATTCGGCCCCCGAAGAAATTGACCAGCTACGCCGTGCTGTTGACCGTCTGACGATGGAAGAACTGGCGCTCGCTAACGAAACTGACCCCGCCTCCGTCGAACGCCTCGAAGCCCTGCGCGCTGACATAGCGGATAAGAAGGAAACTCTGGACGCCCTCAACGCCCGCTGGGAAGCCGAGAAGGCTGGTCTTAACCGGGTGGGTGACCTCAAAACCCAAATCGATGAGCTGCGTTCTAAAGCAGAAGTAGCCCAGCGCGAAGGTAACCTGGGGGAAGCTTCCCGTATTCTTTACGGCGAGATTCCCTCCCTGGAAGCTGAGCTGGTTGCCGCCCAGCAGGCAGAGAGTACCTCTGCTAACACTGAAGCTATGGTGTCTGAGGAAGTCACCGCTGATGACATCGCAGAAGTTATCTCAGCCTGGACCGGCATCCCCGCTGGCCGCATGCTGACCGGCGAAACCGAGAAGCTGCTCAACATGGAAGCCGAACTGGGTAAGCGTCTCATCGGTCAGTCCAAGGCTGTAACCGCTGTTGCGGACGCTGTGCGCCGTTCCCGCGCAGGTATCTCTGACCCCGACCGTCCCATTGGCTCCTTCCTCTTCCTGGGCCCCACGGGCGTCGGTAAGACTGAGCTTGCCAAGGCGCTGGCGGAGTTCCAGTTCGACGATGAACGCGCACTAGTGCGCATCGACATGAGCGAATACTCAGAGAAGCACGCTGTTTCTCGCTTGGTTGGTGCCCCTCCCGGGTACGTCGGCTACGAAGAGGGCGGCCAGCTGACCGAAGCTGTACGCCGCCGCCCCTACTCCGTCGTCCTGCTGGACGAGGTGGAAAAGGCTCACCCAGAGGTCTTCGACATTCTGCTGCAGGTGCTGGACGATGGTCGCCTCACCGACGGTCAGGGGCGTACCGTGGACTTCCGCAACGTCATCCTGATTCTGACCTCCAACCTGGGCTCCCAGTTCCTGATTGATCAGGAGCTGGACGAAGACGCCCGCCGCTCTGCGGTTATGGGAGTAGTGAATGCCAGCTTCAAGCCGGAGTTCCTCAACCGCCTGGACGAGGTCATCATCTTTGATCCCCTCTCACCCGATGAGCTGAGCTCCATCGTTGGGCTGCAAATCGAAGCTCTGAGCAAGCGCCTGGAAGACCGCCGCCTGACCTTGGATGTCTCCCCGGCAGCTATTGAATGGCTGGGGCTGGCTGGTTATGACCCCGCCTACGGTGCCCGCCCGCTCCGCCGCCTGGTGCAGCGAGAAATCGGTGACCGCCTGGCTAAGGGAATCTTGGCTGGTGCTATCAAGGACGGCGACACCGTGCGGGTGGACGTTAACCCGGATGTTGCCACCGAGGGTCTAACGGTTACTGCCGCATAAACCTCAACAAAGAGGTGGGTATGTTTATAGCCAGTTGGCGAGAACATACCCACCTCTTTGCCATGCCTGAAGGTAAGCAGGATTCCACCCCTCAGTAAGATAGACCTATGGCCATTGATACCCGATTTGCAGGTGCCGCTGAGAGCATCAGCGCTCATGCCGATATTGCCGCAACCCACCGTGCCGCGCTGCGCTCCATTGAGCGAGTGGTGAGCGAAACCGCAGAGCCCACAGACCCTGCTACTGCTGCGGCTGGTATCCGGGCTCTGCTAGATGCCGGCGATGTCCTGGCACTGACCGGCGCGGGTATCTCCACCGGCTCAGGCATACCGGACTACCGAGGCCCTGCGGGCTCTCTCAAAAACCATCGGCCCATGACCTATCAGGAATTTAAATACGACGAGGTTGCCCGGCAGCGCTACTGGGCACGGTCCTTTCTGGGTTGGCGACAGATGAGCCGCGCCCGCCCCAATACCGCCCACTACCTGTTAGCGGATCTTCAAGCGCAGGGGAAGCTGGCTGGCATCATTACCCAGAACGTGGACGGACTCCACACTAGTGCGGGAGCGAAGGATGTGCTCACCCTGCACGGGGATTTATCCACCATTGAGTGCCTGGACTGTGGTGCACACGAGAGCCGTGAATCGTTGGACTCCCGTATCGACGCCGCCAACCCCGGTTACCTTGCCCGCCTGATTGGCACCGACCTGCGAGTCAACCCGGACGGTGACGTTGACCTGGCTGACCGTTTCATTCGTGATTTCAGCATGGTGCACTGCCTTGCCTGCGGCTCCACCAAACTCAAACCGGCGGTAGTCTATTTTGGTGAAGCGGTGCCAGCGGCTCGAAAAGAGGCGGTAAAACGCTTGGGTGAACAGGCGTCCTCCCTACTGGTGTTGGGTTCGTCCCTAGCCGTGATGAGCTCCTACAAAATTGCCCTCGACTTTATCCGCGCGGACAAGCCTATCGCGGTGGTTAACCAGGGCCCCGGCAGAGCAGATGCCAAGGCTAACTACCTGTGGAGAGCTGATGTGGCGGATGCTCTCTATGTTCTGACTGCTCAGTAAAACGACCGTTCTCTATACATGTGACTACATTCTTACGTCTCAACCGGCAGAGCGAGAGGAAAATGGCCGCAAAAACCTGTACCCTTATATACAGAAAAGACTGAAGGTTTTTCTGGTACCCTTGTGCGTGCATAAGCAGGTGACCAGATACGAGCGATAAAGAGGGGGTCTCGCCATGGGGCGCGGCCGTCAAAAGGCTAAAGCAACACGTCAGGCTCGGGAGATGAAGTACTTCAGCCCCGAGACAGATTACACTGCACTTGAAAAAGAACTCAGCAAAAGCACGGGTTCTAGCAACCGATCATCTGCCCACCCACGGCGCGATGACGAAGAAGACTATTCGCAGTACGCAGATAAATATTCTGACGACTACGACGGTAAATAACCCGCGCCCAGCGCGGGTTCTTCCCGTTATATTAGGCACCTGCCGCGCTGAGTGGCTAGGTGCCTTTTCTTTGACCTACCTCAAAGAAAAAGGGGCCAGATTCTTTAGAAGAGATCCCCATACTCATGGTCTCTTCTAAAAAATCTGGCCCCTTTGCTGTGGCCTTTAGCGCTTTAGGCGTAGTTGCCCAGCAACACTGCCGCACCGCCGTCCACGCCCTTAGCCCCCTGAACGTAGTCGGCGTTGCTCTGATAGGCGCCGGTATCTGCCTCCACGGTTCCCAGAACCCAGCTGGGTAGTCCGCGCTTGTTGAGGCGTTCAACGGCAGCATCGGCAACGCTGGGGTCAACCACAGCGATCATGCCGACACCCAGATTGAGAGTGCGCTCCAGGTCAGCCTGGGGCACAGAACCCAGTTCGCTGATGAGGCGGAAGATAGCGGGGATTTCCCAGCTGGAACGGTCCACAAGACCCACGGTCCCGCGGGGCAGCACGCGTGCCAGGTTTGCGGCTAGACCACCACCGGTGACGTGAGAGAAACCGCGAATACCGCTACCGGTCTGCCCGTCTTCACCGTTCACGGGGAAAGCCTCAATCAGATCAAGGCAATCCGCGGTGTAGATGCGAGTGGGTTCCAGCAGTTCTTCGCCCAGGGTGCGGCCCAGCTCATCCACCTGGCGTTCTAGACCCCAGCCCGCAACGTTAATAACCTTGCGCACCAGTGAGTAACCGTTGGAGTGGATGCCGGAGGAGGCCATAGCAATCAGCACATCACCCTCGCGTACCCGCTCAGGGCCCAAAAGCTCATCTGCCTCAACGATACCGGTTGCCGCACCAGCGACGTCGTACTCACCTTCAGCCAGCAGACCGGGGTGCTCAGCGGTTTCACCCCCCACCAGGGCGGTACCAGCCAGAGAACAGCCCTCAGCGATACCGCGCACGATATCAGCAACGCGCTCGGGTACTACTTTGCCGGTGGCGATGTAGTCGGTCATGAAGAGAGGGCGGGCACCGGTCACCACGATGTCATCAACCACCATACCCACCAGGTCATGGCCAATAGTGTGGTGAATGTCCAGAGCCTGCGCAATCGCTACCTTGGTGCCCACACCGTCGGTGGAAGTCGCCAGGTAAGGCTTACGGTAATCCTTCAGAACAGAGAGGTCAAAGAGGCCAGCAAAGCCGCCGACCCCGCCCACCACACCGGCGGTGTGGGTTGCCTTGACCGCGTCCTTCATCAGTTCTACGGCGCGGTCACCTGCCTCAACGTCCACACCTGCTGAAGCGTAGGTTACTGCCTTGTCTGCGGTCATTATGAGCCCTTCTGGGTGGTGGGTGAAACTTTGTCTTCGGGGAGGACGAGCGCCTCAAGATCGGCGTCTGGCCCTGGTTCGCACCCGGTCTTGGTGACGGACTGCTGCCCGGGGCCCTGAGGATGAGCGGAGAACTTCTGCTCGAGGGTCTCGGTGCCTGGACGGGTATCAATCGACACTGCTGTGGCATGCTCTGGCTTATGGGCAACCTCGCGCTCTACCGTTACCTCAGCAGCGGTACCGGCTAGAGGACCACCGTTCTTTCCAGCATCGAAAATTGCTTTGCCCCGGCGCTCTTGAGCAGGAAGGGGAATGGGATAGTTGCCCGTGAAACAGGCGGTGCAAAGACGCTCGCGGGGCTGCTCTGTAGCGGCAATCATGCCCTCTTCAGAGATGTATCCCAGAGAATCTGCACCCAGTGACTTACCGATTTCTTCAATGGTTAGGCCGTTGGCCACCAGCTCAGAGCGGGAAGCAAAGTCAATACCGTAAAAGCAGGGCCATTTAACGGGTGGGGAGGAGATCCGCACGTGCACCTCTTTAGCCCCGGCCTCTCGTAGCATACGGACTAGGGCGCGCTGGGTGTTACCGCGCACGATGGAGTCATCAATGACGACTAGACGCTTACCTTCCACCACGCTGCGTAAGGGGTTGAGCTTGAGCCTAATGCCTAACTGGCGAATGGTCTGCGAGGGCTGAATAAAGGTTCTGCCCACGTAGGCATTCTTGACGAGACCGTTGCCAAAGGGAATACCCGACTCCTCAGCGTAGCCGATGGCCGCCGGGGTGCCGGATTCTGGGGTAGGCATCACGAGGTCTGCTTCAACCTTGTGCTCCCGCGCCAGCTGGCGCCCCATTTCAACTCGGGACTCGTACACGCTCCGCCCACTAATAGTGGTGTCGGGGCGGGCCAAGTAAACATACTCGAAGACACACCCTGCCGGCTTGGCCTCAGCGAAGCGCTGGGAGCGTAGTCCGTCGGCATCGATAGTGATGAATTCACCGGGTTCAACCTCGCGCACGAGAGAAGCACCAACGATATCCAGAGCAGCGGTTTCCGAGGCTATGACCCAGCCGCGATCCAGCCTGCCCAAGACGAGCGGACGCACGCCCTGAGGGTCACGCGCCGCATAGAGAGTTTCCTCATCCATGAACACCAGGCAGAAAGCGCCAGAGAGCGTCGGCAACAAATCAAGAGCTGCCTCCTCGAGGCTCTCAAAATGATGGTCCTTCAACAGAGCCGTGACCAGCGCGGTGTCGGTCGTATTGCCCTGGGCTAGTTCGCCGCGTTCAGGGCGTTTGCCATCATTCTTCTGCAGCAAACGATCGTAGAGATCCGCTGAGTTGACCAGGTTGCCGTTATGCGCCAACGCTAGGGTGCCGTGGGGGGTGTCACCCAAGGTAGGCTGCGCGTTCTGCCAGATATTGCCACCGGTGGTTGAGTAGCGGCAATGCCCAATGGCCATATGGCCCGGCATGGAGTTCAAAGTAGTTTCGTCAAACACCTGGGAAACCAGCCCAATATCCTTATAGACGCTAAGATGCTTGCCATCGCTGGTTGCTATACCAGCAGACTCCTGGCCGCGGTGCTGTAAGGCATAAAGACCGTAGTACGTAAGTTTTGCGACGTCCTCACCGGGAGCCCACACGCCAAAGACACCGCATTCGTCTTTGGGGCCGTGGTCTAGGGGATCGAGATCGTGGGTGAGTTTTCCATCGGAACGAGCCAAAGCGCGAGTTTCCATCTCTTCTCGTGTAGTGGTTAGCCTCGTCACTGCCGCGCGGGGTGGGGTGGGTGAGCGAGTGAACAAGCCTAGTTTACCTGTTGCGAAGAGCTTAAAGAAGAAAAGCCCACCAGCGGCGTGTACATTCGCGTTGGTGGGCCAATCATCTAGGCAACATCTGTGGTGGCGTTATAAACCTTGGGTCGCTTGGACGAGCGGCGATCCAGCAACAGCGCTAATACTATGAACAGTGCGGTGCAGGCAGTTCCAAAAATTACCGCCATAACCCCGTACACCGCACCAAAGGTGTAGTTCTCGTTTTCAGGGCCCAGAAGAGTAACTACAAACGCAACGATTAAGCCAAGAATCAGCCCTGTAATGGCAAAAGCAGGGATGGATGGCGCACGGCGCACGGTCAGTTGCGCGCGTTCTGGTGCATCAGCAGGGTTAAAGTGCTGGCCCAGGGAATATTGGGTTTCTTCGGTCTTCTCAGAAGGGGTGCTCATGGGGCTTAACTTTACCCGGTTTAGAGCGTATCTGGGGGAGCAGCCTATCTAGCGCTTAACTGATGCACCAGCCCCAAGTTGATTAGTTGGCGAGGGAGCGCCCCACCCAGCTTACGGTTAATGCGTCGAATCTTTAGAAGAGCGGCAGGTAGTCGTTTAAATCTGAGCGCAGCCCGGACGCTGAGATGAGTGCAGCTTTCTCGCCCCAGGTGGCAAAGCCCAGAGCAATTTGGCACCAGGTCAGCGCGTCTGCTTCTACCACATTGGGCGGGGTGCCGCGAGTATGTCGAGGCCCCGCCACGCACTGTGTCACACCAAAGGGCGGTACCCGTACTTCAACCGAGTTACCGGGAGCCAGGGTTGCCAGTTCCTCCAGCAGATAGCGGACGCCGGTTGCCCGAACGGTGCGGGGCAGAGCAGCAAAATCTGTGGCTGGGTCAGTTGAGCATAGGGCTTGTTTGATGGCGGCAAGAGCCGCTGCCCCGGCGTCCTCAGATACCTTACGCCGGATCCCCATTAAAGCAGCTCCTCAAAAGCTGCCCCCGGTCTGATAGCGCCCACGGGGGCGCCGCCACCGGTGATGGGGAAGGTGGTAGCTGTTACCGCACGGTCAGCTACATCAGCTTCGATGAGCCCGGCCACCTGTAAAGCGCGAACTGCCACCAGAGATGCTGCCCGGTTGGAGCCGTCCAACATTTTGACAGCTACGGCTGCCCCACCTTGCAGGCCAATAGCCAGAACACCCTCGGCACCACGCTTCACCACGGCATCTAGGGTTTCAGAGAGGACGGTATCGCTGGCGCCTACCCCGTGCACGTATTCTGGGTAGTCGATCATGGCGGTGGCAACGGTAGCTGCGCGGGCATCCGCCTTAATGTTGTAGGCGGCAGCGCCTAGCGTTGAATACGCGTGGGCTAAGCCCGTCAGGGATGTTGCTGCCAGGGCAGCGCCGCAGCCATCAACGGAAACATGCTGGGGAGTCTCACCGGTGTAGTCCTCAATGGTTTGAAGAACCAGCTGTTGTAAAGGGTGCTGAGGTTCAAGATAGGTGGCGGTGTCCCAGCCTGATTTCACGCAACCCCAGAGAAAAGCGGCGTGCTTACCTGAACAGTTATAGGCTAGTTTCTGCTTGCCGTGACCTGCCTGCACGAGGGCATGGTAGCTAGGCTCATCGGCGGGCCATGCTACCGGGCACTGCACATCATCAGCGGTCAAACCAGCTTCAGCAAGGACGGTCTGCGCCACCTTCATATGTTCAAAGGAGCCGGTGTGGGAGCCAGAAGCTAGAGCAATCTGCGCTCCTTGTAGCTCAGCTCCCGCGTTCATCGAGGCAATGGTTTGCAGGGGCTTGAGAGCTGAGCGGGCGTAAATCAACTCATCGGGTGCCCCAGCGGAGAAAGCGACCTGGCCGGCGGAGTCCAACACCACCACCGAACCTACGTGGCGGGATTCGGTAAAGCCCCCGCGGGTGACGACGGCGAGTTCGGCTGCTTGGTCAGCGGTAAAAGTCTGCATGGGTCAAGTCTACTGGGGGCCGTTTATCTCTCGTATTTCTCCCGCACAAAGTTTTCGCCCGAAAGGGGTTAAAAACTGGCTGCTTCTAACTCCTTTCGGGCGAAAAGTTTTACCGGGTGCCTAGCCCGCCTTCGTCATTTCAGCTTCGAGCTTGGTGCCCTCAACGTCCAGATCAGGTAGCGCCTTATCGAGCCAGCTGGGAATCCACCAGACCCGCTCACCGAGAAGATACATGAGCGCCGGAATCAGCGTCATACGAACTAGGAAGGCGTCAAAGAGGACGCCGGCGGCGAGGATGAAGCCGATAGAAGCAATCATGGGATCACCCGAGAAAACGAAGCCGATAAAGACACCGGCCATAATGAGGGCCGCTGCGGTGACCACCTTGGCCCCGTGCTGGTAGCCGATCACCACAGCCTTTTGAGCCCCGCGTCCCCGGCTATGGGCCTCTTTCATGCCGGATACTAGGAAGAGCTGGTAGTCCATGGCTAGGCCGAAGAGGATGCCCACGGCGAGGATAGGCAAGAAGGAGAGGATGGGCCCGGGCGTAGAAACACCGAAGAGCTCACTAGCCCAGCCCCACTGGAATACCGCCACAGTGGCACCCATCGCTGCCAACAAAGAGAAGAGGAAACCAATGGTTGCGGTGACTGGCACCAGGATGGAACGGAAGACCAGAACGAGCACCAGAAGCGAAAGGCCAATGACGATCCCCACGTAGATGGGTAGCACCCGGTAAAGGTTCTCTGAGATATCGATATTCATGGCGGTTTGGCCGGTAACACCGAAGTTTACCTGCCCCCGGTCGGTGTCCAGGGTCAGCGCTCGCAGCTCGTGCACCAGAGCGGTGGTTGACTCTGAGTTGGGGCCCTCGGCGGGAACAACCTGATAGAGCACCGCTGAGTGATCCTCGGCGATGAGTGCTGGAATCACGCTGACGACGTGCTCCTGTTCTAAGATGTCCTGGCCGATATCTACCTGAAGCGCTGCGGCTTCATCCTCAGTGGTGCCTTCGGGGAGGCGCGCCGCCGCGATTATGGTGCCGTTGCGGCCCTCACCGAAGGTATCAGCAATGAGGTTATAGCTAATGTTAGCTGCCGAATCAGTGGGCTGGGAGGAACCGTCGGGTAACCCTAAACGCATGTCCGCTACCGGTAGTGAAAGAGCGCCCAGAGCCAAAACTACTGCAGCGATGGTGAGCAGAGGCTTTTTGAGGACCGCCGCAATCCAGCCGGTTTTCTTCTCTTCGTGAGTTTGAGCCGCTGCGTGTGCTTCTGCACGGACGCTGGCCGCGGCATCAGAGGGGTCTTCGGACGCGGTCTGCTCAGCGCGCTTCTGAAGGTGGGCGCGGTGCTTCTTGCTGATGAGGCGCCATCCAATGAGAGACAGCACAGCGGGGGAGAAGGTGACCGATACGGCTACCGCAATGAAAACAGCGAAGGCAGCAGCGTTACCCATGGTGGAGAGGAAGGGGATACCCACCACGTTGAGACCCAACAGGGCAATCATCACGGTAATACCGGCGAAGACCACGGCACCACCTGCGGTACCCGTTGCCAGCGCGATGGAAGGTCGAATACCCATTCCCTGCGCTAGATTATTGCGGTGCCGGTTGAGGATAAAGAGGGTGTAGTCGATGCCAACGGCTAGACCCAGCATGGTACCCAGAGTGGGGGTAGTGCTAGTCATGTCGATAACGCCTGAGAGCGCTAGGGTGCCTAAAGCGGAGGCGCCTACCCCGATGAGGGCCATGAGAATGGGCAGGCCGGCGGCCACTAGGGTGCCCAGCATGATGAAGAGAATGATGAAAGCAATTGCCACACCAATAATCTCGGCCGTCATGTTCATGTGGGTTTCAATGCCCTGCATGGTCTGGTCAAAGGTGACTTTCAACCCGGCGTCTTCTGCGGCAGTGCTCATTTCACTGCGGACGGTCTCCAGGTCTTCCGATGAGAGCGCTGTGAGCTCCTTGGTGAAGGTAATTCCTGCAATGGCAGTTGAGCCGTCCTCAGAGATGGAGGTCGCGTCGGAGGTCATGTCCAGCAGAGTCGCATTGCGTTCTAGTTCAGCGGTGCCGGCTTCAAGGTCCGTGCGTCCCTGATCAAGCTGAGCCTGGGCGTCATCCAGTGCCTTAACGCCCGCTTCAGCTTCGGTGCGGTTGCGATCAATTTCAGCTTGAGCTTCTTCGAGGGGAGTCCGCTGCTGATCAAGTGCAGTCTGCTGGGCTTCGATCTCACCGAAAGCTTCAGCGGGAGCGTTAGAGGCTTCAAGCCCGGCGCGTGCCTCATCGAGTTGTCGCTGGGCATCCTCAAGCTGAGCCTTGCCGGCATCCACATCTGTTTGGGCTGCGTCTAGGGCAGCGATACCTTCTTCTGCGGCGGTGCGGTTGCGATCAATTTCTGCCTGCCCGCTTTCAATGTCGCGGGAACCACTCTCAAGCTGGCCGCGGCCTTCTTCTATCTTGGCCTTCCCGTCTGCGATTTGGGCTGCCGTTTCAAAGGGGTTGGTGACGCTATCAACGGTTTCAAGCTCCCCAACCCGGGCGAGTGAGCTGGCAAGGGCTGCTTTTTGCTCCTCGGTGAACTCGTTGCCGTCCTGAGTCTGAACAATCGCGGAGCCTGTAGCGGCGTTAGTGTTCATGTCGAAGGTGTCAGCCAGCTCTTCTTGAACCAGCTGCGCTTCGGTGCCGGGAATCGTGATTTCGTTGCTCATTTCGCCCTTGAAAGCGGCATAGGACCCACCGATTCCGGCAAGGATGAGAACCCAAATGCCGATAACGGCCCAGGCGCGCCGGGCAGCAAAACTGCCCAGCCTATAGAGGAGTTGCGACATGCTAATTGGTCAGCTTCCTGTGATGAAAAATTGATGTTCTTGGACGATGAATGTTTGAGGCGGTTAGTAGCGCGGGGTTCCGCTAGCTACCTGATCGATATTGAGGTGAATGTAGGGCACAATGTGCGCTATTTCTACGTCTTTGGCTTCTGCCGAAAAGCAAGCGGAGTTCTGCTCAGATTCTTGAGCGAAAGCGGCAAAACTCATGAGGACACCCATCAATAGATTGACGGTGTAGAGGGCATTGGCAAGGCTTTGCTGAACCGTGAGCTGGGGATAGGCACGGTCAATACTGCTACAGAAGCGGTCGCTGATGGTACCTAAGGTCAGCATGATTTCTTGAGTCATGCCTTCGAATTCTTCATAGGACAGGGCCGCTGCCAGCACTATAAATTTCTTGAGGTGTTCTTGCACGTGGGGGCTATCCACCGCTGCGTGAAAGTGGTTGGTGATAGCTACCGGCACTTGCTTAAGGGTGAGGTCATGAGGGAACGGAGGGCTATCGATGATGGGTTCTAAGTGCTGAGCAACGCGGAAGATCAGAGCATTGTCGATTTTTTTGAAGTGATTGAAAATCGTGCGTTCTGAAACCTTTGCTACCTCGACGAGAGCGCTGGTTGTAAGCCCGCTGCGTCCATTACGTAAAACCAGCTGCTCAGCTGCTTCAGCAATTTTTTGTTTGGACGCAGTGGAGCGGGCACGACGCTTATCGATGGGTGGCGCATGATGGAGCATGTTCACACAGTAACTGTAATAATGCAGTTACTGCAACAAAACGTTGTGTGGGGTTGGGCACAGAGAAGAGGCGCCGCCCATGCTGAGAATCAACAGTATTTATCACGGGAAGAAGCGCCGGGCCGGATCCGCATGAGGCCGTCGTGGTCAGGGAAGGTGGTAGGGCTTAGGAGCGTGTGATGTCGAAAACAAAATGGTCTAGATAAACAGCAGGAAATGCTGTGTTGTATGGCTAATAGAGCGCACATATACACGTTATCTTTCGCGTCACCTCTGCGGGATAAACTGGCCAAGCTGATGCTATCGGGTAGCCTAAGGGTATGAAGGTTTTGGTACTTGGCCCCGGCGGGCGAGAACACGCAATTATCCGAGTTTTGCAGAGAGATCCCTCTGTTACCGAAGTGCATTCTGCACCGGGTAATGCGGGTATAGCCGCTCATGCCCCGGTTCATGCCATTGACGCCAATAACCCCCTGGAGGCCGTCGAACTGGCCCAGGAACTTGCCGTTGATTTAGTGGTTGTTGGTCCTGAAGCCCCTCTGGTCGCCGGGGTATCTGATGCCCTGCGCGATGCTGGCTTCCCGGTCTTTGGGCCCTCCAAGCCCGCAGCTTTACTTGAAGGCTCTAAAGCTTTTGCCAAAGAGGTCATGGCTGCTGCTGGCGTCCCTACCGCTCTGGCTCGTGTGGCTGGTACCACAGAAGAAGCTGAGAGTGCGCTTGCTGCTTTTGGTGCACCCTATGTGGTCAAAGACGACGGGCTGGCCGCTGGTAAGGGCGTAATAGTCACCGAGGACTACGACGAGGCGCTAGCCCACGCCGAAACCTGTTTCGCCACCGGCGGCACCGTGGTTATCGAGGAATATCTGGATGGCCCCGAAGTTTCCCTTTTTGTGCTTTCCGATGGCACTAACTGTGTACCGCTTTCGCCTGCTCAAGACTTCAAGCGTATTTTTGATGAGGATCGGGGCCCTAACACCGGTGGCATGGGTGCCTACACCCCCTTGCCTTGGCTACCTGAAGGCTTCGTTGAAGAAGTCATTCAGAGGGTAGCTGCCCCCACTATCGCTGAAATGAATCACCGAGGCACCCCCTTTGTCGGAGTGCTCTACTGCGGGTTAGCTGCGACCTCCCGCGGCATCCGCGTCATTGAGTTCAATGCCCGTTTTGGAGACCCTGAAACCCAGGCAGTGCTGACCCGCCTCAAAACCCCCCTGGGAGGGTTGCTCCTGGCAGCAGCCAAGGGTGAGCTGCCCGCAGATATAGAACTGGACTGGGACCCCCGCACCGCCGTTGACGTCGTCATGGCAGCGGAAAACTACCCCGACACTCCCCGCAGAGGCGACGTCATCACCGGCATCGAAGCAGCTAACGCTCTTGAAGGGGTGCACGTCGACCACGCTGGTACTGTGTCTACCGACCGCGGCATCGAAACAGCCGGTGGCCGCGTGCTGGCCGTAGTAGCTCTAGGCGAAGACCTGGCAGATGCCCGCGAACGAGCCTATTCTGGTGTTGCTGCCATTAGCTGGGAGGGCGCGCAGAACCGCTCAGATATTGCTCTAGCTGCCGCCGAGAACCGCATTACCATTCCCACCCCTCTCTAACTAAATAGTTCTATGACTGCCCACCCTATGTACGGGTGGGCAGTCACTGTTCTATCATTAGCTCACACCTCACCCTGCATCACATACCAGGAGAACCACAATGACCAACACCCCGGTTGATATTCCCGGCTGGAACCACGTTTATTCCGGTAAAGTCCGAGACCTCTACATTCCCTTAGAAGATACACAGGACGCTGTAGGAGTGAACCTCAGCGACGATGCTGAACTTCGTGCCGGTTGTGTCATGGTCGTTGCGACGGACCGTATCAGCGCCTTTGACCAGGTGCTCCCCACTGAAATCCCCGATAAAGGCAAGATCCTTACCCAGATGTCCCTCTGGTGGTTCAAGCAGCTCACCGGTGTGCCCAACCACGTGCTCTCCACCGATGTGCCTGAAGTTGTTGCCGGGCGAGCCATGATTTGCAAATCCCTGAATATGTTCCCCGTGGAATGTATCGTGCGTGGTTACCTCACCGGCTCAGGGCTGGTCTCCTACCAAAAGACGGGGATGGTCAATGAACACAAGTTGCCGGCCGGTCTTGTGGACGGCTCCCGCCTTGAGAGCGCGCTTTTTACCCCTACCGGTAAAGCAGAAGTGGGCGAACACGACGAGCCCATCACCATCGAGGAGCTCAACGAAGAAGTCGGCGAAGCAATCGCAGACCGACTAGAAGAACTCACCCTCTACGTTTACCAAACCGCAGAGAAGATTGCCCGCGAACGCGGCATTATTCTCGCCGATACCAAAATTGAGTTCGGCACCGACTCTTACCGTGGTGAAATTACCCTGGGTGACGAGGTGCTCACCCCCGATTCCTCCCGATTCTGGGACGCCGAGGACTACGAGCCAGGCCGCCCCCAAGCGTCCTTCGATAAGCAGTACGTGCGCGACTGGCTCAAGAGCGAGGCTTCTGGCTGGGACGGCACCGGCCCCGTGCCGGAACTACCTGCCGACGTGGTTGAGAAGACCCGGGCACGCTATGTGGAAGCCTTTGAACGCCTGACCGGGCAGACCTTTAAGGCTTAAGCGCTAAAGAGGCGGGGTGCACCAGGAAGATGCCTGGTGCACCCCGCCTCTTTGCATGCCTAGGTTAGCTACCCTGCTCTGCGCGTACCTTCTGGTGGTACTCGTAGTGGGCGGCACCAATCTCTGAGAGAGCATAGAACCAGCGGATATGCTCGGCTACCGCTACCTGGGCGCGTTCAGGCTCACCGGTGCTCACCGCTGCGAAAATTTCCCTGTGCTGCCGCTGGAGCTCCTTTTTGGTGCTTTCCCAGTCTTCTAAATAGGGCACCGCTTCTTGTACATAACCCACCGTGGCAAGGTGCAGTGAGTCGATGACGGTTTCCATGACGATGTTGCCGCTGAGCGACGAAATTTCGTAGTGAAAGCGAGTATCGCAGAAGTGGAAACGGTCATCACAGATACCGGCGTGACTCATCTCATCGAGGTATCTCTCTGCCCTTTTCAAGGCTTCGCTGTGTTCGGGCAGGTGCGCCACCTTAGCTGCTTGGGCGGCAGCGTTACCTTCGAGCAGGACGCGGGTGGTGACGATGTCTGCTACAGGCAGAGTGCGCGTGGCGATGTGCATGCGCAGAGCCCAACCCAGAGCATCCGAGGGCTGGGAGATAACAACGGCCCCTGATTTAGGGCCTGATCCTACGCCCGAGCGAATGAGCCCTACTGCGCTGAGGATGCGCAGAGCTTCGCGCACGGATGGGCGCGAGATGCCGTATTCTTCAGCCAGGGTCCGTTCCCCGGGCAGGCGGTCGCCCACGCGTAGCTGGCCGTGGCGCAGCCTGTATTCCACCGACTCCAGTAGAGCGGTGTAGGTGCGTTCTTTTTCTTTCACGTCTTTACTTTCATGAAAGGAATGGGGGTAGCAAGACGGTGCAGCCCCAACGAAGCGAGGGCGCTGCACCGTCTCATATATCTTAGCCGTGAGGCTACAGAGTGTTACTGGTTGCTGGCGAAGTAGGGGTCAACCATGAATCCCAGAATGTTGGACTGCAAGAAGATCAGCACGCAGATAGCAAACAGGAGGATGAAGGACCAAGGCAGGACAGCCTTGAAAATCTCTGATTCCTTGCCTTCCATGTTCACCGAGGTAGCTGCGATAGCCAGGGACTGGGGTGAGATCATCTTGCCCACAACACCACCGGTGGTGTTAGCAGCCAGCATAAGTTCGGGGTGAGCGCCGGGAACACCGTTCGCCTGCAAGTTCTCAGCGGCAGTGACCTGCAGCTTGGAGAAGAGCGCGTTGGCGCTGGTGTCAGAACCGGTAACTGCGGTACCAACCCAACCCAGAACGGGTGAGAGGAAGGCATAAGCCACACCGAGGGAGGCAACGAATTCACCGATGGCAACGGTCTGACCTGAGTAGTTCATGACGAAGGCCAGGGCCAGAACCAGGGCGATAGTGACAGCGGTCCAGCGCATCTTGTAGGCGACAGCGCCGATTTCCTTGAGGACGTCCCCGAGGCCAAGCTTGTAGGCACCCTTCTCGTTGAAGATGGAGTAGATAACGGCAACAATCAGACCCGAGAAGAGCAGGTAGGTGCCGGGGTTAGCCAGCCAGGCCCAGGTGTAGGCGGAGTTGACGGGATCGCCAGAAGCGGTGACCAGTCGTTCTGCCAGCAGGGGGATATCGAACTTGATGGACTGCACCTTGAGCCAGTTAACCAGCGGGGTGTAGAGATTAGCTAGACCGAAGACGATAACCACAATGAGGTAGGGCATGAGTGCCATCCAGATGCGGCGGGCGGGCAGGTGCACTGATTCAGCTGACTCAGTGATGCCGTAGCGCTCGCGGACGCCCGCAACTCCACGAGGCTTGACGAAGCGCATAAAGACTACGGCTGCTGCAATGGAGACGATACAGGCGATAACGTCGGTGAGCTGGTAGGCGAAGTAAGTAGCTGCCCACCACTGCGCCACTGAGAAAGCCAGACCGATAACGGCGGCGTGCATCCAGGCGTCCTTGAGGCCTTTTACACCATCTAGGATCCAGAGCAGGATGAAAGGAACGAAGAAGGCGATGAAGGGTGCCTGGTGACCAACAACAGCTGCCACGTTGACGGCGGCCTGGGCACCCTGTTCGTTGGCGCCGTAGGCAACTTCACCGGCGGTGGTGATGGGGATAGCAACTGCGCCGAAGGCAACGGGGGCGGTATTGGCGATAAGGACGGTGGTTGCTGCCTTGAGAGGCTTAACGCCGAGTGCCAGGATCATGGTTGCGGTAATAGCAACGGGGGCACCGAAGCCTGCAAGTGCCTCAAGTAGACCGCCGAAGCAGAACGCGATGAGGATTGCCTGGATGCGCAGGTCGCCGCCGCCGATGAGGTCGAAGGTGCGTCGGAGGTCTTCAAAGCGGCCTGAGAGCACGGTGATCTGATAGAACCAGATCGCCATGAGGATAACCCAGACGATGGGGAAGAGGCCGTAGATACCGCCGCGGAAAGCGCTCATACCTGCAAGATCGAAAGGCATGCCGAAGCCGAAGACGGCTACGAGGATAGCGACAACGAGGGAAACAAGACCCGAGACGTGTGCGCGGGCTTTAAAACCCAGCAGCATAATGAAGAACGCCAGCAGGGGCAGGGCTGAAACCAGTGCGCTGAGCGCAAGGCTGCCACCTACGGCGTCGGTTACAGCGGTATAAGTATTCTCCACCGTAAACCTCCTTGAATGTGTGCAGAGATGACGACTCTTCTATGAGTTGTCAAATATAAAAATTAAGAGACCTGATTGTGTGGTCAGACCATAGTGATGAGGTTTAGATTACATGACTTATAACACTCTGCCAAGTTGTTCAAACCATTATTTTGGGCTTGTCTGTAGGTATGTTAGGTGTTCCCGAAATGCTAGTGCAGGGGTAACGAGGGGTGACTCAACCTGTTGATACCTCCCTGACAAGGTCAGGGAGTCGAACCGGTCTTGATGTGGTCAGACCATTAGGCGATTTGAGTAAAAAAATGTGCGCTTATTAAAAAGGTAAAAGTGACCCAATATCGTGTTAAATGAAGAGTGAAGAAGAGAATCCAGACTAGGTGCCCTCTCTCGCTCCCGGCACCCGCTCAAAGACGGCGGCAGCGCTACGGATGGCGGCAGGGAGCACCGCACGGAAGATTGAGAGATAGATATGCGTGTGGCACTGTTTTCAACGTGCATCGTAGACGCTATGTACCCGAAGGTAGCGGCAGCTACCGTCAGCGTCCTAGAGCGTTTGGGGCATGAAGTTGTGTTCCCTCAGGGGCAGACCTGCTGCTCACAGATGCACGTCAATTCGGGTTATTTTGACGATGCTTACCCGGTGGTTAAAACCCATGTGAAGGCCTTCAGTGAGTGGGACTTTGACGTAGCCGTAGCACCCTCGGGCTCCTGCGTTGCTTCCCTGGGACACCAGCAGCCCATGATTGCTGAGCGAGCCGGTGACACCGCCACCGCCACCGCAGCTGCTGACCTGGCGGCCCGCACCTTTGAGCTGTCCCAGTTCTTGATTGATATCTGCGGCATTACTGATGCTGCTGAACAGCTGGGCTCCTACTTCCCTGAGAAGGTTACCTTCCACGCGTCCTGCCATGGCATGCGTCTGCTGCGTCTAGGCACTCGCCAGGAAGATTTGGTGCGCACCGTGGGCGGCCTAGAATACACCCAGATTAAAGATCTAGATCAGTGTTGCGGCTTTGGTGGCACCTTCTCCTTTAAAAACGCCGATACTTCAGGCGCTATGGTCGCTGATAAGGTGCAGCACATTGAAGAAACCGGTGCCAGCGTGTGTACCGGCGGTGACGCCTCCTGCCTGATGAACATCGGCGGCGCCCTGTCCCGTAAGGAATCACCGGTTCAGACCGTTCACTTCGCTGAAATTCTGGCATCCACTAAAGAGAACCCGCTTAAGGTTTCCGGCCCCGTCTCTGTTACCGCAGGAGGTAAGTAAACATGACTGCAACCGCACTCGGTATGCCCCAGGTCCGCCACGGAGTGGGCAATATCTTTGAACACGAGCCCTTCCCCGAATACGCAGCACGTGAGCTCAAGAACGAGCAGCTACGCTCCAACCTGGGCTTTGCGACCCATAAAATCCGCACCAAGCGTGCCGCTGTCACCAGCGAACTGCCCGACTGGCAGGATCTACGCACTGCCGGTTCCATGATCAAGCAGCAGGTCATGGCTAACCTGGATACCTACCTCGAAGAATTCGAACGTAACTTCACTGCCAAGGGCGGTCACGTGTACTGGGCACGCGACGCTCACGAGGCAAACGAGATTGCTCTGAAACTCATTCAGGCTGAGGGTGTCACCGAGGTCAATAAGATCAAGTCCATGGCTACCGCCGAAACCGGGCTGAACGAGTACCTGGAAGAATTCGGTATTCACGCTATCGAAACTGACCTTGCAGAAGAGATTGTGCAGCTGGGCGATAACGACCGTCCCTCCCACATCCTGGTGCCCGCTATCCACCGCAACCGTACCGAGATTCGCGATATCTTCCGCCGCAAGATTGAGGGCGTTAATCCCAACCTGTCGAATGATCCCGCTGAACTTGCCGAGGTATCTCGCTTCCGTCTGCGCGAGAGGTTCCTGACCAACAAGGTGGCTATCTCGGGCGTAAACTTTGGTATCGCCGATACCGGCACCATGACCATCGTTGAGTCAGAAGGCAACGGTCGCATGTGCCTGACCCTGCCCGACACCCTCATTACCTTTATGGGTATTGAGAAGCTACTGCCCACCGTACAAGATCTTGAGGTCTTCACTCAGCTGCTGCCTCGCTCGTCCACCGGTGAGCGCATGAACCCCTACACCTCAATGTGGACCGGTGTTACCCCGGGCGATGGCCCCCAGAACCTGCATGTCATCCTCATGGACAATGGTCGCACCGCTGCCCTAGCTGACCAGGTAGGCCGTCAGGCTCTAAACTGCATCCGCTGCTCTGCCTGCCTGAACGTCTGCCCGGTGTACGAGCGCGTCGGTGGTCACGCCTACGGCTCAACCTACCCCGGGCCCATCGGTGCCATTCTCTCACCCCTGCTGGGCGGCATCGAGAACGAGCACAATGCCACCCTGCCCTTCGCGTCCTCCCTCTGCGGTGCTTGCTATGACGCATGCCCCGTAAAGATCAACATCCCTGAGGTGCTGGTTCACCTGCGCGGTAAGGCAGTGGACGCCGAGAAAGCTCAGGGCGAATTTGCCGGCGGTAAGAAGGACCCCCACTACCAGATGGACGCCATCATGTTTGGCGCTAAGAAGCTCTTTAGCTCCGGTAAGCTCATGAGCCTGGCAACCAAGGGTCTGCCTGCCTCAAAGCTGTTGACCGGTAAGAAGCACAAGATTAGCAAGCTGCCCGGTCTAGTCGGCGGCTGGACTGACTACCGAGACATTCCTGAGCCCCCGTCCACCTCCTTCCGTAACCAGTGGAAGAAGGAGCGCGGTGCTGCGCCCAAGCGGGTGGGCGGCTCCCGGGTGGACGTTGCAGCCCTCATGGAGGCTAATAAGACTAAGGTAGCTGAGGCTCACGCCAAAGCTGAGGCCGCTAACCCCATCACCAAGGAGGCACAGTAATGACCGATGCTAAGAGCGAGATTCTGGGCCGTATCCGTGCCTCCCTCTGGGATTCACCCCAGCCCGCTGAACCGGTGCGCACCTACCGCCGAGTCAGCGACAAGGGTCAGGAAGAAATCATTGAGATTCTGGTCGACCGCCTGATTGACTATAAGGCCAACGTTTATCACGAAACTGCTGAAACCATCGCCGGTCGCATTGATGAGCTCCTGGCTAAGGCGTCGCGGTATGTGGTGCCTGCTGGTCTGGACCCCGCTTGGTTGCCTGAGGACACCGCTTCACGTTCAGCGGTCACAGATTCTGGTAACGCTGATAAGCCAGGTGTGCTCTCCGTGCGCGAATTAGACGCTGTGGACGCCGTGGTGACCTCATCAACCGTGTCCTGTGCTGAAACTGGTACCATTGCGCTCAACAGCGACCCTGCTGAGGGACGCCGCGCTATCACCCTGGTACCTGACCACCACATCTGCGTGGTGCCGGTGGAAACCATTGTGGAGCTGATCCCTGAAACTGTTGCTCGACTGGATATCGAAAAGCCCATCACTTGGATTTCTGGCCCCTCAGCCACCAGTGATATCGAGCTGATTCGTGTGGAGGGCGTGCACGGCCCCCGTACTCTGGATGTCATTATCCTCAAGTAGAGCGCTGGCAAACAAAAAGATGGGGTGTGAACTGAAAGTTCACACCCCATCTTTTTATATTTGAGGAGAAATCCTTGGCGCTCTAGCTGATCCCTCAGCGAGGGTTATGACGGTTACCGATGATTGAGTCTTACCTATACTGCATGCTTGAACTAAACTCGGGGAGGGTGATCTGGTGCAGGTAATTTGTCACACTCCACTCCCGGAAGACCGTGGCATAATCGTGAACGGACGTAGAAGTGGAGATTCCATGAAGACAGCAACACCGGGCGCGGGGCGTATTATTGGCGTGGACCTTGCACGCTGCCTGGCACTCACTGCCATGTACGTAGCCCATGTTGCCCCTAGTGCGGGACCAGCTGGCATCCTAAACCTCAGTGAGTTTGTAACCGCCCCCCTCTTCGCGCTGCTGATGGGCGTGTCAGCCTACCTCTCCACAGAACGCATGAGCTTCCCGGCACTCTTTGCCTCATCGGTGGTCCGCGGAATCGTGTTGATAGCTATTGGGCTATATATCGATACGTGGGACGCGCAAGTGGATATCGTCCTGCCCTACCTGGGCGTTTTGAGCGTCCTCATCGCCCCGCTGGTCTTCTTGCCTGCCTGGCTGCTGGGTGTCATATCTTTACTCTCATGGTGGTTTGCCACTACCGCGCTGACCTACTTTACACCCGCCTACAATGAGCAGGTACTTTCCGGTAGCTATCTCCAGTACGCCTACCAGTGGTTCTTCGCTGGCACCCACTATCAGGTTTTCACTCTTTTGGTCTATGCCTGTGTTGGTGGCATCCTGGCTCGTGCACTGGGGGAGTGGGGAGCAGTTGGAGATACGGTAACTGCGATAGCCGCTACCGGCGTCGCCGGCCTAATCTACTGGTATGCAACCACCGAACTTAGCGAGTTCTTGCCCTATACCGCCAGCAGGCTTGAAATCGCGTTCGCGCTCTTCTTGAGTATCGCTGCCCTAGGGTGGAGCTGCCTACTAGCACGTATCTTCGCCTCGCGTGCCCAGGTGCTTGACCCATTGGTAGCTGCCGGCAGGATGACGCTCTCGCTCTACGTCTTGCAGATAGGCGTGCTGGCTCTCTATATCCGCTACGCCCCGGCCTACGGCTTGCCCTACAACGACGACTCCTGGTGGATGCTCGCGTTTCTCATTGCCCTATCGCTACTTTTTGCCTGGAGTTGGGACCGTCTGTTGGGCAGAACGATCGCTCGACGTGGCCCCCTGGAAAGTCTATTAGCGCTGGTCAGCGGCAGGGGTTAATGCTTGTGCCGGTACCTACTCAACGAGGTGCTTTCGGGTTAGATTAACCCCTCTTTCTGATAGGCTCATCTCACCCCTAGAAGAAAGCTGAGCTATCAATGCCCAAACATATGGAGCCCCCAAAAAATCGTCCCTGGTTACGAGCCCTGATTCCTGCCCTTCTGGTGCTGGTCTGGGTGGCTGTTGCAGGTATTGGTGGGCCTTACTTTGGCAAGATTTCAGAAGTCTCAACCAACTCAGCAACCGACTTTCTTCCCCAAAGCGCTGAATCAACCCAGGTGACCGAGCAGCAGAGGGACTTCTTCGGATCAGATTCCATCCCGGCTATTGCTGTCTTCGTTGCCGACGGCGAACTCACCGATGAACACCGCTCCTACCTAGACGGGCTAACCCAGTCCATGCGTGATGAGGGTTTTATCAGCGGCGAAACTTCTCCGGTCATCTACTCAGAAGACGGGCAAGCTGCAGAAATTATCATCCCCCTAGAAGGCAACGAAGATGTGCTTGAACCGGTCGAAGCGGTACGTAGCTACATCGCTGACCCGCCGGCTGGTCTCACGGGCTACATCACTGGGCCGGCTGGTTTCACCGCTGACCTCGTCGAAGCCTTCGGCGGAATCGACGGTATCCTGCTCGCCGTGGCCCTGATTGTTGTCTTTATCATTCTGCTCATTGTCTACCGTTCACCCGTTCTCCCCATCCTGGTGCTCATCACCTCTATGGTCGCGCTCTCCGGCGCTATCTTCGTCATCTGGCACATGGCTAACATGGGGTGGGTCAAAATCAACGGGCAGGTTCAGGGCATCCTGCTCATTCTGGTGGTCGGTGCTGCCACCGACTACTCCCTGCTCTACGTTGCCCGCTACCGTGAGGCTCTCACCCAGTACGCCTCCCGATTCGACGCCACCAAAGCAGCTCTCAAGGGAAGCTTCGAGCCTATTCTGGCCTCCGGCGGCACCGTGATTGCCGGTCTGCTCTGCTTGCTCCTCTCCGAGCTATCCTCCAACAAGGCGCTGGGCCCGGTAGCTGGCACCGGTATCGTCTTGTCCATGCTGGCCGCCCTTACCTTCCTCCCCGCCACCCTCGCCCTAGCTGGCAGAGCAGCCTTCTGGCCTGCCCGCCCCAAATTACGTGAGGGAACTCAGGACGCTAGCGCGGGTCTCTGGGTCAAAATTGCAGATTTTGTTTCTGCTAAACCCCGTAAGGTCTGGCTAGCTACCGCCTTTGTGCTCGCCATCTTCGCGGCCTTCGCCACGACCTTCCAGGCTAACGGTGTGCGCCAGTCAGACCTGGTGCTCGGTGAATCCCAAGCACGCGACGGCCAGGCGGTACTCGCCCAGCACTTCCCCGCAGGCTCCGGCTCACCAGCGTCCATCATTCTGCCCGAAAATTCCATGGATACCGCGGTTAGCGCCCTTGAAGCAACCGAGGGCGTGGACTCCCTAGCAGTAGTCTCAGAAGACTCACCATCAGGCACCATACCCCTCTGTGCAGAGGCTGCCAACCTGCCGCCTATGTTTGCCAACGCCGCACCCACCGTGGTCGATGGCAAAGTGCTGATTCAAGCAACCCTCAGCGACCCCGCCGACTCCCGCGAGGCCGAAGAAACCATCAAAACCATCCGAACCGAACTGAACGACACCGGAGCTATCGTCGGCGGTGAAAGCGCCACCAACCTGGACACCAACACCAGCGCCGTACGCGACCTCACCGTCATCATCCCCTCGGTGCTCATCGTTATCACTCTCATCCTGATGCTGCTGCTGCGCTCTATCGCCGCGCCCTTGCTCTTGGTTGCCGCCACTGTGCTGTCCTACCTCACCGCCATCGGCGTCTCAGCCTTGGTCTTCAACCACATCCTCGGTTTCCCCGGCGCAGATCCCACCGTACCCCTCTACGGCTTCGTCTTCCTCGTAGCCCTGGGCATCGACTACACCATCTTCCTCATGACCCGGGTCCGCGAAGAAGCCCTACAGGTTGGCACCACTCAAGGCATGCGCAAGGGGCTGGTGGTGACCGGTGGTGTCATCACCAGCGCCGGTATCGTACTAGCAGCGACCTTCGCCGCCCTTGCCGTCATCCCCCTCATGTTCCTTGTGCAGCTGGCCTTCATCGTCGCCTTCGGCGTTCTGCTGGATGCCACCGTGGTCCGCGCCCTGCTCATCCCAGCATTGGTTGAGGACATCGGCGCCAAGGTCTGGTGGCCCTCCAAGCTGACCAAGAAGCCTTAGGCGTAAGGAGGTAATATAGCGCACGCGTAGACGGCCGACCCTCTTCCTCCTCGCGCGGGCGCTCGTCGGAATTCACGCCAGCCCCGAGCCAGTCGTCTACGCGTGCGCTATTACCTCCCGCTATTGACGTCTAGATACGACAAAGCCCCGGAACTCTGCTGAGTTCCGGGGCTATTGGTCGGGATGACAGGATTTGAACCTGCGACCTCGTCGTCCCGAACGACGCGCGCTACCAAGCTGCGCCACATCCCGATTGTTGCTTCAGTTTTTGAGCCTAGGGCAACTGTTCAATAATAACGCTCCGCCTGCTAGGACGCAAAACCTGGCAAGGCCGATAGCGCGCTTTCTCTGCACTGATCAGCGCGCTCTCCCTTTACCGGGTCGCCTGCTCTAGTAGCTGCAGGATGTTTTGGTAGCTGTGCCCGGTTGCCTCCGTCATGCCCTGCTCACAGGTGCGGTTGGTTGAGGCATAGGCAGCAAAGGTGCGCTGATTAACCTCAGCAGCCTCAGCAGCGGTAGCGCTAGCCGTCAGCTCGGGGTGCAACATACCCCTGTCCCCGGCGTAACCACAGCAACCCCAGGCAGCCGGTACCACGGCATCCGGTGAGATCGCCTCAGCAATCTGCACCATACGGCTCTGCAAGCCCAGATGGGTGATGGAGCAGGTGGGGTGCAGGGCAAGAGAAGCGATGGGGGTTGTAACGGATAACTGGGGAAGTAGACGGTCGGCCGCGAATTCTACCGAGTCAATGAAGACAATACGGGAGAAATCCGGCTCACCCGCCACTCGGTTGCGCCCCTGCTGGCTCTCTACCGCGGCGGCAACTTTCTGCTGCATGGTCAGCAGCCCCTCGGTGCAGGATGAAGCATCACAGATCACCGGTAGGCGCCCGCCATCCGTGGCTTTCCAGAGTGCAGTGAGAACTTTATCGCGCATAATGGCGTATCCACCGGTGTAGCCCTTGGACTTCCAGGGAGTGCCGCAGCAGAGCTCACCGATACCCTCGGGCACCGTGTAGTG
The DNA here is from genome assembly GCF_040946345.1 of Rothia sp. LK2492. NCBI lineage: Bacteria > Bacillati > Actinomycetota > Actinomycetes > Micrococcales > Micrococcaceae > Rothia > Rothia sp. LK2492. Next base: position 233,024 of record NZ_JAYWLX010000001.1, on the reverse strand, counting down.
TACACCGGCGCGCTCGCAGAGGGCAGTGAAGGCAGCGGTGGCGTTGACGGTGGTGTCAGCGCCGTTCTCATCGATGCCGCCAAACATGGCATTGACGCAGGCGGGGAAGAAAACGATCTCAGCTGCCTCATCGGCATGGGGATGGCGGCGGGTTCCACCGCCGGAGAGGTGCTTCTTATAGAGAGGCACCATGTCTTCGCCCACGAGAGTGCGCGCCACCTTCGTGACGTTTTGGACCGCCGGAAAGGGGAGAGCTTTAGCCAGGTTCAGCGCTTTGCCGGCCCCTGCGTCCACTGCGCCCCAGTTTTTAGCCGCAAGTTTCCAACCAGTAGCCGCTAGCTTATTCTGGTTTTCACTGCGGAGTCTGCGCACCAGCTCACCGGTATCAATGTGCATAGGGCACCTGGTCAGACACATGCCGTCTACCGCACAGGTCTGCACCCCTGCGTAGTCGTAGTCCGCACGCAGTTGCTGCGCTAACTGGCCGTTGCCTTCGGCTTCGGCTGCCTGAATTTCCCGGCGGAGGACGATCCGTTGGCGGGGCGTAAGAGTCAGGTCTTTGGAGGGGCAAACCGGTTCACAGTAGCCGCACTCCACGCAGCGGTCCACTTCTTCTTCAACCGTCTCAGCTACCTTGAGATTCTGCACGTAAGAGGTGGGATCATCAGAGAGCAGGACGCCGGGGTTGAGCATGCCGCGCGGGTCAACCAGGGCTTTGAGCTCGCACATGATCTCGTAGAGTTCATCGCCAAACTGGCGGCGGACAAAGGGCGCCATGATGCGGCCGGTGCCGTGCTCAGCCTTCAGGGAGCCGCCAGCACCAATGATGAGATCCACCATGTCCTCAGTGAAGGCTTCATAGCGTTTCAGTAGAGCAGCGTCACGGAACTGCTCATTGAGCATGAAGTGGATGTTGCCGTCCTTAGCATGGCCGAAAATCACTGAATCCTGATAGCCATGCTCGTCAAAGAGGGCCGAGAGATCCTGGCAGGTTGAACCCAAGCGCTCGACCGGTACCACTACGTCTTCTAACAGGGCGTTAGTGCCGCTAGGGCGGTTTCCGGCCACCGTTGTGTAGAGGCCTCGGCGGGCCGCCCAGAGCAGGTCTCGTTCGGCGGCGTCCGTGGTCATGCTGAAAGGTAGAACGGTGCCCAGGGAAGACAGCATGGGGGCAGCTGCCGCCTCTTTGTCTGCCAGTTCTTCGCTACTGATGCCCTGGAATTCGACCAGCAAAGTGGCGTGGTCTTTGACGTCAATGGCGGCAAGTGATGCCGGTACCTGGCCACTGCGCTGGGCTACGCGAATGGAGGTTGCATCAAGGAGCTCTGCTGTTGCCATGCCTGCTGCCACTAGAGCTGGAATGGTACTGGTGGCGTCGATGAGATTATCAAAGGTCAGCAGACCGGTGGAGACCGCTGGCAGGATGGGCAGGGTGCGGTAGGTGGCTGAGGCAATGAACCCCAGGGTTCCTTCGGAGCCTACGAGCAGGTGTTCCAGAATCTTGACCGGAACCTCATAGTCCACAAAGGAGTTAAGACCGTACCCCATGGTGTTCTTCATAGAGAACTGCTGCTCGATTTTCTCCACGGATGCCGGGTTATCCACGATGCGGCGTCGCAGGCGCAGTAGACCCTCATGCAGGTCTGGTTCTTTGGCTGCTAGCTGAGCGTCTGCGTCCGCATCGGCGGTATCAATGACGGTTCCCGAGGGCAGCACGACAACCAGGGAGTCCAGGGTGTTGTAGGTGTTGAACTCGGTCCCCGAGGACATACCCGACGAGTTATTGGCGACCACACCACCAATGGTGCAAGCGGTGAGGGACGCCGGGTCTGGCCCCAGCTTGCGCCCGTAGGGTGCCAGGCGGATGTTGACCGCTTGGACGGTGGCGCCGGGCTGGACGCGCACCCGCCTACCGCCATCCAGCACTTCGATTTCCCGGAAGTTTCTGCGGGTATCTATTAACAGCCCGTCGGTGCTTGCCTGGCCGGAAAGTGAAGTGCCCCCGGAGCGGAAGGTGAGGGGGACACCGTGGCGGGCTGCACCGGCAAAGATTCTGCCAATGTCAGCCGCTGACTCGGGCCGCACAACTGCACCGGGAACCAGGAGGTAATGGGAGGCATCGTGTGCCATGGCGAGGCGGTCGGTGGTGCTGTCTGAGAAGAAATCTGCTTGCTGCTTACCCCGCAATGTTTCCGCCAGAGCTTGTAGCTCTGGTGTGTGGGAGTGGGCTAGGGCTTCGGCTGAGGTTATAACGCTCACGGGGGCTCCAAGGGCAGGGATGAAGTGTGTGTGACAGCAGCGCGGGGCATAATTGACCAGCGTTGCCCACTTCTTACTGTAACTCAGCCCACAGAATCAACCAAGGCGGCAGGTCGGTCTGTGACACGCAGTTTTAGGCAGGGTTAGTTTCATTGGGCGATCACTAGGTGGACACCCATAAAACTACCGCTGCCCAAAACCTAGCTCACAGCGTTGCTTTCCTCCCAGGCGCCCACCATGCGAGCAAAGCGTCCACCGTGTGCCACCAGGTCGCTGGGCGAGCCGTCCTCCACCACGTGCCCGGCGTCCACCACCCAGATACGGTCAGCGTTGAGCACCGTTGAAAGCCGGTGGGCAATCACTAGAGAGGTGCGCCCCGCTAGCAGGGTCTCAAGGCCCCGTTGCACCAGCTGTTCCGTTGGGATATCCAGTGATGCGGTTGCCTCGTCCAAAATGAGCACAGCAGGGTCTGCCAAGAAAGCGCGGGCAAAAGAAATCAGTTGTCGCTGACCAGCAGAGACCCTCCCACCGCGCTTGGCCAAATCGGTATCAAAACCCTGGGGTAGAGACATAATGAAATCGTAGGCCCCCACCGTGCGGGCGGCCTCGTGCACCTGCTCATCAGTAGCGGTGGGGTCACCCAAACGGATGTTGTCGGCAACGGTACCCTCAAAGAGGTAGGCCTCCTGGGTTACCATCACTACCTCCCGGCGTAGCTGCGCATCCGACAGCTGCCGCACGTCCACCCCGTCCAGGCTGATAGAACCGGTGGTTACATCGTAAAAACGGGCAACCAGCTTAGCGATAGTTGACTTACCTGCACCCGTGGCGCCCACCAGTGCCAAATGTTGACCGGCAGGCACCTCGGCACTCAGGCGGTGCAGGGCGGGTGTGCCGTCCAAGTACTCGAACTCCACCCCGTCAAAGACCAGGTGGCCCTGGGCAGGGGTGAGACGCTGCGCCGGATATTCAGGCTCACGAACCTGGGGCTTTTCCGCCAAGAAACCGGAGACCTTCTCAAGAGCAGACACCGCCGATTGGAACATGTTATAAAACTCGGAGAGCATAAAAATCGGCTCGAAAACTCGGTTAGCATAAATAACCAGCGCCAGCAAAGTACCTACCTGCATAGAACCGCCGAGGACCGTGTAGCCACCAATCACCAGCACCGCTGCAACGAAAGTGTTTCCGAGAGCTTGAAGAGTAGGCATGTAGAGGCCGTGAACCTTCACCGATTCCATGACCCGTGCGCGGTAGTCCTCAGCGGCTGCCGCGTAGTCCTCGCGTACCTGTGGTTCAGCGCGGAAAGCCTTGACCGCCCTAATGCCCGTGAAGGTTTCAGCAAAACGGCTGATAATGCGGGCGGAGGCTACCCGCTGAGCGCGGTAGGTAAGAGAGGACGCACGGCGGAACCAGAGGGTAAGCAACCAGACCGGCACGAAAGCGATCGCCAGGGCAACCCCGGCTCGCCAGTCCATCAGGAAGAGCGCAACTACGGTGAAGATGATGCCCAGCAATGTAGATGCCAGCTCAGATAGCCCGGAATCAAGGAACTGGCGGATGGTGTCAAGATCGCTGGTCAGTCGTGAGGTGACCCGCCCGGAAGTGTAGGTCTCGTGGAAACCTACGGATAGTTTCTGGGAATGGTCGAACATTCGTTGGCGCAGATCGTAGAGGGCGCTCTGAGAGATCTTGTAGGTCAGCAGAATATTGGTGTAGATGCAGATTGCAGACAGCACACCCGCACCGGCGTAAAGGAGCACCATGCGAGTGGCGGGCCCGGCATCCCCTGCCATCAGCGGGTTAATGGTGGTGTTGAGGGCCTCAGAAATAATCCAGGGCATGGCGGTTTTGAGCACCATGGACAGAACTACCAGCACCACAGCAAACAGCAGGTGTAAGCGTACCGGCGCTAGAATGTCTGCCAGAAGAGCCACCGACCGGCGGCGCACCTGCCGGGCTTCTTCTTTGCTGAGATTGACCTTGTCTTCTTGGGCTTCGATAGAGGGTTTCACTGCTCTGCTCCCTGCCCGGTGGTACTTGGTGCCATGAGTCGGCGGTAATCAGCCCTGCTCAAAAGCTCACTGTGGGTTCCCAAGGCCGCAACCTTACCCTCCTGCAGCAGAACTACGCGGTCAGCTAGAGCTACAGTTGAAGGCCGGTGGGCGGTCAGCAAGACGGTGGTGCCGCCTAACTGCTTCTTGAAGTTGGTGATAACCCGTTCCTCGGTGCTCACGTCCAGGGCAGAGAGCGGGTCATCTAAGAGCAGGACGCCGGGGCAAGCTGCGATAGCGCGTGCCAGCGAAAGACGCTGGCGCTGGCCGCCCGATAGACTCATGCCTTCTTCTCCAATGACCGTTTCAACACCCTGGGGCAGCTGCGCCACGAAGTCAGCAGCAGAAACATCCAGAGCGCGTTCTAGTAGCTTATTCTGCTCATTTTCGGTGAGGTCTGACCTGGCACCAAGGAGGACGTTCTGCCGCACGCTTGCTGAAAAGAGTACGGGCTCTTCAAAAGCGAAAGCAACCCGTGACCGTAGCTGGGGCAACGGCACCCGATGTGCGTCCAGCTCATCTATTCGCAGGGAGCCGGAGGTAGGGGCGTAAAGGCCAGCTGCCAGTTGCAGAACCGTTGACTTGCCTGAGCCAGTTGAACCGACCAAGGCAACAATCTCGCCGGGGTGTACCTTCAGGCTGAAACCTGTGAGAACAGGACGTTCTGACTCACCGTAGCTGAAGTGAACTTGATCGAACTCGATGGACGCTCCACCGAGCTGGGTAGATAGCATTTCAACCTCAGACTCATCAGCGTCAAGGGTTAGCTCCACCTGCTCACCAGCTCCACCCACCATGACCTGGCGGTGACGATCCATAGAAACTTTAGCACCCAGGTACATGGAGAGCAGCATACTGCTCCGCTCCACCTGCGCCATCAAGATAGTCGCGGTCGCAAAATAGCTGCTGAGAGCACCCACACTCATGGTTCCTTCCGCGACGAGATTGAGACCGACCAGAAGCGCAATTGCCAGCGTCAGACCGCTGATGATGCCTACCTGCATCTGCACCATGCCCGTGGCGCGGCCGCGCTTGATTTCTAGGTTCTTGAGTTCGCTTGACCCCTTCTCAAACCCGGCAAGTGCGTGCTCACCCCTCCCCAGAGCTTTGAGCACCCTAATACCCTGCACCGATTGCTCTACGGTGGTAGCTAAATCGCCGGTTTTCTCTTGGGAGGCGCGGGTCAGGGTGCGAAAGGAACGCACAAAGCGCCAAATGAAGAAGACGGTGAGAGGCAGGCTAATCAGAAAAATGAGGGCCAGCTGCCAGGATCCTCGAGCCATAAAAGCCGTGCCCACGGCGACCTGAACCAGGGTAGTAATCAGCTGAATCAGACCGAAGGCAGTCCACCGGCGAATGGTGCCTAGATCTGACATGGCACGGGTGAGTAGCTGCCCTGAGGGCCAGCGGTCATGAAAGCTCAAGGGCGAGCGCAAGAGGCGGTCAAAGAGATCTATGCGCATGGTGTTCTCCACCGTGGACGCCGGCTCCACCACCAGCTGCCTGCGCAAGAGAATAAGACCCGCCTGGGCAAGACCTAGCGCAAATACTAGGGTGCCGCCCAGCCAGACTGATGACGCTACTGGCTGGTTGGTGAGAAGTGAGTCAATAATCCACCCCAGAACCTGGGGGATTGAAATAGCTAGAACAGCAGCTGTCAAGGCTACCAAGAGACCAGCAACCCAGCGTCCTCTCACCGGGCGCGTATAGGCCCACAGGGAGATATCGTCTTCGCTACGCTTACCGTAGGGCACTGGAGGGGGCGCTGGTAAGGGTTTGACGCGCAGAAGACTAAAAGACATGTAATCCATGTTATATTCACTAGCTGCTGGTCAAGGTACCGGTTCACAGCTGACGAACGGTCCCCGGTTGAGGTAGGAGCCCGCTTACGAAGCCGCCCGCTGAGAGTCAGCCAGCCTGCCCACCGCTTCAGCCCAAGCAGGGATAATGCTGTGATTGTGCCGCGAGACCGTGTCGTTGCCGAGAACGTAGGGCTCGGTGACCCTGCCCGCGGCTGCCCAGCGCGAGCTAGTCCCCACAAAACCACGTTCATCGGTGCGCAGGTAACCCTGGGAGATATCGGCATCGGATGCCCGTGCCAGGTTCTCATTGAAGCTACCTTCTGCTAGACCCGCCGGGGATTGCACGGTATCGATGAGGTAATCCGCTTTAATATCTTGTGCGCGATCCATCATGCTTAGGTCCAAAAGGCCGGCCTCCACAAGGCCTAACATGCGGTGCATTTGTGCGGCGGGTGCGCCGAAGGTGAGCGGTTTCAGGTGGCCGATGGTCTCGCGTAAGGTGCGATCCAGTGCCAGCCCGCCGAGTGAAACCCGGGTAATAATCTGGGGGTAGAGATTTTTCCAGACCATGCCAAAGCTCTGTTGCGGCAGACGTTCGCTCAGCAGGCTCACCCTCATCAGCTCTTCAGTGGGCAAAGTGGATAGTGAATCTTCCCACGTCAGCGGCACACCGTGCAGGGCAGAAGCAGCCTCAATAACCAAGGCACGCAGCTCGGCGCCCGTGGTGACCTGGGCCAGGGGAGCTTTAAACTTCTCTAAGAGGTCCAACTCGCTTTCGGTGAGCTGCGGGGGCTTCACCTGAATGAAGCGACCACTGCGCGAGAAGGGCATCATGGTGGCAGGTTCAAAACCGCTGGGCTCATAGATTGCTCCGGAGAAGTTGCCGCCCCTGCCCAGCGTCAGAGCCAGCATCGTATCAATACAAGAAAGTGCTGCCCCGCGCAGGGCCACACTGGAGCCGGCAGCTACCGCACTCAAGTCGCCGTATGATCTCAGCACCCCGTCACCGCTAGGCAGGGGGTTATGTCCGGTGACCGACAGCACCGCATCATAATCAATCAGTTGGCTGATGTCGGTGACGCGCTGTTGCACATGGCGCACGGTGAACCCGGTCGGCAGATTAGCTAGAAGGTGTTGCCAGGAGAAGTGGAAAAAAAGCCCCACGGTGCGGCGCGGCGGGAAGGTGGTAAGGGGGTCTGTCTCACCCAGCACCTGACGCCGAAATTCATTCAGCAGACCCCAACCGGTAGCAACCCGGCCAGCCTCCACATTCAGCAGGTAGTAGGCGGGCTGGTCCAGGCTGTAGGCGGCGCCCCTGCCCAACTGTTGAGGGTCAAAAATCGTCACCTCACAACTGAGGTTCTGCGCACTTGCAACGCGAGCAAGCTCTTCAACTGCCCATAGACCACGCGGGCCGCCGCCCACGATTGCAACCCGCACAACCCTGCTCACTGGGTTACTGTTGAGCCGAGGTCAGAGTGACCAGCACGGCTTCAGGCGGGCAGAAGAGGCGTACCTGCGCATACCTGCTGGTGCCCAAGCCGGCTGAAACCTGCACTGGAACACCGCCCTGTAGAGAGACGCCCTTGGCACGTTCCGGGGGTAAATCGCAGTTAGAGACCAGCGCATGCCCGCCGGGAAGGCAGACCTGACCACCGTGAGTGTGACCCGCAAAAATTGCCTGTGCGCCATCATCCACAAAGCGCTCCAGGGTGCGCATGTAGGGAGCGTGGCAGACGCCTAGCCGGACGCTGGGGGCTTTCCCAGCCTCAAAAGCTGTGGGGGCAAAGCCAGGGTGCTGATCGTAATTCAGGTGCGGGTCATCCACACCAGAAAATTCTAGCCTCAAACCATTGATGGTCAGGGTGTCATGGCGGTTAATGAGACCTACCCAACCTCGGGCATCGAAGGCATCGTGCATGTCTTGAGTAGGGAGTAGGTTGCGCGGTTCACTGCCAGCCTCATCCCCGGTATTCTTCTTCCAGAGATAGCGGGCGGGGTTCTTTGGGACGGGGGCAAAGTAGCAGTTAGAGCCGGGTACGTAGACACCGGGGAAATCAAAGAGCGGGCGCAGAGCCTCTAAGAGAGCGGGAAGACCGCTCATGTGGGAGAGATTATCACCGGTATTGATCACTAAATTAGGCTGCAACTCCGCTAGGGAATGCATGAAAGCTGTCTTCTGCTTCTGCCCCGGGATCATGTGCATATCTGAAATGTGCAACACCCTAAAATCGGGGCTACCAGCGGGAAGAACGGGCAGAACTTCTTGACGAATCCCAAAATTGTTGAGCTCGTAAAAACGCGCATAAGCTGCCGTAGCGGCTCCCGCAACCGCACCTGCGGATAGAACCGCCGAAACGGTCTTACAAGCGGAGCGGATCGAAGCCGCTACATCGAAAGAACCTAAAGAAGTCATGGTGTAACCCTTACTGGTTCGTGCCGAGAACAGAAGCTGAGGGATTCTCAAACCTGTCCGTATTGTAGTTTTTAGCCTCAGCTTGCATGTAACGCTGCCACTGCAGGCCCGCATAGGTAGCGCCGTCCACGTAGTCCAACGACTTACCGTTGATGGAGAGGCCATTGAGTGAACGTGAACCCCAGTTCATGGAGCCTACCCAGGATGCAGTTGACAGGCCGCGGGTATAACCCACAGTCCAGGTCTGGGTGGAGTTATCGGTGGTACCTGTCTTAGCTGCTGAAGCATCGGTAAGACCAATGCCGCGCTGGTAACCGGAGCCATCAACCAGAACCTGCTTGAGTACGTAGTTAACACCGTTAGCGACGTTCTCTTCGAGAACACGTTCACAGCTAGCCTCATAGGTTTTAATTTCCTCGCCGGTCTTACCGCTTTCCACCTTGTTCAGAGATTTGGGCTCACAGTACATACCGCCGCTCGCAAAGACAGCGTAGGCAGAAGCCATAATCAGGGGAGTGGTACCGTTACGCCAACCACCGATGTAGGCCGAAGGCTGATTGAGGGCGTAAGGCTCATCGTTGCCAGCGCCGTCAGTGATATGCATGGCTGAACGCAGTTCGTTGAGGGCGCAGGCATCGGTCATGGACGCCATCTTCATGGTGTAGGAGTTGATGGAGTTCTTCATACCGTAGGCTACGGTGCCCCAAGTCTGGGCTCCACCCTCAGCATTTTGGAACTTATAGCCGTCCGTATCAGGGGTCTGGGTGAAACCGCCTTCAACACAGGACGCAGGCCAACGGAAGGACTGGGGGTAGTGCAGAGAGGTGCCATCGATGTAAGCATTGACACCCTTCCCGTCTTTAATCCACTGGGCAAGCAGAACCGGTTTGAAGGTAGAACCCGGCTGGTAACCGGCTGTACCACCGTGGGAGGTGCCGGCGTTAAAGTTGTAGTAGGAGCTCTGGTTGGTCTCGTCTTGCTCACCGTACGCGGAGTTCTGAGCCATAGCCACGATGTTGCCGTTGGAAGGCTCCACCGATACCAGAGAAGAGTTGACATCATCAACGTTGTTGCTGGAAGGCTGAGTCGCTTCAACCTGCTTCTTGGCCTCTGCCTGCGCGTCGGGATCAAGAGTGGTAATAATCTTGTAGCCGCCCCGGTAAAGAGAGTTGGCTCGGTCATCCTCGGTTGCACCGAAGGTTTCATCATTCAAGAAATCAGTGACCGCGTAGTAACAGAAGTGCGCTGAATCGCCAGCAGTAGAGCATCCCATAGGGGTGTTATGAATATCCAGCTCAATGTCTTCGTTGAGAGCACTGGAGTATTCTTCCTCAGTGATTTTGCCGTCACGAAACATGGTGCCTAGGACGATATCGCGTCGTTCCCTAGAAAGCTCAGGGTTTACGTCTGGGCGGTAGATATTAGGTGAAACAACCATGCCCGCCAGAATAGCTGACTGAGAAATATCAAGTTCTTTAGCAGAGATCCCCCAGTAGTAGTAGGCAGCAGCCTCTACACCGTAGTTGGAGCCGCCGAGGTTGATGATGTTAAGGTAGCCCTCCAGAATGTCATCTTTGGAGAGGTTTTGCTCCATCGAGATTGCAAGTTTAATCTCTTTGATCTTGTCGAGGTAATCCTTGTTAGCACCCAAAGTATCGGCTTCTGTACCGCTCTGCTCAGCCGCGTCGATCAACAGGTTATTGACGTACTGCTGGGTGAGGGTTGAAGCGCCCTGTCGCGCACCGGGGTTAATAATGTTATTAACTGCCGCGCGGGCAATACCCAGAGGGGACACCGCACCGTGCTCGTAGAACTTGCGGTCCTCAGACGAAAGAATGGCATCTTTCATGTGCTGAGACATATCATCGAGAGTAATCTCGGTGCGGTTCTGCGAGTAGTAGGAGGCGAGCTCTGTCTTACCGTCCTTGGCATAAATGACCGAAGGCTCAGATAGGGGACCCTCACTGAGGGTGTCGGGCAAGCCCTTGAACCAGTTCAGTGATGCACTTGCGGTAGTGCTCAGGGCGGTAGTCGGAGGCACAAGAATAAGAGCCGTCACAAATCCGGCGATGATGCTGAGTGCAATGAACTGCAGAAAATCGCCGGGTGTGCGGTGTCTCTTGCGAAGATTCTTAGATGAAGCCATTGCATCAGTTTATCGGCTGATAGGAAAAAGTACATTGGCTTGCCCCTGTTGACACCCTAGAAGTGTGCTGTCAGCCGGTTAGAAAGACCACATCATAGAGGTTTATAGACGGGGCGTGTAGCTAACCCAGAACCTTCGCCGGTGATCCTTTCACCGTTTACCCAGCTATAGTGAGCCTTCCGGCACGTAGGTAGTTGCCCTCATCGTTCGTCTTTTAGGGCGGGGTGGTCTAGGCTAGAACTATGGAAAAATGGGAATACGCAACTGTGCCCCTGATGATTCACGCAACCAAGCAGATCCTCGATACCTGGGGTGAAGATGGTTGGGAACTTGTCACTGTACTTCCCGGCGCTGCACCTTCTGGTGCAACTCCTGCCGGTAATATGGTGGCACCGACTCAGGGTAATCCAATCGCCTACTTCAAGCGTAAGAAGTCAAACTAGCGATTCTGTTGAAAGCCGGGTTTGCGGCCTGCACTGTGCAGCGCTTGCAGGCCCGGTTTAATGCTCTATACATACGGTGGCTCGACCAGCAACTTTTTTAGTTCTTAGGCGTTGTTGAATGCAGGCTACCCAGTGAAAGGTGATGCGATGTCAACGATTGAAGACCGCATTAGAGAACTCGGCTACAACCTACCCGAGCTAGCAGCTCCCGTGGCTGCCTACGTCCCCGCCGTCACCAGCGGCAACTACGTTTACACATCTGGACAATTGCCCTTCGTTAAAGGTGAGCTACCTGCCCACGGCAAAGTCTCTGCCAGCGGGGACCCCGCTTACGTGAGCCCCGAGAAGGCTCAGGAGCTTGCAGCTCTTAGTCTGCTTAACGCTTTGGCCGCGGTTAAGTCTGTTATCGGTGATCTTGATCGGGTGACCAGGGTCGTCAAGGTCGTCGGTTTCGTTGCGTCCGAACCAAACTTCACAGCTCAGCCCGCCGTCATTAATGGTGCTTCTTTGCTGCTGGGTGAAATCTTTGATGAAGCGGGCCAACACGCGCGCTCGGCGGTAGGGGTGCCTGTGCTTCCGCTTGACTCCCCGGTCGAAATTGAAATTATCGTTGAGTATGTCTAACCAGGGAATGTACACCGGGGCCCTTAAAACTCTGCCTCGCTCAGATGCTCCTACACCTAGCGCCAGCCTACCTGCCGTCGCGCGCTATTTCAGGGTGCCGCGCGCCCTGCAATCGGCGGCACGCTCTTTTGTAGAAAACGGCGCGGTAACGGGGCGAAGCCTGCGGCAGGCAGCCTCAGTTGTGTTTGTGCGTGATGGCGCAAACGGGCTTGAGGTGCTGCTCACTTACCGCACCGGTGTATCCCCTCTGGGCGTTGTAACTTTCCCCGGTGGTCTCATTACCCCTGCAGACGCCGAGCCGGTGCCCTGGGTTGGTCCATCACCAGCACAGTGGCAAGCCGTTCTGCAAACAGAGGACGCCGAAGCAGCACATGCTGCTGTTGCCGGGGCTATCCGTGAAGCGTTTGAGGAAACCGGAATTCTGCTGGCAGGGTCTGACTCAATGAGCGTCACCGAGCACTCTGACGGACTAGAACAGATGGATGCCCGCGAAATGATCGCTGCCGGTGATAAAACCATGGCGGAATACCTGGGCAAACGCGGCTTGAAACTCCGTACCGATCTTCTACGCCCCCTGGTACGCTGGCAGTCCCCAGATTTCAGGCACCAGCGATGCGATATCCACTACTTCGCCTGTGCGGTACCGGTGGGACAAAAGTTTTGTTTGCTGGCGAGTAAAGGCTCCTGGGGTGAGTGGCTCAACGTGAGAGAGCTGCTGGCAACCTCAGGGCAGACCTGGCTGGGGGACCGCATCGGGGCTGACACCACCCGTTCCCTGCCGCTGGAAGAACTCCTAACCCCTGGCGTTCTCTGCATTTTAGAGAGCCTAGCGCGCTCCTCCAATGCTGTTGCTTTCTTAGCACAGAAGCGTAAGGTCGAAATAAAGAAGGCAGAGGTTGTGCAGGTCGACGGTGAATACATGCTTGCCTTTACCTCACCTACTGCACCTGGAATCTGGGAAAAATGCTCAAGCCAGCTTTACCGGTCAAATAATACTTGAAACTTAGCCACGAGCAACGACAAAAAGGTGGGTACCCCAGCTGGGGTGCCCACCTTTTTATTGACCAATAACGGTTGAAATGTTTAGCGTGAACGCTGACGCAGACGCTGCAAATCAAGGATGACCACTGCGCGTGCTTCGAGTCGGATCCAACCGCGTGAAACGAACTCAGCAAGAGCCTTGTTCACGGTTTCGCGGGAAGCGCCGACCAGCTGAGCCAGTTCTTCCTGGGTGAGCTCGTGAGCAACCAGGACGCCGTCCGTAGCGGGGCGACCGAAGCGGTCAGCCAAATCAAGTAGTGCCTTAGCCACGCGACCGGGAACATCTGAGAAAACCAGGTCAGCCAGGTTCTCGTTGGTACGGCGCAGTCGGCGTGCTAGGGCCTGCAGTACCTGAGCTGAGATGTTAGGTGACTTTTCCATTGCCTTACGCAGGGACTCGTGCTTGACACCTGCCAGGCGGGTTTCAGACACAGCGGTCGCGCTGGTGGAACGGGGTGAGGGATCAAAGAGCGCCATCTCGCCAAAGATTTCGCCGGGGCCCATGATGGCTACCAAGTTTTCACGGCCGTCAGATGCGGTGCGTCCCAGCTTCATCTTGCCGGAGATCACGAAGTAGAGCTGATCGCCCTGATCGCCTTCGTAAAAAAGGGTAGCGCCGCGGGACAGGTCAACTTCGGTGATATCTTCGGTCAAAGCTGCAAAAGCCTCATCATCGAGTGATGCAAAGAGGGGGGCGCGGCGTAGTACTTCAATATCCATAGTTCAAAAACTCCTAGAACAGTTCTAAAGTGGAGAGCAAAAGTGCGAGAAGCAACTTGTATGGTGCTACCGGGCAGAGTACTAAGCATAGTATGAGCTGTTTCAATGCGCGCCACATTTGCTTGTGACATATTTAACTACTAAAGAGACTACATGATATCGGGCACTTTCAAAACCTTTTTTGAGGTACGCGCTGGAGTTCCCAGAGATTTCTTAGGGCCCGGTCACTGGCTGTTCTCCCAGGTTCAGACGGTAACCTTTATTCTTCCCACATTGGGGCATTACCCCCGCTATTTAGCTACGTGACCTATCCGAGGGATGGGTGCAGAAACGGAGAAGGCCATGAGCGCTGCGACCGTCCTTGATATTGCGGTTTTGGCCGTCATTGGGCTGTATTTTCTGACAGGTTTACGTCAGGGCCTTTTCGTTGCCCTGGGCACACTGGTTGGCTTTGTGATGGGTGCTGCTGCGGCGGTCTACGCCACCCCCTGGATGATTGACCAGGTGGGATCGCAATGGAACCTGCTGGTGGCGCTGGGTACCGTGATGGCGTGCCTGATACTGGGGCAAACCATTGGGATGGCCTTGGGGCGCTCCTTGCGCCGTATCACGGATGCCACTCCTTTGCGCGGCTTAGAACGTCTGGCTGGTGGTGTGCTGAACCTGTTGCTTAGCGCTTTGGTAATTGTGACCATCGTGCTTCTGGTGCGTCCGCTGGGGCTGCCAGCTGTTACTGCTGCTACCGCTGAATCCAGGGTCATTTCCTGGATGATGTCGGTCACTCCGGCTACTCTGCAAGATAAAGTCACTGAAATTCGTGGGCAGGTCATTGATGCGGCAGCCCTACCTGAGATTTCCAACCTAATCTTTCCCGAGCAGGCTGCCCCCTCTGAGCCACTGTCAAACCCCGTTCTAGAGAACGCGAGCTCCTCAGTGGTGCAGGTAGTGGGTGCTGCCCAAGCTTGTAATTACACTTCAGAGGGCTCTGGCTTCGCTGTGGACGGTGGGCTGGTCGTTACAAACGCTCACGTTCTTGCCGGGGTCACCACCCCCACTCTGCTGGCGCGGGGCGGCGAGGCAGCGACCGGTGAAGTCATTTATTTTGATGAGGCTCTAGATATTGCCATCATCTCATCCCCCGATTTGGGAGTGAATCCCTTGCCCATCGATGGCACCGAAATAGCGGCGGGCACTACCGTCTCCTTTATGGGCTACCCCGGTGGGGGAGGTTTCCAGAGTAAACCTGCCACGGTGCAGGGGCTAGGCATCACGCAGACCGTTGATGCTCAGACTGGCCAGACCAACCCCTCCCGTCTGGTGTACCAGCTGGCAGCTGATGTTCAACAGGGTAACTCCGGTGGCCCTGTGCTGACGGAAGATGGCACGGTTATGGCCATGATTTTTGCTAAAGCCACCCAGGGGCAAAGCGGATACGCTGTGCCAGCATCAAGCATTATCGACGCGCTGGGTCAGGTAGAGGTCGGGTCACAGGCGGTGGCTACCGGCGCATGTGCAGGCTAGCTCCCCACCGGCGCTACCGGCTATCACTGGAACCTTGAGCCTGTCGTCGCGCAAAGAGCAAATAGTAGAGCAACCCGCAGATCAGCAATACTAGCCCACCTGTAATAGAGGCGAGCGGTAGCGTCCAAACCACAATGAAGCAACCGGATGCACCTGCTACCTGTAACCAGCGCGGGTAGCGGCGGTGGGCCGGGCCTTGGGTCAATGCGGCGCAGTTCGCCAAGAAATAGTAGAGCAGAATACCGAAGGATGAGAAACCGATCGCCTCGCGCACGTCAAAGAGCAGAATGAGAAGGCAGACGGCTAACGCTACCGTGATTTCTAGGCGGTGAGGTACCCCAAAACGGGGGTGTAGAGGGGCAAAAACTGCTGGTAGATGCTTGCCCACAGCCATAGCGTGACCGGTGCGTCCGATACCTGTAATGAGCGCTAACAGTGCGCCCAAGGCAGCCAGGCTAGCGGCTAGGGAGAGCGCCCCACGGGCAAAAGGCCAACTACCCACTGCATCTGCCAGAGGAGCTACACTGCCGGCTAACTGTGCCGGGCTGAACTGTGACAGCACAACAAGGGCAACTGCCAGATAGAGTAAGCCCACTAAACTCAGCGCCCAGAGAATCGCCCGCGGTATGGTACGTTCTGGCTGTATGACCTCACCGCCCATGGTTGCAATGCGCGCGTACCCTGCGAAGGCAAAGAAGAGCAGGCCGGCACCCTGTAGAACCCCGTAGAGACCAACGGTTCCTGAGTCAACCGCGTATAAGGGTGCCGGTGAAGTGCCGATTAAGACCGCAACAAAAAAGACCGCTAAACCTGCTAGCACCAGGGTGACCAAAAGCTTAGTCAGGGCAGCGGTGCGGGTGATACCCCGATAGTTGACGGCGGTGAGTGCAAAAACCGCACCTATGGCAAGAGGCTTTTGCCAGGACGGCGCGGCGTAGGCGGCAAAGGTCATAGCCATAGCCGCGCAGGAGGCTGTCTTGCCCACCACGAAGCACCAGCCGGCGAGAAAGCCCCAGATGTCGCCCAGCTGTTTTTTGCCGTAGATATAGGTGCCACCAGACTGGGGGTATTGGGCGGCTAGCTGGGCACTGGAGGTGGCATTAGCAAACGCAAGAAAAGCGGCGATTGCCAGTGATATTAGCAGATAGTCACCTGCTGCGCGGGCTGCCGGGGCGAAAACGGCGAAGAGCCCGGCGCCAATCATAGAGCCAGCCCCAATGAAGACTGCATCGGCCAAGGTTAGTTTGCGTTGTGGTGTGGTACTCATAGCCTATGACCTCATGAAATGTGGGACGCTGGTTTGGGTTTAATCGGCAGGTTGAAGCTGGCGAGCAAGATAGGATAGCGCCAGCTCGTAGCCTTGAGCCCCGGCACCAGCAATGACGGCGCTGGCTTGCAGGGAAACGTAGGAGTGGTGGCGAAAGTTCTCACGGCGGTGCACATTGGAGAGGTGCACTTCAACGATGGGTAGTTCGGCTGCCTCTAAGGCGTCGTGGATTGCCACCGAGGTGTGAGTGTAGGCGGCAGGGTTAATGATGATTGCTGAGCCTTCGGTGCGGGCCCGCTGGATCTCGTCAATGAGCGTACCCTCGTGGTTGGACTGCATAAATTCGATGCTCAGACCCAGCTCGGCTGCTTGAGCGCGCAGGGTCGCCTCAATGTCTGCCAGGGTGGTGTGCCCGTAGATGTCGGGTTTGCGGGTGCCCAGCAGGTTAAGGTTGGGGCCGTTGAGAACAAAGATGGGTTTAGGTGCAGTCGCAGTAGTTGCCATAGCTCCTAGTTTTTCACAGTAAAGAGCCCGCCTCCAGTTTTCTGCGGAATCGTGAGAAAACTGGAGGCGGACGGTGGATGGATTTACTTATTTAGCCCTTAACTCTGCTTGAAGTTAGCCTCGATTGACTGCATGACGGTGGGGTCTGCCAGCGTGGTGGTGTCGCCGACCGGGCGGTCTTCTGCGACGTCCTTGAGGAGGCGGCGCATAATTTTGCCAGAGCGGGTCTTGGGCAGGTCGTCCACGATGAGCACGCGCTTGGGCTTGGCGATGGGTGAAATTTCCACGCCGACGTGGGCGCGGATCTGCTCTGCCAGCTGGGCGGGGTCATGGTCCTCTGCTTTGGCGCTGTCGTTGAGGATGACGAAGGCCATGACTGCCTGACCGGTGGTTTCGTCGGCAGCGCCCACTACAGCAGCTTCCGCGACGGCGGGGTGCGAGACCAGGGCGGACTCGATTTCGGGGGTGGAGAGGCGGTGGCCGGAGACGTTCATGACGTCGTCCACGCGGCCCAGTACCCAGAGGTCCCCGTCGGCGTCGCGCTTGGCGCCGTCGCCTGCGAAGTACATCTTTTCGAAGCGTGACCAGTAGGTGTCGATGAAGCGGTCATCGTCGCCCCAGATGGTGCGTAGCATGGAGGGCCAGGGCTCACGGATGGTGAGGAAACCGGACTGTTCGTTGGGCAGGGAATCGCCCAGGTCATCGACCACGTCGATGGTGATGCCGGGGATGGGCTGCTGGGCGGAGCCGGGCTTGGCGTGGGTGATGCCGGGGAGCTGAGAGACCATAATGGCGCCGGTTTCGGTCTGCCACCAGGTGTCTACGATGGGGCACTTGCCGCCGCCGATGACGCGGTGGAACCAACGCCAGGCTTCGGGGTTGATGGCTTCGCCCACAGTGCCCAGTACGCGCAGGCTGGTGAGATCGAACTTTGCGGGGATGTCTTCGCCCCACTTCATCATGGTGCGGATGGCGGTGGGGGAGGTGTACATGATGGTCACCCCGTACTTTTCAACGATTTCCCAGAAACGGCCGCGGTGCGGGGCGTCGGGGGTGCCTTCGTAGATCACCTGGGTGGAGCCGTTGACCAGGGGGGCGTAGGCGACGTAGGAGTGGCCGGTGACCCAGCCGACGTCGGCGGTGCACCAGTAGACATCGGTCTCGGGCTTGAGGTCAAAGATGTTCTTGTGGGTGAAGGCGCCCTGGGTGAGGTAGCCGCCGGTGGTGTGCAGGATGCCCTTGGGCTTGCCGGTGGTGCCTGAAGTGTAAAGGATGAAGAGGGGGTCTTCGGCGTTTTGTGCTGAAGGGGTGTGATCGGTGGACTGTTCTGCGGTGAGCTCGTGCCACCAGACGTCACGGCCCTCAACCCAGTTAACGTCTTCGCCGTTGCGCTTGACGACCAGCACCTTCTGGATGGTCTCGGCACCCTTTTCTAGGGCGGTATCAACGGCGGGCTTGAGCATGGAGGGCTTGCCGCGGCGGTAGGAACCGTCAGCGGTGATGACTAGCTTGGCTTCGCCGTCCTCAATGCGGGAGCGCAGAGCGTCGGCTGAGAAGCCGCCGAAGACTACCGAGTGAACGGCGCCTACGCGGGCGCAAGCCAGCATGGCGATGACGGCTTCAGCGATCATGGGCATGTAAATGGCAACCCGGTCGCCCTTGGTGACGCCCAAGGATTCGATGCCGTTGGCGACGCGGGAAACTTCGTCCTTGAGTTCGGCGTAGGTATAGGAGGCGGTGTCGCCGGGTTCGCCTTCAAAGAGAATGGCGGTGCGGTCGCCGTTGCCGGCCTCAACATGGCGGTCTACCGCGTTGTAGCAAGCGTTGAGTTCACCGTCTGCAAACCACTTGGCGAAGGGAGGGTTAGACCAGTCCAGGGTTTCGGTGAAAGGCTTGGACCAGGTCAGCAGCTCACGAGCCTGCTCTGCCCAGAAATCTACCCCTTTTTCTTTGGCTTCTTCGTAGATGCCGGGCTGGGCATTAGCTTGGGCTGAGAATTCTGCGCTGGGAGCAAAGACGTTGGTTTCGGTCATGGGCTCTGCCTTTCCTGTGTAAAGTTTTATGGCGTGGCTCATTGATGTGAGTCACATAAATATTTATCTAACACCATAGTGCACCGTGTAGCGGCTGTCACAAAATCACTGTTCGTGTTGCGTGAAATGTGACGGTGTACCCGGCGTGAATATGACTGGAACTGACGGTGCGCTATGCTCTGACAACCGCTTTTGAGTAGGCTCATTCATATGGTTGAATCACCCTCATCGATAGAGCTAACCCCTGATGAACGCTCTCTGCTTGAAATCCGTACTGTGCCTGCCACGGTGGCGGAGGCAGCAGCTCGCAAACGCTCACGCGCCGCTGCTCAAGGGGAGAGTGAAAGCCCACTTGCCCTGGTGCGTCGTGCCCGAAAAATTAACCGAATTTTGGGGGAGACCTACCCTTATGCCGTAGCTGAACTCGATTTTGCCAACCCCTACCAGCTCTTGGTGGCAACCGTGCTCTCAGCCCAGACCACCGACGTCCGTGTCAACGCCGTTACCCCAGAGCTCTTTGCCCGCTACCCGGACGCCGCCGCCCTGGCTACTGCGCGTATCGAAGAGATCGAAGAAATCGTGAGACCTCTGGGTTTCTACCGCTCCAAGGCTAAGGCAATTGTGGGGCTTGCCGAGCGGCTGGTCGCTGATCACGGTGGAAAAGTGCCGGGAAAATTAGAGCAACTGGTCAAGCTCCCCGGCGTAGGGCGCAAAACCGCTTTCGTGGTGCTGGGCAATGCTTTTGGGCGCCCCGGCATCACCGTGGACACCCACTTTGGGCGTCTAGCCCGCCGCTTCGGTTTTACTGACCTAGAAGACCCCGTCAAGGTGGAACACGCCGTCGCTGCTCTCTTTGAACCCAAGGACTGGACCAACCTCTCCCACCGTCTGGTCTACCACGGCAGGCGTATCTGCCACGCCCAAAAACCGGCCTGCGGGGTCTGCCCCGTTGCTGACCTTTGCCCCGCCTATGGCGCCGGGGAAACGGAGGAAACAGCTGCCAGGGGTCTCATGAAATATGAGATGGCGCCCGGACGCGAACGCCTGCACCTGCGTTTTCTGCAGGGTGCCACCCGCCAGGAACTCCGAGCAGAAGGGTACGGCCTCAATGCCTGAGAATATTTCCCACAGCCACCCCACACGCACCCAGCTCCTTGAACTGTTAGAACGCAACCCACCGGCAATAGAGGGAGCTGATGCCTGGCGGATTGGGCGAATTGACCCTGAAAAAGCCCGCGATGCTGCCGTGCTAATCCTCTTTGGTGTGCTCGATGACAGCCCCTCAGAAAGTCACTGCGGAGCGGTAGGGGATGACCTTGACCTGCTGATTCTGGTGCGCTCCAATCGGCTGCGTCACCATGCCGGTCAGCCTGCCTTCCCCGGCGGTCGGGTAGACCCAGAAGACTACGACGAGGCAGCCCGTCTAGGGGTTCCGGTTGCCCAGGTGGCTGCTCTGCGCGAAGCTGTCGAAGAAACTGGATTGGATGCCAGTGGAGTTGAAATTCTAGGCCAGTTGGAACCTGTTGCTCTGCCGGTCAGCAATTTTATGGTTACTCCAGTGATTGCCTGGTGGACACTGCCTACTCCCGTCGCCGCGGTGGACACTGACGAATCCACCCTGGTGGTGCGCGTGCCGGTAGCAGATCTGCTCGACCCGGAAAACCGCCACACCGCCGCCATCAACAGCGCCTATCAGGTGCACAAGTCACCTGCCTTTGATGTGCACGGTGACCACGAAACCTTCACCATCTGGGGCTTTACCGGCTTCATCCTCTCCAATATCTTCAAAGAACTCGGCTGGGAACTGCCCTGGAACCCCAAAAAGATGCGGGAGATCGGGGCGTAGGCCATAAGAAAGACTAGGGGCTCCGTCACAGGTGGGGTATTCAGTCTGCTGACCCCCCTCTTCTTATTTGGCCTGGGAGTAGTCGTCGGTGGTTACTACGGTCACCGGGAATTCAACGTCGGTGGGTCCGAAAATTAGTTCAGCGGCGGCCTGGGCGCTTTCTCGTACAATCATGGCGCACAGTGCCGCCTCGTTCTGCGGGCCGTAAATCATGATTTCATCGTGTAAGAAGTAGACCAGGCGAGACTGTAGACGGTGGCCGAAGCGCCGTTCGGTGCGCAGGCGGCGGCGAATCTGCGCCATCCAAATCACCGCCCATTCAGCGGCGGTGCCCTGAATGACGAAGTTACGGGTGAAGCGGCTGTGGGAACGGGCGGCCGTTGCAGCAGCTCGCTCTTTTTCTGCTGAGGATCGTTCGCGCTGAGCCTCAAACCAGGCGTGGGATGGGGCGGGGGACGTCCTCCCTAAGAAGGTAGTGACCTGACCGCCACGCAACCCAATTTCTGCTGCCTTTTCAGTGAAACCGATGGCTTGGGGGAAGAGCTTTTTGAGGTGGGGCATGAGCTGCCCTCCCTCACCGGTGGTGGCACCGTACATGGCAGCTAGCAGGGCAATTTTGGCGTGGGAGCGGTCTGCCAGAGCGCTGCCGGTACGTTTGCCGATTTCTGCGATACCCAGGTAGAGGTCGGTGTCGCGGCCTGCTACAGCTAGAGCTCGGTCCCCACTCATAACCGCCAGAATACGGGGTTCGATTTGGGCGGCATCTGCCACGGTAAGCAGCATGCCTTCTTCGGCGTGCACGGCGGCACGAACGTCCTTAGGGATCTGCATGGCACCGCCCCCGTGGGCACCCCACCTGCCAGTAGCGGCGCTCGCCACCTCATAAGCAGGATGAAAGCGGTTGTCCGTTACCCAGGCGTCCAGCCATGCCCAGCCATTAGCGGTATAGAGCCTTGCCAGGCGTTTATACTCCAGCAGGGGGCGTACCACCTGCCAGCGGGATTCGCACAGGTGCGGGGCGGAATTCGCCCATTCAGTGAGCTCCCACTTGCGAGTGCTGGTGACCGAGAAGCCCGCGGACTGAAGTGCTCGCAACACCTCATGAGGGGAGTCGGGGTTGAGGTGAGGCGCCCCCAATTCTTCGCGCAGACGGGCAGCTAACTGTTCGAGCTTGTAGGGGCGCTGATAGCCTGCCGGGCGGGCACCGAGCTGGTGCTCTAAGATTTTTTCATGGATAGCCCGGTTCCAGGGCATCCCATAGTGCTTCATTTCTGCGGCAATAATGCCGCCCTGGGATTCGGTGGCTGCTAGTAGGCCTAATCTGCCAGGGTAAGGGGCCGTTTTGATGGTGGTGAGCTGGGCCTGCAATTCTTCGAGAAGCAGGGAGGCTGTGGGGGCAGGTTCCTGTTCGTCACGGCTGGCGGTTATGGGCGGGGCATCAAAGAGGGACTCTTGACCCTCAATCTGGCGGCGAGCCGGTAGGGTTCCGGCTGGCTGAGCTTCCTTGCCCAGCTCTAGTACCGGGGTGAAGCTGATGCCGTTTTGGGCTCTGGATGCTGCGGTCACTAAAAGGCGCTGAACCAGGCGCAAATCGTGGCAACTGCTGGGGCTGGCACCGGCCTGCAAGAGCATGGGCATGACCGTTCGGGCATCTGCCCAGGTCCAACGGATGGTGCGGTGGGTGTTGTGCTTTTCAACCGTTTGCACAAAGTCCGCTATTTTTCCCAGAGGAAAGGTGCGGTGAGTGCCAGAGCCGGTGTCATTGAGTGTGATGGCCTCCCAGAGCGCATCAACTGCCCCACCGAGGTTCTCCCCGGTAGAGGTGTCTGCGGGCCCGAGCACAATATACATTCTTCTATTATTCCTGTTTTTCTAGCCGCAGGTGTAGACAGGTCACAACTCCTGTGGCACAAAGAGGGCAGAAAAGGAATTCGCCCGGGACGCTTAAGGACAGTCATGCGCCACACAAGCCAACCGTCAGCTATCGAGCAAGACGCTGAAGGTCAGCAGATGGATACAGATCAGCTACCGCAGCTCTACCAACTGGCACGGAAGGGCACCCCGAAACTGGGCAGAGCAAGGGAACCAGGTTCTTCGGGTGAAGGCCCTTCCCCTCAGCAGACCATTGCCGCGACCTCAGCCGAAGATCGTATTGAACTATCAGTGCGTAAGGCCCGCAGCCGCTTCTTTGAGTTGCCAGCCGAAGAGGTAGGTGCCAGCGATGTGCAGCGCTCTGGCACCACCACACAGCCTAACGTTTCCGCGCACCCCAGTGCTCCGGAGCAACCCACCCTGCCCGCACCGGTTAGGGCCCCGCGTCCCCATACCGTGGCTGCTCTTGCCGGTACCATCACTGATTTCCGGCCCCTTAAAGTAGAGGTAAAAGGGCCTGCTGGGCCCGCCTCTAACTCGGTGCACCCGGAGGTAGAGCCAAAGACTCAGAAACCTATGACGCCAAAGAGCAGGCGCAGCCAGGTGCCTGATGACCGACTGCTGAACCCCGCAGACCCGGTAAATTTACGCGGCCTTTTGGACGCTATTGACGTCCCTTTGACTCCGGTAGAAGAAGACTCTGCCCAGCGCCGCCTCAGAGCAGAGCTAACCGGGCTGGGCCCCCTTGACCCTCTGCTGGATATCCCTCAGCTGAGCGATATTTTTCTCAACGGAACCGAGGTTTGGTACGAGGCGGCGGGGCTATTGCAACGCTCAGATATTTCCCTTACCGATGAGGAGGAAGGTCGTGCCCTCGCTACCCGTCTGCTCAGCGCTGCCGGTGGCAGGCTGGATGACTCCCACCCCATCGCTGATGTCCAAACAGAAAATGGATTGCGCGTGCACGCTGTGCTACCACCACTCAGCCGGGGCGGCACCCTGCTCTCTATCCGCCTGCGCGCTACCGGCACCCCTACCCTGGCTGACCTGCAAGAACGGGGTATGTTAAGTGAGGAAACTGGCCGCGTACTTGCCTACTTGGTGCGGCAGCGCGCTAACTTTCTGATCAGTGGGGGCACTGGCAGCGGCAAAACCACCCTGCTTTCTGCCCTGCTGGCAACCTGTGGTGCGGACGAGCGGCTGCTACTAGTTGAGGATACCTCTGAACTCGCCCCAGATCACCCGCACACCGTGAGTCTGCAGGCGCGTGAGGCGAACACCGAGGGCAGGGGAGAGGTCCGTCTCTCTGAGCTCATCCAAGCTGCCTTGCGTATGCGCCCCACCCGCCTGATAGTGGGAGAGTGCCGCGGTGCCGAAATTGCAGATATGCTCTCGGCCATGAACACCGGCCACTCAGGCACTGGCGGCACCGTGCACGCTAACTCTACCGAGGCGGTACCTGCCCGTCTGTACGCTATGGGTGCACTCGCCGGTCTGAGCGAACGGGCGGTGACTTTGCAAGCCGCTACCGCCCTGGACTACATCATTCATATTGATAGGAGTAGCGGTCAGCGCCAGGTGCGGGAGATTGCCAGCCTGAGCCAGCAGTCTGGGACCTTGGTGGTCCGGCCGGTATGCCGTGTCGAGGCAGGGCGCCGGGGATCCTATCTTGCCTGGCTACAGGCGGGAGAACAACTGCGTCAAGCAGTCCAGGGTGCTGTGGGTGATAGCTCGTGACACACCTGCCTCCCCGCCGCACCGCCCGCCCGGGAATAGATGAACTCGAACTTTGGCCAGATCTCATGTGGCATCTAGCAGCATTGCTCAAAGCTGGGGTAAGTCCAGCCTTTGCACTGGCAAAAGCTACTGAAGAAGTAGCAGGGCGTCAGCGTCACCTTGAGCAGCAGCCTCAGGGGTTGCTGGCCCGTTGGGATAGGGAGGCAACCGGGCTTTTAGTTGCAGTCGGAGACCTGTACCATCTTCTCAGCTCCTGCCTACTTGCCGCAGAAAGAGGGGCCCCAGTATCGCAGGCCTGCTTACACAGCGTCCAGACGCTGGCTCGCCCCACCTCTCTTGAACGAGCCCTCAGCCTAGCGGCCTGCTGGCAGGTCAGCGAGCGCACCGGTGCCCCCCTTGCTGAGGTGTTGGAACGATTCGCCCGGTATTTGGAAAACGATATTGACCTCTTGCAGATGAGAGAGGCTGCCATGGGCGGACCTAAGGCAACAGGCCGCATTCTCTCCTGGCTGCCCCTGTTGGGGCTGGGCTTGGGTCTCGTCATGGGGGCAGACCCGCTCGGCGTCCTCTTCGGTTCGGTGCTGGGCGCTCTGATCTGCTGCGTTGGCCTTGCACTTGCCCTGGTGGGTAGCCGCTGGACGGCTCGCCTCATCCGCCGCGCAGAAAAAGGGGAGCTCTAGTGGAGGTGCTGGTGCTAGCGGCTAGCTCTTTTGCGCTGGTTGCATCCTTTTTGCTGTGGCTCTTGAAGCGCAGGGACACCCGCCGGGCTCAGCCGCAAGAGCCTG
The DNA here is from genome assembly GCF_040946345.1 of Rothia sp. LK2492. Classification (NCBI taxonomy): domain Bacteria; kingdom Bacillati; phylum Actinomycetota; class Actinomycetes; order Micrococcales; family Micrococcaceae; genus Rothia; species Rothia sp. LK2492. Next base: position 207,954 of record NZ_JAYWLX010000001.1, on the reverse strand, counting down.
CTGCCGGCGCTAGCCCGGCGCCTGGTTCAGCGTCTGACGCTGCCCCTGGTGCCGCTTTGGACGCAGCCCTCTACCTGGATTTAGCCGCATCTATGTTGGCTGCCGGGTTACCTGTGCGTGCCTTACTACATCACTTGGGGCAGTTGGATGGCGGGCGCTACCGCCTTTTTCTGGGCGGGGTGGTGCTAAAGATGGATGCCGGTGCCACCTGGGCCCAGGCCTGGGGCGAGACCGTGCCTATACCTTTGACCGGTGTTCACTCAGCCCTGGGGCTGAGTCTAGAAACCGGTGCGCCCAGTGCCGATTTCCTGCGTATTCTGGCCGACCGGAAGCGTCGGCACCGTCAACGTTCCTTAGAAAAAGCGGCTGCCAGGCTGGGCGTACAGCTGGTGGTGCCGCTGGGGCTCTGTTCCTTGCCTGCCTTTATCTGCCTGGGTGTGGTGCCTGTTCTGATTTCTATGATTCCCTCCCTGCTCTAAAAGGCGTGTACACAGACTCTAAACCCAGTAGATTTTTTTGGTCACAGTAGCTTCATACTTTCACCCATTACCTGGCAGCCCCACCGGGGTGAAGGAAGTAATGTGAGCAGATTTTCCACAGCTTCCCTCAGCCCTGGTCGCCGTCGGTGACCTGAATGAAACTGACAGTAGCCCGCTGAGGTGGTGAATTCCTTTTCCATTCTTTTCCTCTTACCCTTTCGTCCCGCAGCGGGCTAACACTCACCCTCCGACCTGAAAGGACGGCACCATGTCGTACCCTACAACTACACCCTCTCACCCACTGGCCTCTGCTGAGGATTGGGGAGAACAAGCCCTCACCGCCCCAGCTCTTACCGGGGAGCTAGTAACCTCTTTGGATGACCCAGAAGCCGGCGCAACCACCGCTGAGTACGGCATCGTCATGCTAGCAGCAGTTGGCTTTGCCGGTCTGCTGGTAGTAATCCTGAAGTCTGATGAGGTACGTGAGCTCCTTCTAGGGATTGTGCGCAATGCGCTCTCGACCGGAGCCTAAACCTCACCCACGGCCTCTCGCCGGTGGCATCTGGCCCTGCGCTCTTCTGGAGCGGAGGGGCAGGTGCCGACAGCGGGGTTCTGTGACCGCTGAATTTGCGGTTACCCTACCCGCAGTGGTGTTCGTGCTGGGTCTGATACTGGGTGCCGCAGCCCTGGGCATCGTGCAACTCCGCCTTGAAGAGGGCGCCCGGCTAGGAGCCCGAGCCGCTGCTCGCGGTGAGGGCACTGAGACGGTCACCCGCATCGTCCAGGAAATTGAGCCTCGGGCAGACGTATCGGTGAGCACCAGTGGGGAATTCACTCGGGTTGAAGCTAGTCGTACTGCGCCGGGGCTAATTGGTCGGCTCACCGACTGGCAACTGGTCGCTGATGCTCAAGCGCTCACTGAAAGTGGTGGGCAGTGAGCATGCGGCAGCCAAGCTTCTGTCTGCCCCGTGAGGATGCCGAGCGGGGCAGTAATACCGTGACATCTTTGGGGTTGGTCTGCGTGCTATTAGTTCTAGGGCTGACCATGGCAGGGTTGGTCGGTGTCGTAAGTGCTAATTATCGAGCCGCTACCGCTGCTGACTTGGCAGCCCTCGCTGGAGCCGACGCTGCCCGAGGTTTAAGCAGTGGGCAACCCTGCACCGTAGCGGCCGCTGTGGCGGGGCGCAATGGGGCTAGTCTGGCTGGCTGCGCTCTTCCTTCGGAGCTGAGCGGAACGGTGGATGTCCGTGTAACGATTCCTATAGAAGGGCCGTTCGCTTTCTTGGGGTCGGCTGAAAGTCTTTCACGTGCTGGGCCTCCTGCCGTGCTAGTAGACAAGGGTTCCTAGCCCACCCAAGATTACAGCAGCCTACCTTGGCTAACTCTTTCAGCTGGCCCGCGAGAAAGCCGGAGGGCTAGAAGGGTGCCTCACTACTGTGCTGACCGGTCAGCGCTTCAACTGCTGAGACCATCGGTTGCGGCGCTCGCCCTGCATCGACTTCCCTTTGATTCAAGGGCTTGAGGAGGGCTCTGTTCTCGTCCTCCGACACTGCCCCGGCATGAACCAAGAGAGCTCCCAGCAACCGGGCTGCTGCGGTCTTCTCTAGAGGCTCGTTGCGGTTGCCGCACTTGGGGCTCTGGACGCAGGAGGGGCAGCCACTCTCGCATTCGCAGGCCAGAATGGTGTCAAGGGTAGCTCGCAGCCAGTGCTCGGCTGCCTCGAAACCGCGTTCGGCAAAACCTGCTCCACCCGGGTGACCGTCATAAACAAAGATGGTGGGCTGCTCGGTGTCAACGTGCAGGGCAGTAGAAAGCCCTCCAATATCCCATCGGTCGCAAGTAGCGGTGAGGGGTAATAAGCCGATGGCGGCGTGTTCGGCGGCGTGGAGGGCACCGGGTACCTCGCGTTCGTGAATCCCAGCTGAATGCAGAACTGTGGCAGGGATGGTCCACCAAATAGCGCGGGTGTTGAGGCTTTGAGGCTCTAAATCCAGGGGTTCGTCGCCCAGCACTTGTTGGCCAATCAGCGATTTGCGCTGATAACCCACCACCTGGGAGCGCACCCGCACCGACCCAAAGTTCATGGTTACCGGCCCCTGCTCCACCGTCTGATCGGTGGCCAGTACAGTGACTTCGGTGATGTCCCGTGCTTGCGTGTAGTAGTCGGGGGTGGCTCGGCTGACGGCAATGACCCGGTTTTCTTCATCGAGGTCTTCCACCAAAAAAGTTTCACCCTGGTGAGTGTAGATAGCCCCGGGGTGTCCTTGTGCGTGAGCTGAACCGCCGTCCATCGTGCCCACCACAGCGCCGGTTTCTACCTCAATAATTTGTAGCGGCGAACTGCCGCCGCGCAGCGAGACCAGGGCGGACGCGGATTCTGGGTGGGTCCAAAACCAGCCGGTGGGGCGGCGGCGCAGGTAGCCCTGTTCTACCAACTTTTCCAGAAGCCTGGGGGCGGTGGCGCCGAAAACAATCAGCTCTTCTGGGCGCAGGGGCAGCTCGGCGGCAGCGGCGCAGAGGTGGGGGCTGAGAACATAGGGGTTCTCAGGGTCAAAGACTGTCTTTTCAACTCCGTTCTCAAAAATGTCAGCCGGGTGGTGCACCAGATAGGTATCCAGCGGGTCTTCGCTGGCAACCAGCACCGCGAAACTATCTTGCCCAGCGCGGCCAGCGCGTCCAATCTGTTGGAAGAAGGAGGCCCGGGTGCCTGGCCAGCCGGCCACCAGCACGGCGTCCAGCCCAGCAATATCGATTCCCAGTTCTAGAGCCGATGTTGATGCCACCCCCAGCATCTGCCCGCTGCGCAGGGTACGTTCTAGGTCTCGGCGTTCTTCGGGCAGGTAGCCTGCACGGTAGGCACTCACCCTGGATGATAGGCCGGGCTCGACTTCATCTAGGAAGCGCCCGGCGGTTTGGGCAATAGCTTCTGCCCCGCGCCTCGATTTGATGAAGGCGATGGTGCGGGTTCGGTCAATCACCAGGTCTGTCAGCATCTCGGCGGTTTGAGTGATGACAGACTTGCGCACGGGAGCCCCGTTTTCACCGCCACTGCTTCCTCCGGGGGAGAGGCCCGTACCCCGACTTGCGGATAGCCGGTCAGTCACCTGCTGGTTCTGGTCAAACTCAGGTTCCCAGAGCACCACATGGGTAGCACCCCGCGGAGCCGTGCTCTCGGTAACGGCGGTGACTGCCTCCGGCCGAGAACCAATTAAGCGGCTGAAGGATGCGGCTGGCTCAGCACTGGTGGCAGAGGCACCAATAAAAACCGGGCTGACACCGTAGTGCCGGCAGATTCTGCGCAGGCGCCGTAGGAGTACCGCCACGTGGGCACCGAACACACCGCGGTAGCTGTGTGCCTCGTCAATAATCACATAGCGCAGCTTGCGCAGAAAAACTGACCAGTGACCGTGGTTGGGCAAGATAGCGTGGTGCAGCATATCTGGGTTACAGAGCACCAGGTTGGCGCGCTCACGAATAAAGCGTCGGTCAGCGCTAGGAGTGTCGCCATCGTAGGTTTCAGGCACCACGCCGGGCAGGTTTAGGGAGCGCAGTGATGCTAGCTGGTCGGCAGCTAGAGCTTTGGTGGGGGAGAGGTAGAGAGCCGTTGCCCTGCCAGAAATAAAGCCTGCTCCGCCCTCGCCGATTTCCCCTCGGTAAATAGCATCTAGCGCCGGTAGCTGGTAGGCAAGGGATTTGCCCGAAGCCGTGCCGGTGGCAAGAATGACGTGCTGGTTGCCCGGTGAACTGTGGGCGGCATCTGCGGCCTCAACCTGGTGCCGGTAAGGCTGGTCAACGCCCAGGAATTGGTAGGCTTCTACGACGCGGGGGTGCGCCCACTTGGGCCAGGGGGAGGTAACAGCTTCTTGGGCTGTTAAGGTCTGCACATGCGTGATTTGAGGCGGGTGGCTACCGTACCCCAGTCTCTGCAGCATCTCCCGCATCGCAACCGGGGCGGCATCCACCGGGTGAGCGCTGGAGGCTGAGCTAGGGGTAACTGGCACGTCACCGGGTGCGGGAGTTGGAACAGACATACCTCCCATTATCACCCCTGATCGCAGAGCGCCGTTGCTGGCAACAAACAATCATTCCCTTCACCTGGGGAACTGATGCTGAGCAATGGGCCTAGCCGCTGAAATAAAACGCCCCTTCTGTGACTTAGGCAATAAGGTGCGTGATAATGGGAATATGAGTATTCCAATGAACATTCAAGACCAGAATCAGCCCGCTGAGAGGGAACCGGCGATCACCGTGCTCGATGATGAGCAGGTGTGGGAGCTTATCGAGAGCACCAGGTTTGCCCGTCTGGGAACACTGGGCGAAGACGGTTTTGTACACATCACCCCTCTTAACATCGTGACTAATAGGGAAAAGATTTATTTCCGCACAGCAGCCGGCTCCAAACTAACCCAACTGATTCTTGAAGAGAAAGTTACGGTGCAGTTCGACCGCGCTGAAGGCCATTATGCTCACTCAGTCAATGTTTTTGCTACTGCCCGCTTACTCACAGACTCCCAAGAAATTGATGAGGTGAAGAAGCTCAACCTGGCCCCATGGCTGGATACCGAAAAGCTGGAATTCGTGGAACTAACCCCGCAGAAGGTGACCGGCCGACGCTTCCGCCTGGGGCACTAGAGTGCCCCATGCCAGTTAGTCTTTAGGGTGGGATAGGGCTACTCTTGCGCGCACGGTGCGGGTTTCCTTATCCCACCGGGTGAGGGCTACCAGGGCTGAGAGAGCAAGAGAGATGGCTACCATTTCGAGGTACTCTTCAGCGTGGGTAACCAGCACATAGGCAACCGGGTTGGTGGCGATGTCTCCGTCCATAAAGAGACCTGAAATTGCTTCCAGAAAAAGCACTGCGGTCAGAAATATCAGCCCAGCTATGATCAGTGTTTTGCTGACGGCTGTGGGCAGAGAGCGCAAAAGAGGAACGGTAATCAGCACGACGGCCAGCGCTACGGGTGCCCCAAAAAATACCCAGGGCCAGGTGCTCACCGTTAGCCCCCAACGGTCAGCGAGCGCCCAGCCAACATGGTTGAAACTTTCATGGATTGATGCGGTTTCATCCATTGATGCTAGAAACCCGACCGCTGATAGGACGAACATGCGCCTGTCACCTAAAAGTACGCCTAACCCGGTTGCGGTAAGACCCAGAATCAGCCAGAGGCCGGCAGTGAACCAGACAATCAGGTTGCCTTCTCCATTAACGTCCAAGAGTCGGTGCAGCTCTCCTGAATGAAGCCAGGTCATCTCTGGTGCAATACGGTAGAGCAGGTGGCGTGCTCCCGAGAGAGCAGCGAGGATGGTGGCGGCAACTAGGAGGTAGGGGAAGAGAGCTAGTACAGGGTATTTGCCCTCCCTGTAGCTAGGGCGACCGGTAGACCTGCCCGGGGGCTCAGGTGCGCTATGCGAGCTTGCTGTATTCATGGAGTTTCCCCTTTTTCTGATGATGTTCCCTTATAGAGGTGGGCATCGTCGGGGTTACAACGACGTTCTAGGGACTCCCAGATAAAGCGGCCACCCATACATAACAGCATATGGGTCAAAGATTAAAATCACGTGAGTCATTCAAATATGTAATTATCGTGAGGCTGGGGACTGGGTGCTGGTGCCAAAGGAGCCTTTGGAGTTTGTGCCTCGGGTAAGCACATATCGCGGTGAGACTGCCCTAGTTTTCAGGAGCTACGGGGGCAGGGGAGTAGAATGGGTGCGTGGCTCAAGAACGAATTATTCTCTATTACTGCTTTGCACCCGTGACCGATCCCAAGGCTGTCATGCTCTGGCAACGTGCCCTCTGTGAAAAACTGGGGCTGACCGGTCGCATCATTATCTCCAAGCACGGTATCAACGGCACCCTGGGCGGTGACATCAACGCCCTCAAACAGTACGGCAAGACCACCCGCCAGTACCCCGGCTTTGAAAAGCTGGAACTCAAATGGTCTGACGGCGGCGCTGCTGACTTCCCCCGTCTATCTGTTAAGGCTCGCGACGAAATTGTAGCTTTCGGGATCCCCGAAGAACTGGTCGTGGATGAAAACGGCGTGGTGGGCGGTGGCGTCCACCTCAAGCCCGAAGAGGTCAACCAGCTGGTCGAAGAACGCGGCGACGAAGTGGTCTTTTTTGACGGACGCAACGCTTTTGAAGCCAAGATTGGCAAGTTTAAGAACGCTATTGTTCCTGATGTTCGTACCACCCACGATTTCATCGAAGAAATCGAATCGGGAAAGTACGATGACCTCAAAGACAAGCCCGTGGTTACCTACTGCACCGGCGGTATCCGTTGCGAAATCCTCTCTGCTCTAATGAAGAACCGCGGCTTCAAAGAGATCTATCAGATGGACGGCGGTATTGTTCGTTACGGCGAAAAATTTGGGGATAAAGGTCTCTGGGAAGGCTCCATGTACATCTTCGATAAGCGCATGCACGTGGAATTCTCACCGGACACCGTCACCATCGGCCAGTGCGAGCACTGCGGTGCCCCCTCCAACAAGTTTGAAAACCTGGATGTAGACGGCAAGCGCGATCTGGTGTTGCTCTGCGGCGACTGTGCCAAGAAAGCTCTAGCCGAGAGGGACGCGGTGAGCGTCTCATAACCTCAGCGGCAACTGACCGAAAGCCCACCTGTTCTTATGGCAGGTGGGCTTTTCTATATTTGAAGTGGCCCTGGGCTAGAGTGGGTGTCTATGAATAGCCCTGCCTCTACCTTTGAAACAGCCCTGATTGAGTACGGAACCTTTATGGTAGCCGGTGTGACTGCACCTGCCAGCGAGCAGAGCGTCTTTAGTGATTGGTGGCAGGAGCTTTACAAAAAACTAGAGCAGGGTGAGAACGGTACTGCAAAGCTGGCTGCGGTGGAAAAATTACAGCGAGTGGGCGTTATTATGCCTGATGCTGATGATGCCGGAGCCACCTATACCGCAGGTTTTATCGTGCCCGGTGGAATTAAGGACGTCGTTGCCCTGGGACTGACCGGTGTGATGGTGCCTGCTGCTATGTACGCCACGGTTCTGGTCCAAGGAGCCGTACTAGCTGGTGAGACCCCCCAACACATCAAAGAAGGCTTCGAACACCTGCACACTGAGTTTCTGCCCTCGAAAAGGCTGGTGCCTACCGGCGTCCACCTGGAGGTGTACGGGCCGGGTGAGATGACCAGCAAGAATTACCGCATGTACCTGTGGACAGCCACTACTCCTGCGTAAGTAAAGGTATGGCTCCTGCACCAGTCGGTGCAGGAGCCTTTTGAGTGGTGTGCCCCTCAGACGCTGGTGGTTACTTGGCGGGTGGTAGTTTCTCCCAGGGCTCGATGCCGCCGGCAACCTCATAGAAAAGGGGGTGCAGGCGCTGTGCCGGTGGACTGGCAAAACGGTCAAGGTACCACTGGGGGTCTCTGGCCTCTACCTTTTGCTTCAAAAATTCCAGCTCATAATCAACCTGTCCCTGCGTCACAGCCATCGGGGCAACCCCTTCAGCCTGTTCCGTGGCAATCAGTGAGCGGTTGAAACTGTAGCCGCGCTGGTCAGCCTCATCGGCTAGACCGTGAAGGTAGGCGCAAATGGTAGCCAGAGGGTCTGGGCTTGCCTTGAAACGGTCCAGCTGCGGGTGGTTTTTGTATCCCTTAGTGAGGCCCTGCAGAACTTTCTGCGCCAGTAGCGTTTCACGCCAGCAGGCGACCAAACCCTTGGCGTCCAACAGGGAGGGGGCTACTGACCAGATACGCACCTAGGAAGTCTCGACCCGGCGGGCAAGAGCTGCTTCAAGCCGCTCAACTTTTCCCGTGATCTCACCTGAATCGTGGCCGGGGCGGATATCGGCTTTGAGTACCAGTGACACACGGCTACCGTGCTTGCCCACCGCTTCGGTGGCTGCCTTAATGACGGCCATGCATTCATCCCAGTCACCTTCGATGGTGGTGAACATGGAATCGGTCTGATGGGGCAGACCAGAGTTTCGGACAATTTCTACGGCTTCTGCAACGGCATCGTGCACTGAACCGCTGGGGTCACCCCCGCCAGTGGGGGCTACGGAGAAAGCAAACAACATAGGGATTAGCCTAGTGCAGTCTGCCCCAGCCGTACAGGGCCACCTGCCGCCGCTCACTTCCTGCGGTTCTGCGGGGGTTGAGGTGAGAAGATAAGCGCCTTCAGAGAAGAAACCCTCCTGATTCCTGAGATAATGGGGGCGTGACTGATTTTTCTCGTATTGATAATGCCCCTATGAGCACCGACACTGCCGCGCTCGCAACCCTCAACGCTGCTTTGAAATCGGTGAACTACACCTATGACGGTGTGCAAGAGCTGCTGGGCGACGGTCCTTTCGACGCCATGGCTCGGGATCAGGTGGTTCCCGGCGTCTACCGCATTGGCCAGGTACTGGGCTGGGAGGCAACATCTGAGAGCTTCACCACGGCTGACCGCGCTCTTGCGACCGTGGTTAGCTTCTTTTTGCTGGCTCAGGAATGCGAGGTAGCTGATCTTGATGCTGCCCTCGGCGCGGGCTCTGCGCAGCTTATTTCTGAGCTGGGGTTGGCAGAAGGGACGCCGGGCGGCGTCCTTGCCACGGTGGATTTGCGGCCTCACGCGGCTGATGATGGCACCGAGATTTATGTTGCCAGCGATTTAGGTGCTCATCAGCGCGATGGCGTGTTGCGCCGTGACCACGTGCTGGGTATCGGGCACGCCTCGCTGACCCTGGCACAGTTGATTGAGCGCAGCCCGGTAGATCGTGCTCTAGATGTGGGGACTGGCTGCGGTATCCAGGTCTTTCACTTGCTCGCCCACGCCCAGCATGTGACCGCCACCGATATTTCCGAGAGGGCACTGGCATTTACCCGCTTTAATCTGTTACTCAACGCTGAAGCGCTCCAGGTTGACCCCCACAATGTGGAGGCTCGCGTGAGCCTGCGCCTGGGTTATCTGCTGGAACCGGTGGCTGGCGAAACCTTTGACTTGGTGGTATCTAACCCTCCCTTTGTGATTACTCCCCGCCGTGAGGGAGAAGTGGCCGCTGATCAGTACACCTACCGGGATGGCGGTATGGCAGGCGACGGTATCGTTTCTACCCTGGTGGAACAGCTCCCCGGGGCGCTTACCCCCGGTGGGCGTGCCCAGATGCTGGGTAACTGGGAAATCCCTGTTGCTGCTGTCGGGCAAGAGCGTGATTGGTCAGCGCGTCCCCGTGCCTGGGTGGGGGAGCAGACCGAAGCCTGGTTTATCCAACGGGAGGTGTTAACCCCTGAACAGTATGCCGAGACCTGGTTACGTGATTCTAGCGAGAACCGTGATGCGGCTGCCTATACCGAGAGCTACACGGCTTACTTGCGAGACTTCGCGGCGCGCGGAGTGGAGTCGGTGGGCTTTGGCATGATGTGGTTGCGTAAGCCTGCTGCGGACCCCATCGGTGAGCGCCTGTACCGCTTTGAAGAAATCACCTACCCCATCCAGCAGCCCATCGCCCCTTTTATCACCGAGGCAGTAGCTCACTATGACACGGTGACGGCCATGACCGATGAGCAACTGCTGACACAGCACCTGGTGGTCGCAGGGGACGTGACCGAGGAGCGACACGCTACGCCGGGTGCAGAGCATCCTTCTGTAATTTTGCTCCGTGCCGGTGCCGGGCTACGTCGTACGATGTTGGAGACCACTGAAACCAGCGGCTTCGTTTCAGCATGTGACGGTGATTTGTCCGCCGGACAGATTATCGGCGCACTTGAAGCGTTGCTGGCTTGGGAGGATGACCAGCCGCGCCGCGTATTAATAAGTAATATTCGGGAACTCTGTGAGAAAAGTTTTCTGCGGATTGACAGCTGAGAATTAGACTGGGGCAATGAACGAGAATCCCATTAAAACTCTGAATGAAGACCGTTGCTGGGAACTATTGAATCAGCATCAGGTGGGCAGGCTAGCTCTGGCAGCTGGTGGTGAGATTGATATCTATCCCGTGAATTTCGTGGTGCACGAACGCAAGATTTACTTCCGCACCGCGGCTGGCCAGAAACTCTCTGAAGTGGTGATTAGCCGCAAGGCAGCTTTTGAGATTGATGAGATTGTTGATGGGGTGGCACGCTCGGTCGTGGTGCGCGGAAACGCTCACTGGCTGACCAGCGAAGCCGATATGAGCGCCGTTGAATCGCTGAGGCTCAAAGCGTTCGCACCGACCTACAAAACCAACTGGGTGGAGATAGAACCCACCGGGGTTTCCGGTCGTGAGTTTGAAATTGGGGATGAACCGGACTACGACGAGCTTATCGTTGGCTAAGGTTCCTTGCCCGCCGTCGCTCGGAGAGTAACAAGCTAACCTCACACCGGGTGCTGTGTGGGCGGCGGTGGGCAAGTGGGTTATTGTTGTGGGTATACGCGCAAAAACGGCGCTAAGACTGTCTGAACACTAATCCAAGGAGCACAGTTGCCCACTAAGGCTACGTCTGAACACGGCAGGTCACTGCTGATTGTGGAATCCCCCTCGAAGGTAAAAACGATTAGCGGCTATCTTGGTGATGCCTTTATTGTTGAGTCCTCCATGGGGCACATCCGCGATTTGCCTCAGCCTTCAGAACTGCCAGATGAGCTCAAAAAGGGCCCAGTGGGTAAGTTCGCCGTCAACATTGATGAGGATTTTACACCCTATTACGTGGTGAATTCAGACAAGAAAAAGAAGGTCACCGAGCTCAAGCGCCTGCTCAAAGAATCTGACGCTCTTTACCTAGCAACCGATGGGGACCGTGAGGGTGAAGCTATCGCCTGGCACCTTTTTGAGGTGCTTAAGCCCAAGGTCCCGGTTTACCGTCTGACCTTCCCCGAAATCACCAAAGAGGCCATTGAACGCGGTTTTGAGAACCTGCGTGAAATTGACAATGACCTGGTGGACGCTCAGGAAACCCGCCGTGTACTGGACCGTATTTACGGCTATGAGCTCTCGCCGGTGCTGTGGCGCAAGGTATCCCGCGGTCTCTCAGCGGGCCGCGTGCAGTCGGTAGCAACCCGCCTGGTGGTTGAGCGTGAGCGTGAGCGCATGGCTTTCCGTTCCGCAACCTACTGGGATCTAACCGGTACTTTTGCGACCTCAGACAATCAAGCTTTTACGGCTAAACTTTCAGCGGTTGACGGTTCTCGCGTGGCAACCGGCAAGGATTTTGCTGATAGCGGCGAATTGAAGCCGGCTTCAGCGGGCAAGGTTGCCCATCTGGATGAGGCCGCCGCCAGCTCACTGGCAACCGCCCTGGAGCAGGCAGCCTTTAGTGTCCGCTCCGTTGAAACCAAGCCCTACACCCGTCGTCCTGCCGTACCTTTTACCACCTCTACCCTGCAGCAGGAGGCAGCGCGTAAGCTGCGTTTCTCCTCCCGCTCCACCATGCAGGTGGCTCAGCGGCTCTACGAAAACGGTTACATCACCTACATGCGCACCGACTCGGTAGCCCTGTCTGACCAGGCCACCAAAGCAGCGCGTAAGCAGGCGACCGAGCTCTACGGCCCGGAATTTGTACCCGCGTCCCCCCGTACCTACAGCTCAAAGTCAAAGAACGCACAAGAAGCACACGAAGCAATCCGCCCTGCAGGGGATTCCTTCCGCACTCCGGATGCCGTGAAAAATGCTCTGAGCGTGGATGAGTTCCGCCTCTACGAGCTGATTTGGAAGCGCACCGTCGCCTCCCAGATGGCCGATGCTAAAGGTTCCACTGCATCCATCCGCCTGGGCGCAACCGCAGCTGATGGGCGCGACGCCGAGTTCTCCGCCTCCGGCACCGTCATCACCTTCCGCGGCTTCTTAGCTGCCTACGAAGAGGGTAAGGATCTAGCCCGCGGCGAAGAGGGAAACGCCAAGGACGGTAGAGAAGATAAACGCCTGCCCAACCTAACCGAAGGCCAGGGCCTGACCGGTAGCGACATTGCAGCCGCCAAGCACGCCACTTCACCGCCCCCGCGCTATACAGAAGCCTCCCTCGTCAAGGCAATGGACGAGCTGGGTATCGGCCGCCCTTCCACTTACGCGGCAGTTATCTCAACCATCATGGACCGCGGTTACGTCAATAACCGCGGCGGCACCCTGATCCCCTCCTGGGTTGCCTTCTCAGTGGTGCGCTTGCTCGAAGAATACTTCGCTAAGTACGTAGACTACGAGTTCACCGCAGAGATGGAAGAGGATCTCGACCGCATTGCCCGCGGCGAAGAGTCCCGCACCACCTGGCTGAGTAACTTCTACTTTGGTGGCGAAGCCACGCGCGGTCTCAAACCCATCGTGGATAACCTGGGCGATATTGATGCTCGCGCTATCAACTCCATCGAGGTAGCTCCCGGCATTAATCTGCGCGTGGGTAAGTTCGGCCCCTATCTTGAAGCCGGCGGTGAAATTGATACCGAAACTGGCGAAATCAAAGACCCCGTGCGCGCTAACGTGCCTGCTGATCTTGCCCCCGATGAGCTGACTGAAGAAAAGGTCGCTGAGCTTATGGAACAGGGGAAGAACGACGGTCGCGAACTGGGCGCAGATCCCGAAACCGGACGCACCGTGGTAGCACGTGATGGCCGCTATGGCCCCTACGTCACCGAGGTCATCCCCGAGATGACCGAAGAGGAAATCGCTGCATGGATGGAAGCGCAGCCCACCGAGTACTACAAGAATGGCCGCGCTAAGCCCAAGAAGAAGCCCAAGGCGGAAAAGCCCCGCACCGGCTCTCTCTTCAAGTCCATGGACCTTGCCACCGTCACCCTTGAGGATGCCCTCAAGCTTATGAGCCTGCCCCGCGTGGTCGGCACTGACGCTGAAGGTGTTGAAATTACCGCGCAGAACGGGCGCTTCGGCCCCTACCTGAAGAAGGGTACTGACTCCCGCTCACTGGAGACCGAGGACCAAATCTTCAACATTACCCTGGAACAGGCGCTCGAGATTTACTCGCAGCCCAAGCAGCGCGGCCGCGGCACCGCTAAGCCACCCCTGGCTGAGCTGGGCGTTGACCCGGTTTCTGAGAAGAAGATTGTGGTGAAGGATGGTCGCTTTGGTCCCTACATCACCGATGGCGTCACCAACATTACGGTACCCCGCAGCGAGACTATCGAGTCACTGACGCACACCCGCGCGGTTGAACTGCTAGCTGAGAAGCGTGCTAAGGGCCCGGTGAAGCGCAAGACTGCGGCTAAGAAGTCCGCTCCCAAGAAACCGGTAGCTAAGAAAGCAACCGCGAAGAAGGCTCCTGCTAAAAAACCTGCGGCCAAGAAAGCTAGTTAACATCTGGGGGCTGAACGTGTAGCAACGTGCTACGTGGTGTCACACCCGATAGATGAGCCCCCGCCCGCTGACCCTCTTACGGTCTCGGGCGGGGCGCTTGCCCGACTACGAGCGTCCATGTCTGCCTATGTGCGCCCACTCGATCACTGGACCAGTAGACTAGACCTAGCTTTTTTCACTCACCACTGGGGGTTGCCATGCGCTTGGGCGTACTAGACGTTGGATCCAATACTGTTCACCTGCTGCTATTGGACGGTAATGCGGGCAGCCGACCCGAGCCCTACGCCTCCCATAAGATGGGGCTGCAGCTGGTCCGCTACATCGATGCGGACGGTAATATCAGCGATGAGGGGCGCAATAAGCTCACCGAGTTTGTGGGTAGCGCCCTTGATTTCGCGATTGAGAACAACGCCGAGGATCTGCTGGCTTTTGCCACCAGTGCTATTCGTGAGTCCACTAACGGGGCAGCTGTTTTGCAGTACGTGCAGAATAAGACCGGGGTGACCCTCACCGAAATTTCCGGTGATCAGGAAGCTGCGATTACCTACCACGCTGTGCGTCACTGGCAGGGCTGGGGTGCTGGCCGCATCCTGAACTTTGATATCGGTGGTGGTTCTTTTGAGTTTTCTACCGGTGTGAATGCTTTCCCCGATGACGCTATTTCTGTGCCGCTGGGTGCCACCCGACTGACCGGTGACTGGTTCAGTGACGAAATACCCACCCCTAAAGAAGTGAAGAAACTGCGCAAGTACACCCGCGAGGTGTTGGAACCCGTTGCGGAAGATTTGCTGGCCTACGGCCAACCCCATATGACGGTGGGAACGTCCAAGACCTTCCGCTCCCTGGCGCGTATTTGTGGCGCTGCCTCCTACTCTGCCGGCCCCCACGTCAAGCGTGAGATGCGTCTGGAAGACCTGCGCCTGTGGTCCCGCCGTATGGAGGCCATGTCACCGGCTGACAGGGTCGATTTGCCGGGTGTCTCTGAGATGCGCTCACATCAGATTCTTGCCGGTGCTATCGCTGCTGAGGCCGCTATGGAGGTCTTTGATATTGAGGTGATGCGCGTGAGCCCCTGGGCACTGCGTGAGGGGCTCATTCTGCGTCGCCTTAACCACTTTGCTACACAGGGCACCGCTAATATGATTAGCCCTAAATCGATTGCTGAGGGCGCCCGCCGCTAGCCGGGAGTTCTCCCTATTCCACGATGGTTGTCCCATTCTGATAAGAGGAGGGATTGATCAGTGGCCTTGCTGCCCGTGAGAAGTTCTAGAATGGGTGTAGACACCGTCACGGGGAGGTAACCATGACCGAGCAGAACAGTGCCGATCTGCAGGCAGTAGAGCAGAGCCAAGCTGGAGAAAACACGCCTCAACAGGTCCCAGTGGCTCTCTCTACCTCCTGCCTCTTTCCTCTGGGAGTGCCAGAGACTTTTGAAACTGCCTTAGAGCTGGGTTATGACAGCGTCGAGGTTATGATTACCCACAACGTGCTGAGCCAGGAGCCTCACGACCTGCTGGATTTGATTCAAAAGTACCAGCTACCCATTTCAGCGGTCCATGCCCCTACTCTGTTGCTGACCCAGCAGGTCTGGGGCAGGGCCTGGAACAAGATGCAGATGGCCGCTAAGATGACCAGGGCAGTGGGGGCTGATGTGGTGGTAGCTCACCCGCCCTTCCGATGGCAGAAAACCTACGCTAAGAACTTTGTAGCGGGGGTTCGTGAGATTTCCCAGCTAGAGGGCGTCAAAATCGCGGTGGAGAACATGTACCCCTGGTCAGTGAAGGGTAAGGCCGTAGAGATGTACGCCCCGCACTGGGACCCCTCCGCATTTGATTATGACTGGATGACCTGGGATTTCTCGCACGCTGCTGCCGCTAATGATGACTCGCTAGAGGCCGTTCAACGCATCGGTTCCCGGCTAGGTCATGTGCACCTGACAGATGGATCCGGTGACAAGGTCATGGACGAGCATCTGGTGCCAGGTCACGGCTCGCAGCCGGTCGCTGAAACCCTGCAATTCATTGCAGCCAGTGATTTTGACGGAGTGGTGTGCGCTGAAATTTCCACTCGTAAGGCTAAGGGTGCGGCTGCGCGCGATGAGATGCTGGCAGAGACACTTGCCTTTGCCCGCGAACATTTGGCACGCTAGGTTTTTCTTCGATAGGACGGCGGGTGGTGGCTGAGAGCTGAAATCAGAGAAGGTTATCCCGTGGCATGAAAAAATGAAACCTGACTCACACTAAGGAGATGAGATTCTAATGACCACGGTAGCTTTTATCGGTACAGGTTCTATGAACGGTGCTATTGCGGCTGGCCTTCTGGCGTCCGGCTTTGACCCTGCTAAGGTGCGCGCCACGGTGGGTTCCCATGCCAGTATTGAGAAATTGCGCGCCCGGCTGGGGGAGGGGTCGGAATCTGTCACGGTTCTGGCGAATGAAGACGATCCCACAGCAAATCTAACATCAGCCCGCGGTGCAGATATTATTCTGCTCGGGGTTAAACCCTACGATATCTTGGAGCGCGCCCGCGAAATCGCACCGGTGCTTTCGCCCAATGCGATCATTGTTTCGGTGGCAGCTGGCATAACGCTCGAAGCATTAGAAAAGGCTCTGCCTGAGGGGCAACCTGCAGTGCGCTGCATGCCCAACACGCCTTCGCAGGTAGGCCGCGGTGTTCTGGCAGTTTCGATAGGCCAGACCGTTACTGAAGAACAGCAGGAGGCTGTAAAGCAGGTGCTGGGGCCGGCCGGTAAGGTGGTTGAAGTGGCTGAACATCAGATGGGTGCTGTCACCGCGGTGTCTGGCTCAGGGCCTGCCTATGCCTTTCTACTGGCGGAGACCATGGCTGCTACCGGGGTCAAGCTAGGGCTGGATGAAAAAACCGCTACCGAGCTCGCTGCCGCAACGGTTGCCGGAGCTGGCTATCTCTTGGAAGCTGACCCCAACCCACAGAAGCTGCGCAAAGGGGTAACCAGTCCCAAGGGAACCACCGATCGGGCTATTAGCACTTTTGTAGACCGTGGAATCTTTGAGCTAACAGAATCTGCCATGCGAGCCTGTGTCCAGCGCAATGAAGAGATGACTGCGGAGTTTAGCCGGTAGCCAGAATCTCCAGGGCTGAGTAGGAGTTAGAACAAGAAAGAGGCGTGGGAGCCTATAAGATTAAACGATGAAGGCCAAGCCGTAGGGAATCGGCTTGGCCTTCAGTTCCTTGTTTCTGAAAGAAATCAGAAACAGAGGAGTGCTCTCTACCGGGGCCAGACGGAATTAAGGGGGAACCGTCAGTCTGCCCTGGCTTCGAGCTACTTGAACGGGTTCGCGGACCGTTCAGTAATCACTCGCACCTTTAGAGGTAGTTATAACTATATGGCATATAGGGCAAAATCGCATACTAACATTCAAAAAATTGGTCAAAAACTTAACATAGATAAATATTTTAATTTTTAATGAAAGTTACCGGTTGCGCAGTGAATGGTCAGTTACCATTCCGTTACTTGCTATATATAGAAGCTTATTCAAAAGTCCTCCCAGCACTATAAAACACCACCTCTACCCCACTGAAAACACCCCCGCCGGGCGTGAAGTGGCGAACCTGTTCACCACCCTCACAACCGCAGATGTCCTGCCTCTGGTTTGCTTCAGGTGATATGAGGGGTGAGGGCTGTGAGTAGCGTGGTGAATTGCGCTGTGGTGCGCTGGTCTTGTAACGGGTCTTTCCGTCTGGCTTGAGGTTATTTGGTTGAAGATTTTACTCTCATTGTGCCATTGGTGGGGCCGTTGTTTTATTAGTGGGTGTGGGACTTATGAACAAGTCTCGTAGAGTTCAATTAGGGTCTTGATGCAAAGCGCTCAATCAAATCAACCTGACCAGAAACAATCAACAAATCCCTTGATGAGACGCGGGTTTCGGGGGTCGCGTAGGTAATTTCTTCGCCGGGAGATTTGACCCCCACAATGGTCACGCCGTATTTAGAACGCACATCAGATTCTGCCAGGGTGAACCCATGAGTCTCCTTGGGTGGGTACATTTTGACGATGGCAAAATCATCATCTAATTCGATGAAATCTAGCAGCCTCCCCGAAAGAAGGTGGGCCACACGAGCGCCAGCATCCGACTCAGGGTAGACCACCTTGTGTGCACCAATACGGGAAAGGATTTTTCCGTGAGAGGGTGTTATGGCCTTAGCCCAGATTCGTTCAATGCCTAAATCCACCAGGTTTGCAGTAATCAAAACAGAAGCCTCCACCGAGGTTCCAACGCCAACTACTGCGGCGGTGAACTCGTGCGCCCCCAGTTGTCTTAGTGCATTCATGTCGGTGGCGTCAGCCTCAACAATATGGGTCAGGTCCCCGGACCACTTTTGCACGAGGGCGGGGTCTTTTTCTATAGCGAGAACCTCTTGGTTCTGGCGTACAAGTTGCGCTGCTGTGGCTGTACCAAAGCGTCCAAGCCCGATAACGAGCACGGGGGCGCTGTGAGAGTGCTGAGGGTCTTTTCTAGCCAATGATGGGCCTCTCTTCTGGGAACTTGTAGAGCCTGCGGCGAGAACGCATGGCAAGCCCCGTCGCAACGGTGATGGTGCCGACGCGGCCGATGAGCATGAGGATGGAGAGTAGGTATACACCGCTGTGAGGTAACTCGGCGGAGAGTCCGGTGGACAGGCCGCAGGTTGCGTAGGCCGAAATTACTTCGAACAGAGAACGTTGAAGTGATGCTCCACTCATGAGCATAATTGCTGCTGTGCCGATGAAGACGAAGGTTGCGCTCATCATAATGACCGAAATAGCGATACGTAGAACGGTGTCCGGGATGGTTCTTCCGAAGGCAACCACAAACTGATCACCGCGGGCCTCTGCCAGAATGGCGAGGAAGACCACAGTAATAGTGGTGATTTTGATGCCACCGGCAGTAGATGCTGAGCCGCCGCCGATAAACATCAGCAGGGCGGTCAGTAGCGCGGTGACCGGGTTGATATCGTTCATATCAACGAGGTTGAAGCCACCGGAGCGCGTCATGATGGAGGCAAAGGTTGCGTTCAGAACCTTGTCGGCGACGCTCAGTTCGCCAATGGTTTTGTTGTTGTTCCATTCCAATGCTCCCCAGGCGAAGGAGCCAGCGACAAAGAGTACCAGGGTGCCAATGACGGTGAGTTTGGCGTTGAGGTTCCATCGGCTAAAAACTGCCAGGTTTTGTTGGAGGACCAGAATGACGGGGAAGCCCACCGAGCCGATAACGACGCCAAGAGAGATGGGTATAAGAATCCACAGGTCATGGCCGTAGGGCACAATTCCGTCTGAGTGGGGGGTGAATCCGGCGTTATTGAAGGAAGAGACGGCGTAGAAGATGCCGTGCCAAATACCCTGACCCAGCGACTCACCCAGCAGGAGAAATCGGGGTATTAAGACCAGCGCAATGGTGCCCTCAATAACGATTGAGGTAACGGCAACAGTGCGCAGCACGGAGCCTACTTCACCCAGTCGCCCGATATTCATTGACTCCTGCGTGATGATTCTTGACCGCAACCCTAATTTTCTACCAACAGCGAGCGCTAGGATTGAGGTCAGTGTCAGGGTGCCCAGCCCGCCAATTTGGGATCCCAGCAGGATCATGAGTTGTCCGAAGAAGGTCCACTGTTCAGCGGTGGATACCGTAGTAAGGCCGGTAACGGTCACGGCGCTAGTAGCAGTGAATACGGCGTGCTGAAGCTCTACCCGGTGCCCATCCTGAGAAGCGATGGGCAGGGAGAGCATGATTGAGAAAAAAGTGATGACGAGTATGAAAGCCGTTATTGCGGTACGGGAGGACGAAGACCCCACGACCCGGTCTATCAGGTCGCGTAGGCTCTCAAAACGCTGGATCAACAGCCTAATGCCGGCTGAGTACCGCGATTCCTTACCCCCTCGAGCGAACTGAGGTTGCTTCTTGAGCTCTTTCTGCTGTGGTGTGGACATCTTCTTACCTCCTTCATAACTCATCGCTTCTAAGCGTAGTCTGCGTGTCATAAAACCGTCGCATCAACGGTTACGAGTTTTATTGTGTTTAATGGTATTTGTGACCCAACTTACCTATAGGGGGTAGAGCCAATGGCGGCCATTGAACGATTGAAGCCCACTGATGTGCGCGTGCTGTGGAGCCCCGCCATGGCCAACTATTTTTTTGGGGACTACCACCCTATGCACCCCAGTAGGCTGGATGCCACTGCATCCCTCGCTAAAGATTTAGGGATTTTTGACCTGCCTCAGGTTCAACTCGAAAAGCCAGAAATCGCCAGCGTTCAACAGCTTATGCTGGCGCATGACTACCCCTACATCGACGCCGTGCAGAAGATTAGCGCTGACCCATCATTGGTCATCGCTACTTGCGGTTTGGGCACCGAAGACACCCCCGGCTACGAGGGAGTCCACGAGGCTAGTGCTCGCCTAGCGGGCGGAACTTTTCAGGCGGCTCAAGCAATTTTGGATGGCAAGGTTAAGCACGCGGTTAATTTTGGCGGGGGTATGCACCACGCCTCCCGCGACCACGCCAGTGGCTTCTGCATCTACAACGACTGCGCAGTGGGTATTAGCCACTTGTTAGAGCAGGGTGTTTCGCGCGTGGTCTATATTGATGTGGACGCCCACCACGGCGATGGCACACAGAGCATTTTTTGGGATGACCCACGCGTCATGACCATCTCCATTCATGAAACGGGGATGTCCCTCTTCCCTGGCACAGGTTTTTCAAACGAGGTAGGTCCGGAGGGCGAAGCCGCTGGAACGGCAGTGAATATTGCCATGCCGCCTACCACTACCGATTCGGGGTGGCTGCGCGCTTTTAACGCTGTGGTTCCCAGCCTTTTGCGGGAGTTCCAACCAGAAGTGATTTTGAGTCAGCACGGTTGCGATACGCATATGAATGATGAGATGTCCCACATGAGCATTAGCATCAACGCTCAGCAGGAAATTGCGGCTCAGATTTCCTTGCTGGCTGATGAACTGTGCGAGGGCCGTTGGATCGCTACTGGCGGAGGTGGTTACTCGGTATACGACGCGGTGCCTCGCTCATGGACCCACCTGATGGCGGTTGCCGCCGGGCAGCCTCTGGATGTCTATCAGCCCACCCCTGCGTCCTGGCAGAAGTACATGCTTGAAACCTACGGAACCAAAGTTCCGGCTGCTATGGGTGACCCCGTTGATTTATGGTGGCGCTCCTGGGAAATAGGCTTTGACCCGGGCGACGATACGGATCGCACCATCATGGCGACCCGCAAAGAAGTTTTTCCGCTATGGGGCCTCGATCCTTGGTATGACTAGTCAGCCTATATATAGCCCGTCGGATATTTCCCAGAAAATTGAGTCCTGTCTGAGTATTTGGTACAAACCTGAAATATGGTAGCGGCAATATGCGAGTAGGGATATATATGTGTATATGATGATGGGCATGAAGGACGATCTTTTTGCTGTCATTGCTGACCCCACACGGCGCCATATTTTGGAGTTTTTAGCCATCGAGAGACTCTCCGTGGGTGAGTTAGTTGAGGAGTTGGGTATCAGCCAACCTACCGTATCAAAACACCTTAAAGTTCTGCGCACTGCTGGGCTAGTGGAGACCGAAGCTGTTGGGCAAAAGCGTTTTTATTCTTTGGTACCCCAGCCCCTTGAGCGGGTTACCGACTGGTTAACATCTTTGGTGCCGCCGCTATCTGCGGCACAGCACGACGTGCAGCGCCCCCCGCTCCCTGCTGCCGGGGAGCAATCGGTAGAGCCAGAAGATAGTCTAAACAAGCCTGCTGAATCGGTGGAAGAGAAGGACAGTCCAGAAAATTCGGTGCAACCCCAGCTTACCGAGCAGGCTGTGGAACAGGCCGAAGTTAAGGAACCTGCTGAAACTGCCGAACCTGCTGAGGTGCTTGAGTCTGTAGAAGCAGATGTACCCGAAGCAGCAGACCTCGATGCCTCGCGTCCTCAGGGGTCGCAGCCTTCTTCCCCCGCAATTACCTTCACCTCCTTTACTCCTTTTACTCCCTCTACCACCGCAGACGCTCGCCCCACCTCACCTTTAGCGGCAGAAACAAAGACTGTTTCTGCAGCTTCCGAAGACCCCCAAGAGCTTTTATCGGTAGACCCCGTAGAGGTCTCAGCCCCCGCTGAGATTGAAGACCAAGACGTAGCTCAGAGGCAAGAGCACACCCCGCCTCTCTACGCTGAGGATAAGCTAGCCGTGCCCCAAGATGACACCGATGAACGTGGGCTCTTTGCAAAACTAACGCGTCTGCGCCGCCGTGCGCGCTAAACACTTTCCCCCTCACTCAACCTCAGCAGAGAAATAACCCCGAAACATGCCTAAACATCAGAAGTTACTCGACTGGATTGAGAGCGAACTGATTTCACGTACCCTCCACCTTGGGGATCAGCTCCCCGATGATAGGGAGTTAGCTCGCGTTACCGGTCTTAGCCAATATCAGATCCGTGAGAGTCTCAAGCACTGCGAAGAGATTGGTCTGCTGCGTCTTTACGTGGGTAAACGCAAAACCATTCTGAGCGAATTATTGCGCGAACCAGCAGTCTCGGCAGGGCCGGCTATCGGTCTTTCTCTAGCTAGCTCTGCTTCACCCCAGCGGGATCTCTTTCAGACCTGTCTACTGTTGGAGTCACACGCTGTTTCAACAACTCCAGCTCACCAGGCGGCCTACCCTGAGCTAGAGAGGATCCTGCAAAGGATGTCAGATCCGGCGACCAGCCTGAGCGATTTCCACGATCTTGAGGCAGATTTTCACATTCAACTCGGTCAGCTTTCTGGCAATACCCTTATCTCAGCGTTACTAGCTACGATGAGGGACTCCATGATAGAAGCGAGATTCGACCTGGTATCGCAGGTGCCGTTGTGGAGTGCCACGGCAACGCGTCTGCGCATGGAATACCGCGCAATTCTTGATGCCGTAAAATCCAAAGACCCGGCCCTGGCCCGCACCCTGCTCATCGCTAACCTCAAAGAGCGATTTGCTGAAGCCCAGGTCCCCTTAGATTTTGAAGCGCCAACCCCTGAGGGACGGACTCTGAGCAGTAACCTGGTGCCGGTGGATATTGAAGATCAAGACTTAGTTCCTGAACAATGGGGTGGCCCCATTACCCCCGGACTCTTTGATGCTTTGCAGAATATTCAGCCCAGAGAAGCTGACCGTGATAAGCAACAGACCTTGCCCGAGTTCCGCGAAGAAAAGCCAGAGGGCTTCCCGGACGGTCAGGCAGCACAGGAAGCTCGTCAGGAACCTGAACCTAGAGCAGATTTCGTATCTGAGCCCCAGGCTACATCGACTAATTCACTACCAGAAACTCTGGAGAACTCTGTCCCGCAACTATCTACCGTGCTGAGGGCTGTTCCCACGGGGAGCGCAACGCGCCGCCGCAAGGGCACGGTGAGCCCTGTAGTTCACGCAACCATCATCACACCCCCGGGCCGGCAACCTCTTGCTATCCGTGAAGAGGGAGGTCGCCAAGATGAGGGGCAGGCAGCGGCAAGCGCTCCCGCTTTTCGCGTGCTAGCTGATCAGCAAGATGAGCTGAACCGCATTGAACGTGCCCAGTCGGCGGCGAAAGCCCGCCTGGCCGCTGCCGCTCAAAAACGGCAGGAAGCCCGTGAGCGTGCACAGGCTCAGGCGGCAGAAGAAAAAAGGTTGGCTGAATGGGAGGCCGAGCGTCAAACTCAACATCGTGCTGAACTGGAGAGGGAAGCGCTGTCTCAGGAGCTTGAAGCTAAACTGCGTGCAGAAGAGCTAAGGCTAGCTGCCCTGGCTGCACAGCCCCAAGAGGCAGAAAATCAGCAGGAAGCAACCCAAGAAGAAGCGGAATCAAACAAACACAATCAAACTCACGAATCTAAACCCAAGAATCGGACCCACCTCGAGACTCCTACTCCAGGCAGAAAGCGTTTCACGGTCAAGGAATACTTTGGTTTTCTCTCCGCAGAACGCCGAAAACCACAGCCGACCGAAGAGCTCCCACCCTCCGAAGCCAGCCAGGCTGACGAGCACACCGTGCCAGAAGGGTACGAAGTTTTAGAGGAAAACCCTACTAGCTCATCCCAGCATGCGGAGGAGATGGCGTCTGCATCCGATACCGGTAGGAACACTGCTGAATTTGAACTGGCACAGACCGCAAACCCGCCCCAAGGGGGAGCAAATCGGCACCCGATGAAGAAAAAAAGGCAAAAGAGCCGTAAACGCTAGCTCTGCGCCGGCAGTGATTTTAGCCTCTCAAAACGAGAAAATACTCTCATTCGCAGGTGAACAATGCGCGAAATGTGGGTATAGCCTGTACTCTTGACTGAAGAGCGTTTTTTCACGCGCTAGGGTTATGTATGCCCAAAATAGCGTGTATTGGAGCGTTTATACCGGTATAACGCCCGGATAGCTACCGAAAGGCTTGCCGTGCGCGAGCATCGTTCGGCCGGGTATCGACCACTATTTAATAAGTGAGGTGAATCCGATGGGTTCAGTTATCAAGAAGCGCCGCAAGCGTATGTCTAAGAAGAAGCACCGTAAACTTCTTCGCAAGACTCGCCACCAGCGTCGCAACAAGAAGTAAATTCTTCACCGCGAGCCCCGCACAGTTTGTGCGGGGCTCGCACTGTTTTAGCCCCTAGCGCTACAGTGGTCCTATGGCCACTCCCACGATTGAACTGTTAACCAAGCCCGGCTGCCACCTCTGCCAAGCTGCGCGGCAGACGACGGGTGAAGTTGCCGCCCGCTTCGGGCTGAGCTTTACCGAAACTAATATTGAAAATGATCCCCAGCTTTTTGAACGGCATCAAAATGAAATCCCGGTCTTGATCATCGACGGGGAAATCAAAGACTTTTGGCAGGTTAATGCTCGCCGCCTGGCTAAGCTACTGGAAAAGAAACTGGCAGACTAAAACCTGCTGGAGACGGGAGTAGTGATGAGAACGTCGCCGCTGGCACCGGCGCCCTATCTTTGAGACACTGGTGTGATGACTACCTCAGAAAAAGCACCGGTTACCGTTCATCTCATGCGCCACGGTGAGGTTCACAACCCCCAGCGCATTGTCTACGGTAGGTTGCCGGGTTACCACCTGTCAGAGGCTGGGCAGAAAATGGTGCGGCTTTCAGCCGAAGAGTTTAAGCGCCGTGCTGATGCCGGTGCCAATATTGTGCATCTGGTCTGCTCTCCATTGACTCGCACTCAAGAGTCAGCTGCCCCCATCGAAGAGTTGCTGGGTTTGACCGCGGTACATGATGAGCGTGTTATTGAGGCTGCCAATTATTTTGAGGGTCTGCACGTCACCAAGGACGAACTGCTCAAGCACCCTGCCCACTGGCCGCACCTGCTCAACCCCCTGCGTCCCTCCTGGGGTGAGCCCTACCGCCAGCAAATGACCCGTATGGCCGAGGCTATTAAGGATGCCGCCCGCACCGCTTATGAGAAGGGTGGAGCCGGTGCTGAGGCGATTATTGTGTCCCACCAGCTACCCATTTGGATGGCACGTACTTCTGTTGAGGGTGGGCTGCTACCCCACGATCCCCGCAAACGCCAGACTAACCTGGCCTCTATTACTTCTTTGCACTTCGATGATATTTTCAGCCCCGGTACGCCGCGTCTGACCTACACTGAGCCTGCTGCCGAGCTGTACTCAGGTGTCATTCAGCTACCCGGGTCATAATAGAATTTTGGCTAAATCTACTGTCTAGTTTTACTGAAGAGAGCACCGCACCATGCCTTTACCGATCTCACCGCGTTTCAGCCGTAAACAGGCACTCAGCCTGGGTCTTTTGGGCTGCGCGGCTTTGCTGACCGCTTGCTCAGCTGACGAAGATTCGCTGGGGGCTCAGGCGGACGCCGGAGACTCTAAAGGCTACATTGCTGGAGACGGCAGCGTGACGGAGTACGCTGAGGCAGAGCGCGGCGAGCCGGTCGAATTCGAAAATGAGCTCTTTGACGGCAGTACCCTCAGTGCGGCAAGTCTGCGCGGCAAGCCCGTGGTGCTGAACTTCTGGTATGCAGGCTGCGCACCTTGCCGTCTTGAGGCACCTGATCTCAACTCCTTACACCAAACTTTTGGCGATAAAATCACCTTCCTGGGTGCTAATGTGCGCGATGAAAAGGGCACAGCTGAAGCCTTCGAAAAGAACTTCGGAGTTGAATACCCCTCTTACCGGGACCTCAACGGCAAGGTGCTTCTGGGGTTGAGCAAGTATGTTCCTGCTCAGGCCGTACCAACCACGGTAGTTTTGGACGCCCAGGGCCGGGTGGCCGCGCGAATCCTGGGTCAGATCGACCCCTCGATTCTGCGCACCATTCTTGAAGAGCAGGCGAATGCCTAACTTCGGGGACATCGTTTTAGACGGCTCGCTTTGGTTGGCGTTGCCCATTGCGGCGTTAGCCGGGCTAGTCTCTTTTGCTTCCCCCTGCGTCCTGCCTCTGGTGCCCGGCTATCTGGGTTACGTCAGCGGTCTCTCCGGTGCTGAGATGAGCCCGCGAGCCCGTACCGCTCGCACCGTGACCGGTATCGGGCTTTTCGTGCTGGGTTTTTCCTTTATCTTTGTGCTGATGTCAGTGGTGCTGGCGCAGCTGGGAGCCACCCCCTGGTTGCGGGGGCAGACCTGGGTGAACCTAGTGCTTGGTCTATTGGTCATTCTCATGGGGTTGGTCTTTATGGGCCGCTTCAATTTCTTTCAGCGCGACCGAAAGATTGAGAGAAAACCACCTGCCGGGCTCTGGGGAGCGCCCATTCTAGGTATTACCTTTGGGCTGGGCTGGGCACCCTGTATTGGCCCCACCTTTGCTGCCGTGCAAACCCTTGTCTACACTGGCGGGTCAGATAGCACCAAGGCCATTGTGCTCACGCTAGCCTACTGCTTGGGCCTAGGAGTGCCCTTCTTGTTGGTGGCGCTGGCTGTCAGTAGGGGAGTGAACACCCTGAGCTGGCTGCGCAAGCACAAGCTAACGCTGCAACGCTTAGGTGGCCTCATGCTGATCTTCATTGGCCTTCTCATCGCAACCGGGGCTTGGACGAGCATGATGTCCTGGTTACAGGCCACCATGCCGGTCTACCAACTACCGATTTAAACTCCACACTTCACATACGCTCCAAGGAAACCATGGCTGATACTAAAGACGCTGTAGCGCTCGGGCCTCTCGAAATGCTCCGCTGGGCATGGACCCAGCTGACCAAGATGAACACCGCGCTCTTCTTGCTCTTGTTGCTCGCTATTGCAGCTGTGCCCGGCTCCATCTTCCCGCAACGTATTCAAGACCCCGCCAAGGTCAACGATTACATCGAGGCACACCCTACCTGGGGGCCAATTGCTGACTTTCTGCAGCTCTTTGATGTGTTCTCTTCCGTGTGGTTCGCCTCCATTTACCTCCTCCTTTTCATATCGCTGATTGGCTGTGTGCTACCCCGAGCGGCAAAACACTACCGCTCCATGAAAACACCCCCTGCCAGAACTCCCAAGAACTTTGGCAGACTTCCTCAGCACCGAACCCTCACAATCCCTGCAGGCGCGGGTGACCTAGATGCGACAAGGGCTATAGATGACGCCGCGGCGGTGCTCAAGAAGCGTGGCTACCGCGTAGAAACCCGGGAAGATGCCCCCGGCGTTTTTAGCGTGGGCGCTGAGCGCGGTTACCTGCGAGAGTTCGGCAACATCCTCTTCCACGTGGCTATGATCGGTGTGCTGGTGGCCTTTGGCGCGGGCTCCCTCTTTGGCTACAGCGGGCAGAAAGTAGTGGTCGAGGGCGAAACCTTTGTTAACTCCCTCATTAGTTATGACTCCTTTGACCCCGGCACCAATTACAACCCTGACTGGCTCAGCCCCTACTCAGCGACCCTAGATAGCTTTGAAGTTGCCTACGACCGACAGGAGGGGTCACCCACCTACGGGGATGACATCGACTACACCGCCGAAATGATCCTGACAGACAGTGAAGGTGAAACCAATACTGAAACCCTGAAGGTGAATGAGCCTATCTATGTTGAAGGCACCAGCATTTACCTCTTGGGCAACGGGTACGCTCCCATTGTGCGCGTGACTAACGACGATGGCAGCATCGCTTACGAAGGGCCGGTGGTTGGCTTGACCTCCGGCATGAGCTACCTTTCTTCCATCGTGCTTAAGGTGCCGGATGCCCACCCCGGCCAGCTGGGTTTTGTTGGAATGTTCCTGCCTACCGGTGAAACCGAGTACGGTGCACCCACTTCTATCGACTCAGATCTCTACAACCCCATGCTGGTACTCCAGTCGTATACCGGCGACCTGGGGCTTGATGATGGTGTCCCTCAGAACGTTTATGTACTGGATGTTGACAGCCTAGAAGAGCTTAACACCATGGCTAAGGGCAACGGTATTGTGCTCGATGGCTCCAGACCATCAGTACAACTCCCTGAAGGTCACGGCACCATCGAAATGCTGGGCGTCAAACGGTATGTGGGCCTTGAAATCCGCTCCGACCCAGGCCGCCCCATCGCGCTGGTCTCCTTTATTCTGCTCTTCATCGGCCTTATCATCTCCCTTTTCGTGGTACGCCGCCGCGTCTGGGTGCGCGCTTCCAGCAGTGGTGAAGGCGCAGACCGCGTACTCACCGTTGAATATGCCCTGCTCGCTCGCGGTGAAGACCCCCGACTTGCGGACGAAGCCGACCGCTTGACTGACCTTTTTGCATCTGCCTGGGGGTTAGAATTTGATGAAGCATAAACTAAACCACCCTGCTCACAGCGCACCGGCGTCCACCGCCTGCCTCCCCAACGAAATGAGTGACTATGCCTGAAATTAGCGAAAACCTTGCCCAATGGAGCGAGCTTTTCATGTACCTCGCCGCCGTAACCTACATGGTTGCATTTATTTCCTTCGCCTGGGACATCGCCTCTAACTCCCGCACCACTCTACGCCTTGAAGAGGCACAGGTGAGGGGACGTGAACTGGTGGGCGCAGGTGCGCTTTCAGGCTCCGCAAAGTCTGCTCGTATCAGCGGTATCGAGCAGGGGACCGGCGAACGAGGAATGAGCTATAAGCGCTCAGCAGCCAAGAAAATTGAGGCTCACGTAGCCGATGCAGATATGCGCTACACCGGTGCCCGCCGCCCGGCTGCCCGCGCCGCTGTGGTGATTCTGGCGTTGGGTGCTGCTATTCACTGTGCGGGTGTGCTGAGCCGTGCCCTGGCCGCTAACCGTGTGCCCTGGGGCAATATGTACGAATTCTGCACCACCGGCGCTTTCTTGGTCGTCCTGGTCTACCTGCTCGCGCTCACGTTCCGCGACCTGCGCTTTGTGGGCGTGCTGGTCTCTGGCCTGGCGCTAACCATGATGACCGCAGCAACCATCGGCTTCCCAACGCCCGTAGGCCAGCTCAAGCCCGCACTGCAGTCCTACTGGCTGGTGATCCACGTATCGATTGCCGTGCTGGCATCAGCAATCTTTACCATTACTTTCGCTATGGCAATCCTGCAGCTGGTGCAGACCTCGCGCGAACGTCAGATTATTGCTGATCAGAGCACCAAGCTCACCCGCCTGGGCTTTATGCGACTGATTCCCTCATCTACCGCCCTGGAAAACTTTTCATTCCGCCTCAACGCCGTTGGGTTCGTGATGTGGACCTTCACCCTGGCCGCCGGTGCTATCTGGGCCGAAAAGGCTTGGGGACGCTACTGGGGCTGGGACACCAAGGAAGTATGGACCTTCATCATCTGGGTGGTCTACGCAGCATACCTGCACGCCCGCGCCACCCGCGGTTGGTCCGGCCCTCCCTCAGCCTGGCTGTCCATCGTGGGTTACCTCTGCATTATTTTCAACTTCACCGTGGTGAACGTTTACTTCTCTGGCCTGCACTCCTACTCAGGTCTATAGGCACTTAGCGCTTACTAGAACAGAAAAATACCCGCTGACCTATGGGGAGGTCAGCGGGTATTTTTTCGGTCTGAGATTGGCTTAGGCGTCCGGGGCGGACGCCTGGCGGCTACTGCGGTAGGTTGCCCAAGAGGTCTTGGCTTCAAGCGCCAGGATGATGAGAACAACGAGGCCAAGCGGCACCCGCCACCAGACGCTTCCATCACCAGCCGTAAGAGCTGAATAAAACCAATAGATACCCACAGACACCATGAAGAAGGCATAGAGCATTAAACGGTAGGGCTTCACGCTACTTTGCCCTGCCAGGCTACGAGCGTAGGTGACGGGGTGGCCGAACTCTTCATCAAAAATCGTGCGGGTTTCCCTGCTATGCGCTAGAACCAGGGCAACTTCGTCACGGACGCGGGCGCCCGTCATGTCATTGCGTTTATTCAGCTCTGTTCTAAACGTTCTAAGCCAGGCATGCTGGTCAGAGGGGTCGTAGTTGGTTTCCTCACGGCGATTAGCAGGCTCAGGCACCAGCTTGTAGAAAAGAACAATGAGGGCAAGCATTCCCAGAGCAGCAACTAGGTGCCACCAGATAGGAACTGGTCTGCTGAGGTGCTGGGCCTGTTCGAGCGCAAATGCTAGAGAAAAAGAGAGCCCCACAGTGGTTGCACCGCCTGCAGCTATAGCCCAGGCAAAGCCACGGCGGGGTAGCACCTGTGCATAGACGTAATAGATAAGACCCAGCATAAGGCCTATACCTAGACTGAAAATCACCATGTTTGAGCTGGTTGTTTCGTGGCTTAGTAGACAGTACAGCCAGAAGAGTACGGATGTCTTTGCAGCGCCGAAGAAGGATAGGAGGCAACACCACCACCAGTTCATGGGTTCGTTCGGCTCGAAGGCCTGAGTGCCTTTCTGCCGCCAGCTAGCGGTTTTCTTAAAGACCCATTCTGAGGGGTCGCCGAAAAGCTGGTGGGTACTCTCGCCAGTGTCAGCGATAGCGCGGATGCAGCCATTGATAGCACTTTCAGCACGTGAGGGGCGAACATTCTCTTTGAGGAACATGCCAAAGGCAACCTGAACCCAGTCCAGGTCTTCTGGGCGGTTGCTGACTTCAAGCAAGTTCTGGCTGATGCGGTCAAAGGGGCTCTCTGTCATTGCTGCACCCCCTCGGCGAGATGAGCAGGCTGCCCTAGCGCCAGGGCCAGAGAGGAGAGGCTGGCGCGCTCTTGGGCCAGCCGGGCACGCCCCTTGGGCGTGATGCTATATTCACGGCGGGCTGGGCCTCCGCTGCCTTCAATCCATCCAGCGGTGACGGCGCCGGCGTCCTCTAGTTTTGAGAGCGCCGGGTAGAGTGAACCGCCTTTGAGCCTGCCAAAACCCAGTTCTTCAAGACGGGCGGCGATGCCGTAGCCGTGCAGATTACCGGTTTCAAGGCAGGTTAGGACGCCGGTGGGCAAGAGTGCCCGGAGCAGGGCGGGTGGGTGGGTGCTAGCTGTCATAGGTATCTCCCTTCCTATCTAAGTATAACATGTACCTAGGTAGGTTTTCAAGCAAATGTAAAGAGTATCCACAGACCAGATGGAGCAACACCCCCCCTGCCTGGCAGCATCTCCAGGCTGCCATCGCCCCATGGGGGCAGAAAAATACCCGCCTTGCACAGCAGGCACCCACTACAGGGATACTTTCAAGACGGGGCGGGTACTCTCAAACAGAGAAACTAGGGGCGCTCGCCGGGCTGGCTGCCACTATCTGGCTGCTCGCCGTCGCCCTTGCCCTGAGGCTCATCATTGTTACCGCGGTCTGTTGCGCGGTTCTGGCGTTCGCGGTCCTCGCGTTCACGCTTGGCGCGGGCCTCAAGAAAGCGTAGGTACTCGGTGTCATCATCCGGAGCAACCGGGGGCTTTTCAAGCGGTGCGCCGAAAGACCCGAACCTATCTTTGCGGGGCCGCCCCAGCCAGAACCAAAGCGCTGACCCCACCAGTGGGAACAAGATAGTTGCCGCTACCCAAAAGCCCTTAGGTAGCGTGCGTACCTTTTGACTCTCAGCCTGCGCAGCGTCAAGAATTGCATAAACCCAGATAGCTAGTAGCAGGGCGCCACCGCCAATAATTAATATAGCTCTACCCATACCTACCAGTGTGACACGAGAGCAAAGCACAAGGTGTCCTTGTGCGCTCACAGCGTTCCCCGCAGCGCCCCGGTCGCGTCCGCTAGAATGGAACAGTGAATTTTCTGAAGTACACCCTTATCCGCCTAGCCCTCGCTACTGTAGCTTTTTTTGTAGCCTACTATTTTGGCGCAGGCCTGTACCTGTCGATTCTAGGCGGCGCGATCATCGGTTTCGCCATCAGCTACCTGGCTTTCCCCAAGCTCCACCTGGCAGCTGCCACGGATTTCAACGGTTGGTTCAAGCGCCGCCCAGCCAAGAACAAGGTAGAGGAAGAAAACCAGGCCTTCGAAGATGGGCTGGACGAAGGCGCCCGCAAACAACAAGGCCTAGATATCTAAGACCCGGGCATTTGTCCAAACCGTACAGAGCTGTGCGAGAACCTCAGAAAAAGGTGTACTGACAGGTGCACCTTTTCTGTTATTGAGTGAGATTTAGTAACCGGTGAAAACAGAAATTTGTTCGGTGAATACGTCGAGCGGCGCCAGCGCCACAGCTAGAGCAGCAAGCAAGCTGTAGGCAAGTGCAACAAAACCTGCCTGCTTCAAGATGGGAATCAGGGCTAGGCCGCGAGCACCAGATAGGACCGTTATTGAGGAATGTAGCACCGGGCCAATCAAGATAAAGACCAGGGCGAACCAGGGGTTGTTGGGCACTAACACCACGATGAGGCCCAGCCCCAGCATCATCTCTGCCGCGTAGGTTCTGCGAGAGATGGTATCTCCCAGGCGGACGGCGAGGGTGCGTTTACCGGCGTCGATGTCGGTGGGAATATCACGCACGTTATTAGCCATCAGTAACCCGCAAGAGAATAGGCCTATAGAAACTGCCAGCACGATAGATGTCAGGGTCAGCTGGGCTGTCTGGGTGAACATGGTGCCCAGAGTGGCGACCAAACCGAAGTAGATGAAGACAAAAACATCGCCCAGACCCATGTAACCGTAGGGGTATTTACCCCCGGTGTAACCCCAGGCAGCCAGAACTGCTGAAGCTCCGATAGCAAGGAACCACCACTGCTGAGAAAGGTAGACCAGCCCCAGCCCTGCCAACATCGCTAGACCGAAGCAGACAAAAGCAGCCATCTTGACCGAGCGGGGGGAGGCTAAACCGCTGCCCACCAGGCGCAGAGGGCCGACTCGAACCTCGTCAGTGCCCCTAATACCATCTGAGTAGTCGTTGGCGTAATTGACGCCCACCTGCAAGAAGAAGGCAACCAAGAAAGCGAGCAGGGCACGCCAGTGGTGCAGTTCGCCTACCTCGTAGGCGGCGGCTGACCCTGCGATGATGGGGGCAACGGCAAGGGGCAGGGTGCGAAGGCGTGCTCCTTGAATCCACTGTGCAACAGTTGCCACGTTATCTCGCTTCCTTTGATTACTGCCCCGGGTACCCGGGGCAGGCAAATACACACTATTGTCTCATTTTTTGCCTCTGGACGTGCACGATTGGCTGGGTAAGGCAGTTGGGGTCGCTCACTGTTGCCGGTGATACTGCTCAAGGTGGGAGGTGACGGTGGTTCGGTCTGGCTTTCCGGTGGAGAGCGTGGGGAAGTCGGTGTAGACCAGAGCGAGTTTAGGGACGGCAGCTTTGCCCAGGTGCTGGGTCACCAGATTAGAGAGCTGGGTGGCTAGCGGGTCCTGCGGGTCTAGAGGCTCTGGGTTTTCTGCCCCCGGGTGACTGTGGCGCAGGGTCAGAGCTGCTACGAGAGCCTGCCCCCAGCGGGCGTCCGGCAGACCAACAACTAGCGCCTCGCGCACAGAGGAGTGAGTTTCAAGCAGACGAGCCAGCACCCCGGCACTTATTTTAAGGCCTCCGGTGATGATGGTGTCATCAGCTCTTCCTAGCACCGTGAGTGAGCCTGTGAAGGTGCCGCGGTCATCAGTTTTGTACCAGCGGGTGCCATCGGGGCCCGTAAAGAAATGGGCAGCAGTGCGTTGCGGGTCATCGAGGTAACCGGACGCTAGGGTGGGGCCGCCCAACCAGATACGGCCGCTACCAGATGCGGCGTCCTCCTCTGTTTCTGGTTCGATCTGCACCTGGACGCCGGGCAGGGGAGCTCCCGAGTAGACACAGCCCCCAGCGGTTTCAGCGCTGCCGTAGGTGGTTAGCACCGGCACTTTTAGGTGCAGCATCTGCTCAAGGAGGGCGGCGCTTGCCGGAGCACCGCCTAACAGCAACGCGTCAAAGCTACGCAGAGCATCCAAAATCTCACTGCTCATCTGGGGGTTTCTCTCCGCTGTCTCCAGTAGCTTATGCAGCTGGGTGGGCACTAGCGATATCATTCGGTGGTGGGCGGTCAGCGCGCTGGCACTGCTCACAAAGTCTTGCGCGCTAAAAGGTCCACCGCTGCTGATGGATTTAGTAAGTACCGGGGTGGTGCCCGCTAAGGCTGACCGCGCCACAACCTGGGCGCCAGCAACGTAGTGCAATGGCAGAGCCAGGAGCCACTGAGCGTTATCGGTGCTTGTGAAGGCTTCTGTAGCTCGTGCTGAAGCGGCCAGGGCGGCAGTAGTGAGTGCGGTTCGTTTAGGGGCTCCTGTTGAACCGCTGGTGCTCACTACCAGGGCAAAATCGTCCGGCTGGCTATCGAGTTGACTGAAACTGGTGGTGAATTTTCCCAGTAGCTCGTTGGCATCCACATGACCGCTCCCACCAACCACCGCCGTCTGCTCGGTGAAGCGTGCATCAGCGGAGGACGGCGCAGCAACGGAGTTGAACTGAGAGATAAGCATAGGGTCAGTTTACGCTGGCGTCCTTTAGATGCTTGGTGGCTACAGAAATTTATTCACTCAACCAACAAGAGGGATCAACTGTATCCACGTCAGTCATCGTCACCCACACGTCCCTAGCGGTGTACCTCAAGTGACTGAGCGAGGTGTTTTCCTCAAAGAAACATTGAACACCATATTCTCGTGACAGAGCAGGCTTGCAAAAAATGACGCAACCTATATGCATGCTGGTGGGGGAGAAGAACTCT
Source organism: Rothia sp. LK2492 (assembly GCF_040946345.1). Taxonomy (NCBI): domain Bacteria; kingdom Bacillati; phylum Actinomycetota; class Actinomycetes; order Micrococcales; family Micrococcaceae; genus Rothia; species Rothia sp. LK2492. The sequence continues at coordinate 173,285 of NZ_JAYWLX010000001.1, read as the reverse complement.
TTTTAACCTTATATACCGTGAAGTTTATTTAACTGTATGGATCAGCGACTGGATTTATCGACCTTGGCTAATAAAGGTTTAAAGTAAGCCGGTCTTGCCACCCCTATCAGGGGCAGCAAGACCGGCAGGGCACCTGCGGATGTGAAGGTGGTAAACAGGTTCATCAATTCACGCAGGGCAGTGGTGGAGAGGGGTGTTTTCAGTGGTGCCAGGGCACCCTTAATGAATACCTCTCCTTCTCACAGAATTTATTTACCGAGCGGCAGGAAGACTGCCGTGGGGGTCAATAACATACTTCAATGCCGAACCCTTATCGAAATCTGCATACGCTTGAGGCGCCTCATCCAGGCTGATGACCTTGATGTTGAGCAAATCTGAAAGATAAGGCATACGATCCCACAAGATTGACATCATCAGATCGTAATTGTAATGCATAACAGGCGCCTGACCACCGGAAATACGAGGTGACTTGATCCAAGCATCGCCGAAGTTGAGGGAGTAAATACCCTCGCGCTCAGCAGGAACCGGAGACTTAGGATTAGCCCCGTAAACACCTACGATACCGGTTGCTCCACCGGGACGAGTCGCATCCAAAACCTGGTTGATAGCATAGGACGATTTGGTCTCTTCAGCCTCTTGACCCAGCCCGTGTGCCTCATTACCTACATAGTCAACTGCGCAGTCAACATAGGGAGTACCAAGGATAGCTTCAATCGCATCGTTGAGTGAGTCAACCTCAGACAAGTTAATGGTTTCACAACCATTACGGCGAACTAGTTCTAGACGATCTTCATAGTAGTCACCCACGATGATGCAAGATGCGCCCAGCAAACGAGCAGCAGCAGCACCACAGCGACCTACTGGGCCTGCACCTGCAATATAAACAGTTGATCCAGCCTTCACGCCAGCTTCCATGAGACCATGGAACGCAGTGGGCAAAATATCGGAAAGTACTGCTAGGTCAAGAATTTTCTCCATCGCCTGATCCTTGTCAGGGAAACGAAGAAGCTGGAAGTCAGCGTAAGGCACAAACATGTATTCCGCCTGACCGCCTACAAAGCCACCGAGGTTGAATCCATATGCGGCACACGAAACCTCGGGATTAGTGGTCTCACATACTTCTGTGCGTCCGTTGCGGCAGTTACGACAACGGCCACACGCTACGTTGAAAGGTACAGAAACGATGTCGCCAGGCTTGAGGAACTCAACATCTGAACCGATTTCTACAACTTCACCCGTCATTTCATGACCCATCACCATACCTTCGGGTACAGGGAATGAGCCACGGTAAATATGCAAATCACTGCCGCAGATATTGGTAGCAAGTAGCTTCACGATTACACCGTGGGGAGCCTTTTTGCCGTTAGGCATTTCTAGCTTAGGGAATTCAAGGGTATCCACGCGCATATCTTTTACGCCGTGGAATACTACTGCACGGTTTTTATCTGTCATGATTTTTCCTCACTGCTTTTTTCCATAAAAAAGCTCTTAGGGTAAAAGCTAAAGCGTTGGAGGACAATGATCTCTCGGCAGAGCGAGCATCTCATCGGTTCCATATTACTTTTAGCTCTTCAGTAACCTTAGCATAATGATCCCAGACCAATAACTTCACCCCCCCAGTGAAAGAGAAGAAAAAAGTCGAGGTCTACGAATCCTCTAGGGAGGCAGTAAAGTGGCAAGCGACAAGAAATCATAACGATTTTGAGGCTGCATGTGCCTCCCACAGAAGCGATTGGTCAGATTCATCTATGAGCTACTTACCCGAATCCCCCACAGATAAAGAAACTTACATCCAACCAAATGTTCAAGTATTGGGCGCACGACAAAATAACCTGCGCAATGTCGACCTTTCTGTGCCCCGGGACGCGCTCGTAGTCTTTACCGGTGTTTCAGGATCAGGTAAATCTTCCCTTGCCTTTGGAACCCTTTATGCAGAATCACAACGCCGTTATCTAGAGTCAGTGGCCCCCTATGCCCGCCGTCTGATCGATCAAGCGGGGGTGCCCGACGTCGATTCCATTACAGGGATGCCCCCCGCTGTCGCTCTACAACAACAGCGAGGCGGACAAAACTCACGATCAACCGTTGGTAGCCTCACCACCATCTCAAGCCTGGTTCGGATGTTATATTCACGCGCCGGCCACTATCCAGAACATCAGAGCATGCTCTACGCAGAAGATTTCTCTGCCAATACCCCGCAGGGTGCATGCCCTGAATGTTATGGAATTGGCAGAGTATATGAAGTGCCCGAAGATCGCATGGTCCCCGATCCCACCAAAACTATCCGCAACCGAGCCATAGATTCTTGGCCTACCGCCTGGCACGGTCATCAGCTTCGAGATGTGTTGGTGGCACTTGGATACGATGTGGATGTCCCCTGGAAAGATCTCCCCAAAAAAGATCGCGACTGGATTCTTTATACGGACGAAACGCCGCATGTGCCGGTCTACTCGCGTATGACACTTGCTGAGGCTCAAGCGGCTAAAAAAGCGCAGGTTGAACCCTCCTACAGCGGCACCTATGTGGGCGCAAAACGCTATGTGCTTGACACTTTTGCCAATACTAAAAGTGCCTCCATGAAACGCAAGGTAGCGCAGTTCCTCACATCCATCCCTTGCCCCGCCTGCCACGGCAAACGCATCAAACCAGAGGCCCTCTCCGTAACCTTTGCAGGGTTAGATATTGCTGATTTTTCCCAGATCCCTCTCTATGATCTAACCAATCTTCTTGAAAAAGCTGTTGAAGATGCTTCACGCAACATCTCACCGAATGCAGATGAAAAAGAAGCGATGGGGCAAGGGTTGCACCAGACAACGGAAGCAGAAGCTACAGAGTCGGTCAGTCACGCAAGTGAACCTGCTGCTGAGAAAGAACCGGAAGCTTATAAGGCTCCACCCCAGCCTGTTGAAAAACTTGCCGCTACCTCTCGGTTGGCCGCTGGCCTCATTGAGCGGATTCGCCCCATCATTGACCTCGGCTTGGGTTATCTTTCTCTCGATCGGATGACTCCCACCCTCTCCGGTGGTGAACTGCAACGTTTGCGCTTAGCCACTCAGCTGACGTCTGATCTTTTTGGTGTGGTCTACGTATTAGATGAACCTTCTGCTGGACTACATCCTCAAGATACCCGTGCGCTTCTTAGCGTTCTTGACGGACTCAAAGCACGGGGAAATAGTCTGTTTGTGGTGGAACATTCTATGGAAGTAATCCAACATGCTGACTGGATTGTAGATGTAGGACCAGGAGCTGGAGAACATGGGGGTCAAGTCCTTTATAGCGGTGAAGTTGATGGTTTAGCCCGCGTTCAGGAATCCCTTACACGTGGCTATCTCTTCGGAGGCAGTGGGCTACCACCGCATACTCCTCGGAAACCCGAGCAGTGGATAAAACTTTCTGGAGTCAGCCGAAATAATCTTCATAACGTAGATGTAGACATCCCTCTAGGTGTTCTTACAGCAGTCACAGGTGTTTCAGGTTCGGGGAAGTCTAGCTTAATCAGCCAGTGCCTACCTCAGCTGATAGCTGATCGCCTAGGTAAAACGCGCCCGGTAGATGAAACATCCGTCGAGGGAGATGAAATTTTAAGAGCCGAGCAGGCCCCTGAGACGAAGGGAGCTGTTGAAGGCGACTTAAGCGGTATACGCCGTGTGGTTGCCATCGATCAGAAACCTATCGGGCGAACCCCTCGTTCCAATATTGCAACCTATACAGGGTTCTTTGACCAGGTGCGACGACGTTTTGCCGAGACTGCAGAAGCCAAACGTCGTGGATATAAACCGGGTAGATTTTCCTTCAATGTAGTTGGTGGACGCTGCCCTACCTGCGAAGGTGAGGGGTCGGTGATGGTAGAGCTCCTCTTCTTGCCCTCGGTGTATACAAAGTGTCCAGACTGCCACGGCACTCGTTATCAGTCGAGCACCTTGGAAATTCTCTGGCGTGGTAAAAATGTGTCCCAAATTTTAGAAATGAACGTGGAGGAAGCTCTCGGCTTTTTCGACGGCGAAGTGGATATTAAGCGTTCACTGGTTGCCCTGAGGGATGTCGGCTTGGGGTATCTGCGTTTGGGTCAGTCTGCAACTGAGCTATCTGGTGGGGAGGCTCAGCGCGTCAAACTAGCCACTGAATTGCAGCGTGGACAACGCGGTGACACTGTGTATGTACTTGATGAACCCACTACAGGCTTACATTGTTCTGATGCTGACCGTTTGATGTCTCATCTTCAGACCTTAGTTGATTCTGGTAATACTGTCGTGATGGTCGAGCTTGATATGCGAATTATTGTAGCTGCGGATTATGTGATTGATATGGGCCCCGGGGCAGGAGAAGAAGGCGGTAACATCGTGGCCGTTGGTACCCCAGCCGAGGTTGCGACTTCAATAGAAAGTGTTTCGGCACCATTTTTAGCAGCGGCCTTGAAGTAAGAGTGAATTCATGATGTAGAAGACGTATTGATAAGCCTTCTAAATTGATAAGCCTTCTAAATTGATAAGCCTTTTAAACTGAGTGCCGCATCGAACATTATTAGCTGCTTTGTTCTCCCGTGTTTATCTGGTGGTCTTAAAGAGAGGTGATTAACATCTGTTTATTATGTTAGCTCGATGCGGTAACTGCGAAAAAATCTTGTATATCTCTTCCTGCTCGAGTATTGTTGGAACAGTAAGTTTTTATAGTCTCACTAAATTTAAGGAGCAAGTCATGGCTGACCTTAGCAACAAAAAAGTACTTATTCTCGCGAGTCAGGGCGTAGAGCAGGTTGAGCTTACCTCACCTCGCGATGCACTTAAAGATGCTGGCGTGCAGGTCTCACTTGCAGCACCTGAGGGTAAAGAGTTTCAGGGCATGAACGGTGACTGGGAGAAGGCAGATACTTTCACCCCCGATCTCGCACTGGCAGACGTTAACGTTGAAGAATTCGACGCACTGGTACTCGCCGGCGGTACCCTCAACGCTGATGCAATGCGCATTAACCCTGAGGCTCGCTCCATCACCGTTCAGTTCTTTGAGGCAGAGAAGCCCGTTGCGGCGATTTGCCACGCACCCTGGTTGCTCATTGACTCCAAGAAGGTGGAAGGCAGGAAGCTCACTTCCTACACTTCCGTCATGCTAGATCTTCAAAATGCTGGCGCTGAATGGGTAGATGAGGAAGTAGTTGTAGACGGCAATCTCATTACTAGCCGTAACCCTGGCGACCTTGAGGCATTCAACAAGGCAATCATTGCTAAGTTGAGCTAATTCTTTTTGATGTAAGTCTTCATATCACGATACGCAGGTAGGGAAGCGCCCGGTTAATTTTGCTGGGACGTTCTCTACCTGCGTATTTTTGTATGCTTAGTGTTTCTTACTCATGGCTCGGCCAAAGAAAATAACTTCTTATCGCTTAATATTTGTTCCTTGGTTTCCGGCTACCAGCGTAATGAATAAGAGATAACAATCTTGAGGCTTATCCATAGGGGATGAGAGTTATTCAAGAGTGCCTCTACTGGTATGAAGGACCAATCCTCCCACCGCCTAAAACGCGCGCGCATATAAGCCCAAGCGGCTGCCGGCACCCCCGTATGCAAAATACGCCAGATTCTCACCCAAACAACCCCTAGAGAAGCCAACGGGCTACGATGATTCCACTGATTCTTTCTAAGGGTGAACGTCGGCCAAGTCGAACTTATACAGAACCAACCTTCTGAAAGACTAGCCGAGATAATGTGCCGACAAAGTCTCCTACATAATCCTACGGGAGGTAAGTTGCCTAAAAAGTGGGCGCCAGTGCCGTTTTCTCACCTGAAAACAGTACTGCCGCCCACTTGTTGTATGAAATCCAATAATTTAGAAGTAGTAGGGGTAATTCTCCCAGTTGGGGTCGCGCTTCTGCAAGAAAGCGTCGCGGCCCTCTACGGCTTCATCGGTCATATAAGCCATGCGGGTTGCCTCGCCAGCGAAGACCTGCTGGCCCGCTATGCCATCGTCCGGCAAATTGAAAGCGAACTTGAGCATGCGCATCGCCTGAGGGGACTGGCGGGCGATATGCGCGGCATACTCTAAACCCTTGCGCTCCAGGTCCTCGTGGGGAACCACATCATTCACAGCACCCATCTCGTACATACGCTGAGCATCATATTCCTTAGCCAGGAAGAAAATTTCGCGGGCAAACTTCTGCCCGGTCTGACGCGCTAGAAGAGCCGATCCGTAACCCGCATCAAAAGACCCAACGGTCGCATCGGTCTGCTTGAACTTGCCGTACTCCGCTGAGGCGATAGTCAGGTCCGCCACCACGTGCAGGGAATGGCCGCCACCCGCGGCCCAGCCCGATACCAGTGCCACAACAACCTTGGGCATGGTGCGAATCAGACGCTGCACCTCAAGAATATGCAGACGGCCAGCCTTGGCCGGATCAATGCTATCCGCATTCTTACCCTCGGCATAGCGGTAGCCATCACGGCCTCGAATACGCTGGTCGCCACCGGAGCAGAACGCCCAGCCACCGTCCTTGGCGGAGGGTCCATTGCCGGTCAGCAACACTGTGCCTACATTGGAGGTCATACGCGCATGGTCCAGCACCCGGTAGAGTTCATCAACGGTGTGGGGGCGGAAGGCGTTGCGCACTTCGGGGCGGTCAAAGGCGACGCGCACGGTGGGTAGGTCGCGCACAACGGCGCCTACCTCATCACGCTCAACCTGGCGGTGGTAGGTGATATCGGTGAGGCCTTCAAAACCTTCCACCAGGCGCCAGGAGTTGGGGTCAAAAATGTCAGATACTTTTTCGGGAAGAGCGTTAGTCATGCTCCCTAGTCTAGCTTTCAGAGCAGACAAAAGGACGCCGGTGGGCCAGCCGTTTTATTGGCCCGCCCACCGGTGTCCTTCCAGCTTGAAAACTCTTCGCCTAGCGAGTGAGTGCCACCGCGCGATCAAACTCTTCGTTGATTTCAGCGGCCTCAACGGAGTTGGCCTTGTAAGTGATCAGAGAGACCACAACGGCAATCACCAGGTTGATGATGAAGCCGGGCACAATTTCGTACATGGCTGAGTGCAGTGCCTCGGTATTGCCCCAGACGAAGACGGTCACTGACGCCGCGATGAGACCTGCGATAGCGCCCCAGGCGGTGAGCTTGCGCCAGTAGAGCGAGAGTAGAACAATCGGACCAAAGGCGGCACCGAAGCCGGCCCAGGCGAAGGACACCAGTTCAAGCACCGAGGACTCGGGGTTCATGGCCAGCAACGCTGCAACCAGTGAGACAGCGAGAACGCCAGCCTGGCCCAGACGAAGGGAAACTTTGTTAGAGAGAGTCCTGTGCGAAACCACCTTGTAGAGGTCCTCTGCCAGCGCTGATGAGCAGACGACCAGTTGTGAGGACAGGGTGGACATGATGGCTGCAAGAACTGCAGCGAGAACGAAGCCAGCAACCAGAGGATGCAGCAGAATCTGCGCTAGATCCAAGAACACTGATTCTGCTGAGGTGGTATCGGTGAGGGTGGCTTCGGGGTGGCGGGTGAAGTAAGCCAGACCGATGAGGCCCACGGACATAGCGCCAACCATGCTCAGGACCATCCAACTGATGCCGATACGGCGGGCAACGGGGGCGTCCTTGGGGGAGCGTAGTGCCATAAAGCGCACGATGATATGCGGCTGCCCAAAGTAGCCCAAGCCCCAAGACGCCGCTGAGATAATACCAAGTGCGGTGGTGCCGGCAAAGAGCGACAGCGCCTGCGGGTTCTGGGTGGTAACGGTGGTGTAGAAGTCGTCCCAGCTCCCTACATAGAAGAAGGCCATGATGGGCATTGAAATCAGTGCGGCAAAAATGAGTAGACCCTGCACGGTGTCGGTGTAGGAGGCACCCAGGAACCCGCCGAAGAGAGTGTAGAGCACGGTGATGCCGGTGACCAGGAGCATGCCGGTGAGGTAGTCCCCACCGAAGGAGGACTGGAAGAACTTGCCGCCAGCTACCATGCCGGAAGAGGCGTAGAAGGTGAAGAAAACCAGAATGATGATGGCTGCAACAATGCGTAGGATGTGGGTTTTATCGCGCAGGCGGTTGCCGAAGAAGGCTGGAACCGTGACTGAGTTACGGGAAACCTCGGTGTAGGTGCGCAGGCGGGGGGCTACGAGCTTCCAGTTGAGCCAGGCGCCAATGGTTAGACCGATAATGATCCAGGCTTCAGAGAGGCCCACCATGTACATAATGCCCGGGATGCCCATGAGTAGCCAGGCAGACATATCGGATGCGCCAGCTGAGAGCGCAGCGACGCCGGGCGTCAGCCCTCGGCCGCCGAGTACGTAGTCGTCGAGGTTGTTGTTTTTGCGGCTTGCCCAGAAGCCGATTGCGATCATGGCTGCAAAATAGATTGCGAGCGCGATGAGTTGGAAGGCTGTATCGCTCATGGGACTCCCTTGTAGATGGTGCGCAGGATGCGGTCTCTGCTAGTGCACCAGATAAGTGTGTAGAGTTTCTAAAGTACATCATGTAGTTTTTGTAACTCTTTATGCTCTCAATTAATGATATGTGGGTTAGCTTACACGCTTAGGGTTGAGGTGACACTAATGCGGTGTAAATGCAACCTTTCGAATGCCCTCCACCTATCATTCAGCTCTGCTTACCTTTTGGTGGGGTGGAGGTAACCGGAAGCATTCCTGTGTGCGCTGTGAGGTGGATAGCTGAGCGGTTAGTGCTCCAGACGATGTAAGCCCCGGAGGCGGCTATAAGGACAATGCCCGCATAAGCCCACCAGGAGAGCACTTCACCCAGGAGTACAGTGCCAGCAATAGCGCCAATAACAGGATCAATGGAGAAGAGCACTCCTATCACCGCGGCGCTGGTGAGCTGACCGGCGATATTATCTGCTGAGTAGGCAAGCGCTACCCCGAAAATCGCTGTAATCGCTAGGATTAGCGAGGCTCCTGCATCCAGCCGGCTCACGGCAGGGACGGCAAGAGGAAGCTGCATCAGGGCTGATACCCCGAGTGCTAGGGCGGTGCCGCGCAACCCGGCTGTCGCTGGCGAGACCGTACCCATGCGTGCTGAGTAAAGGGTGTAGCCAGCCATGGACGCTGCTGAACCAAGCGCCCAGAGAAAACCGATAGGGGCAGCGTCCCCCGCCATGGTGGGGGTAGCAATCATGATGACCCCGGCCAACGCAAAGAGGGCGAAAAGCCCGTCTCTCAGCTGACGCACTCCAAGAAGTGCCACCAGAAAAGCCCCTAGGTACTCAAAGGTAACGGCCACACCCAGCGGAATGAGAGCAATAGCGTTGTAAAAGCAGATGCTCATAAGGGTCAGCACCGCCCCGTAGACCACCACCTGCACCCAATCCTTGCGGCTGAGATTCAGCGGGTTGGGGCGCACTAAGAGCAGCAGGGTAACGGCGGCCAGTAACGCTCGCAACGCGGCAACTTCGGTCGGTGTAAAGGCCTCGAAGAGGGAGGATGCCAGGGCGGCAGTACACTGAATACCCAAGGAACCCGTCATAATCAACAACAGCGCGGCAGTGCCCCTGCGGTGCTGGGGAATGCGGTCGGTCAGGCTCACGGTACCCCCTTTCGGGTAAGTTAGTCGCTGGTGAGTGGGTCGGTCACAATCCAGGGCTCCTGGCGAATCAGAGCTGGTGAGAATACTTCAAGCATCTGTTCCGCTGTTTCTGGCAGATAGGTCTGACCCTTGTTGTCGGTGACCAGGGGCAAGGGAAGAGAGGCTGCCATCATGCGCATAATTTGGCGGGTGCTGACTCCTGCCTCCCGGAGATCCGCCAGCGTTACCGCGCCATCGCGCTTAGCAAGGCGCGCACCATCACTGTTAAGCGCCAGGGGTACATGGGCATAGAGCGGGGCTTCTAAACCCAGAAGATGAGCCAAGTACGCCTGACGTGGTGCGCTGGGCAGCAGATCATCCCCGCGCACCACCTCGGTAACACCCTGGAAGGCGTCATCGATGACGCAGGTGAGGTTATAGGCAAAAACCCCATCGCCCCGAACCAGCACGAAGTCATCCACGGTATCGGTGTAGTGCCCGGCAAAGCGGTCGGTCACCTGCCAGGATGATGCTTCGGCTTTGAGCCGAAGTGCCGCCGGTCGCTGCGCTCGACGTGCTTCTCGCTCTACCTCGGTGAGACTACGGCAGGTGCCGGGATAGGCCCCCGGAGCGCCGTGTGGTGCCGTTGACGCTGCCTGAATCTCTTTACGGGTGCAGTAGCATTCATAGACCAAACCAGCGTGGTGCAGCTGCTTCACGGCGTCCTCATACGCCCCCAGGCGGCTGGACTGATACAGCACCTCGCCATCCCAGTCCACACCCAACGCGGCGAGGTCAGCCAGTTGGCGCTCGGCTGCCCCCTTTTTGACTCGGTCAAGATCATCCACGCGCATCACAAAGCGCCCCTGAGCGCTGCGGGCCATCAGCCAGGCCAGGAGAGCCGTGCGCAGGTTACCCAGGTGTAAGTCGCCTGAAGGGGAAGGTGCATAGCGACCGCCATAGGGGCGTGAGGCGGGTACTGATAACGGAGAATCTAACACGCTTCCCAGTGTAGTGGAGGGGTGAAAAACAGCTAAGGCTACAGGGCCCACTTGATGCCGTCTCCGACTATCATTATCGCGTGCTTTTCCCCACCAAAACACGCTGATGAGGGAAAACTCTCCGCTTATTGATGGTTAGCCTCAAGAAACCGGTGCACACAGTGCACTTTTAGGGTAAATAGGGCGAAGATTTCCAGTAACTTTAGAAGTATGGCTAGAACAATTGAAATTGCCGACGGCATTTATCAGATTTCGACTGATAACTACCGTCTCAACTCCGGTCTGATCGTTGGTGCTGAGCGCGCCATGATTGTTGATACCGGTGCTGGCCCGCGCCAGGGTGCCGAAATTCTGCGCGCCATCAGGCGTATTACAGACCTTCCCCTGGTCGCGGTGAACACCCACGCTCATTTTGACCGCTTCATGGGCAACGCTGTTTTCAAAGCAGACGGTGTCACTGATTTTTGGTCCCACCCCCGCGCAGGCCGCGCCATCGAAAAGTACGGGGACACCCAACGCCCCTACGTCGAGGTGCTAGAACCCGAAATGGCGCATGCTCAGGGCCCCAACACTGAGCTTGTGCCCCCCACCCGCTTCCTGCCCGGTGACGGTACCCGCCCCGCCTTTACCCGCGTCGAACTGGGTGAACGTGCTATCACCCTCATATACCTGGGGCTTGCACACACCGATAATGACATTTTGGTGGGCGTCGATGACGTTCTCTTTACCGGTGACATTGTGGAGCAAGGCTCAGACCCCGCCTTCGATGACTCCTTCCCGGAGCTCTGGGTCAAAACCCTTCAGACGCTGGTGGGGCTGGATCGCTACCGCATCTTCGTGCCCGGCCACGGCACCCCCGTGGAGCGTACCTTCATTGAGCGCATGGCAGAAACTATGCAGGACGCCATCCAGAAAATTTCTGAATCGGCACTTACCCGCGTGAAGGGGACAACGACTGCCTCGATGTATCAGCTACCCTACTCAGGTGGCTCTACCCGCATTCTGCTTGATCGCTTGCGGAAGCTGCAGAGCTTTGAAGAGCAGGGTCAGCCCCTTGCCGCCGTTAACTTTGATGCCACTGAGCCTTCAGGGCTCACCGGGCCCATTACCCTGGGCAACGGCTAAAGGCTAGTACAACAATAGAGGGCGCTGGCTCTCCTACTTGGTAGGGGAGTCAGCGCCCTCATTTTTATGAGTAGGCACGGTTTCTAGTAGACCCAAACCTTGCGGTAGGCACTGCGCTGCTTGTTCTGTGGCCGGAGCAGGGCGATGAGCATGCTGGTGGTCAGCGCCGCTACCGCTGCAATCATGCAGATTGCTGCCACGAAAGAGCTACCCGGGATGGGGTTGAACCAAGTGACACAGTAGAGCGAGAAAGCGCAGAACCCCACAAAGAAACCCGTAATAGTGAGGAGGGGGACCAGGATAAGCCCCGAGCGCTGAGTATCACTCATGTCCAGCTCCTCAGAGCGCATGAAGCGGAGAATGATGAGCCCCAGAATGCCCCAAAGCCCGGTGACGAGAATAGCGGTAATGACGTCGGAGGGGCGGTGCCAGCCATTGACCACGGTGGAGTAACCGGCAGCAACCGTGAATACCATGCTAAAAAGCGCCATCGTGGGCCGGAAACGTTTGGGCGAGGCCAGGAAAAGTGCCAATCCGGCAGCTGCAGCAAAGGTCGTGTGACCGGACGGTGCTGAGTTGATAGTTGCCTCTTGTATACCCAGGTTGGGTTTGACGATGAAATAGTTCTTGAGCAGCTGAGTGGTGATGTTAGCACCTATCGCCATTCCCAGGCCCACCAGGGCTGGCACAAAGCGGTGCTTCCAAATCAGCACAAAGAGAATGCCCACGGCTGCAATAACGCCCGCTGCTGCTGGGATCATATCCAGCAGATTAGAGGTCTGCTGGGTGTAGAGCATGAACCGGTAGGAGAACTCCTGGAAGGAGGTTTCATCTAGCTGCTGACCGGCGGGGGTAGTAATAAAGAAGACCATGGCAGCAATGAGCAGGAAGGCCATCGTCCCGGCCGCAAAGAAGTGCTGCAAAAGCGTCCAGAGGGAAGGGCGAGTCTGGCGGAGGTGCGAGGGAGTCAGCATGTGCAGTCTGCCCGAGGGGGAATTCTCGGCAGAGGTAGCCGGGGCGACCTGCGACGACCCGTAGGTGGGAGGCTGATGGTTGCTCATTCTGCCACCAAACATGAGCTTGCCGGGGTTGTACTGAGCAGCTGGTGGGGTGAACTGCTGGGTGCCGGGCACGGTGGGCGCTGAAGTTGGTTTGTCGCTCTTCTTCTGCGTCTTTTCAGCCTTTCGGGCAGATCTTTCTTTTTTGACCCGTTCTGCGGTTCGTTTTCCCTGGGTGGCAACCGACGAGAGCAGACGGGACCCTACTGAGGCTGGGCGAGTCGTAGCAAGTGGCTCCGTTGCATCAGTGAGCACTGCAGTATCAGCGGTATGAGAGGTTTTGGCGCTGGCCTTATAGGACGCCTCGGGGCGACCCTCCCGTGAAACGGGTAGCACAACAGTGGCGTCGGTATTCTCTGCGCGATTATAGTGCCGGGTAGGTAGCACAATAGTAGCGTCATGGTCGGCGCCCCGTTGAGGGTATGTGCTCGGGGGAAGCACCTCTGTTGCATCTTCAGGCGGAGCGGCATGAGCGCGGTCGGTGCGCTTCTCAAAATTCACAGTGACCCCCAACTACCTTTCTGAAAATGCGAGAACTTCCTCGAGCCTACCAATCGGTAGCCTCGCAAGGAAAACTGCGGGCAAAACCTTGACTGATAGCTATTGTGGCAAACCCACATGAGTCTTTCCTGGGAGCCGCCGGAGTATTCGGTGCACGGTCGCGGCATGCGGCAGTCCTCTGCCCTCTCGCAGGTGGGGTAGATTTGAGGCATGCTTGACCCTTTTGACGGTTCCCTGCCGCCGCTTGAAACAGTGCTAGCTCAGACGCGTGTGGTGCATCTGCCTATGCGCGTCAAGTTCCGCGGGGTAACTCTACGCGAAACGGCTCTTATCCAAGGCCCAGCAGGCTGGGGAGAATTCGCTCCCTTTCTGGAATATGAACCCGACGAGGCCGCCGCCTGGCTCGCCTGCGCCCTCGAAGCCGCCTGGCTGGGCTATCCCGCTCCGCTGCGGGAATCAGTGCCCCTCAATGCCACCGTACCCGCTGTCCCACCGGCGCAGGTCGCTGGCGTCCTGGCGAGCTACCGTGGAGAAGTTCACGAGGTCAAAGTAAAAGTTGCCGAGCCGGGGCGGCCCTTTGCAGAATCGCTGGCGCAGGACTGTGCCCGTCTTGCAGAAGTCCGCAGGTGCTTGCCGGACGCCCGTCTCAAGATCGATGCCAATATGGGCTGGTCAGAAGATCAGGCAGTGCAAGCACTCACAGCTCTTTCTGACTATGACCTTATCTACGCTGAGCAGCCCGTGGAAACGGTGGAAGGGCTGGCGAAGGTGCGAGAGGCACTGCGCTCTGCGGGCAACCTCCTGCTGATCGCCGCTGACGAGTCTGTGCGTAAGGCAGAAGATCCCCTGCGCGTTGCTCGCCTAGGAGCAGCAGACCTGCTCATCATCAAAGCGGCACCGCTGGGTGGGGTACGCCGAGCACTGAGCATCGTTGAAGCTGCAGGACTGCCCGCTGTGGTCTCCTCTGCCCTGGAAAGCTCAGTGGGGATCCGGACGGGCGCCGCGCTCGCGGCTGCCCTGTCAGATTTACCCTACGGGTGCGGGCTAGGTACGGTATCTCTGATGAGTAAGGATGTCACCAGCAACCCACTGGTGGCGGTGGACGGACAGCTACCCTTGCGCGATGTGGAACCTGACCCAGTTCTGCTTCAAGAACTGGCGGCACCGGCTGATCGTGTGGCTCACTGGCATCACCGCATCAGGGACTGCTACCGCCTGTTAGAGACCCAGAGGCCTTAATCATCGCTGGTGGGGTCTTGTGCGCGGCTACTCCATTGTTGATACAACTCCTATGGGCTGGGTCACTTCCTGTTGTAGACTGTGATGACCGGACGCTTTAGCAAGGAGGGCTTATGGCTGACCTGTTCTACATGCAGCCTGTCCCCGCAGCAGCTAAGACGGAGGCTAAAAAAGAAGCCCGCAAGCCCAGGCGGAGTAAACTGGTGAGGTGACTTCACCTAGCCCCTCCATCATGACCGCTGTGACCGTGCTCGACACCCTGGTGCGCACGGGCATGCGGCACGTCCTCGTTTCGCCAGGGTCCCGTTCGGCCCCACTAACCTACGCTATCGGTGCACTGGTGGACGCCGGCGTGATAGAAGCGCATGTTCGCATCGATGAGAGGGTTGCTGCTTTCACTGCCCTCGGTATCGCCCGTGTCAGCGGAGCCCCTGTAGGGGTAGTCACTACCAGCGGCACAGCGGTGGGGGAGTGCTTGCCTGCAGTTATGGAGGCTTATCATTCAGGGGCTCCTCTTGCCGTCCTTTCTGCTGACAGGCCTGCACGCCTGCAGGGCACCGGAGCTAATCAGACCACCGATCAAAGTGCCCTTTTGGGGCGCCACGTGCGTGCCTTTGCTGCCCTAGAAAACTACACAGCGGCTGATGACGATCCCCAAAATATTGTCTTCCATCGTGCCCTTGCGGCGCTCACCGGGCGAGACCCCGAGAGTTGGGGTCAGCCCTCTGGCCAGCCGGTTGGCCCAGTACACCTCAATATTGCTTTCGATACTCCGCTGACACCTCATGAAGCTGATGCGCAGATTCTTCAACGCTGGGCGCAGTCTTTGCAGGAGGTGGCGTCAGCTACTGCCCCGCGTCACCCCCGCCACCTTGATCTCACCGCTGAAGATTGGCTGCGCTCCGATGACCTACCCGCAAAACCCCACCGCACCGTGGTTGTTGCCGGTGATGGAGCAGGTGCAGTTGCTCAGCGGTTTGCTCAAAAACTGGGCCTGCCCCTGCTGGCTGAGCCCTCCTCGAATGCTCGGTTCTCACCGGTTGCTGTGCCAGCCTATCGCCAGATATTAGCCGGTGAACTGGGTCAGCAGATTGAGCGAGCCGTGATTTTTGGCCACACAACGCTTAGCCGCCCAGTTGCTGCCCTGCTAGCTAATAAGGGTGTTGACCATGCCATCTATGAGCCCAACCCGGCTCCCTGGCATCAGCCTGGCACGCTGGATTACCCCGGTCTAGAAAGCCTGCACCAGTTAGCAGAGTTCGCTGGTGGTGGTGACAGTAAAACTGACCAGGGGCAGCCTTGGTTAGACGCCTGGGCGCAGGCCGGGGCAGAGCTGCAAGAAACACTGCGCCGGAAAGTTGCAGATTACCGCACCAGCGGAATGTATAACGCTGAGAATGACCCCCGCGTCCCCGGCTTCTCCCTGGCACTGCGCGCCTGGGAGGCCTGCCTTGAAGATGACGCAGTGCTTCTGTTGGGGTCTTCGAACCTTATCCGTGATCTTGACCTGGTGGCTCCTGCCGCTGCTCGCAGCCCCCAAGTTTTTGCTAACCGAGGCTTAGCCGGTATTGATGGCACTATTGCCACCGCTAGCGGGATTTCACTGGCGCTCAACACAAAGGTGCGAGTGCTCTGCGGAGATCTGACCTTCCTCCATGATCTTGGTGCCCTCAATATTGGTCCCCTAGAGCGCACCCCCGATGTTGAAATTCTCGTGCTGGATGACCGTGGCGGCGGCATCTTTGCCACCCTTGAACATGGTCAGTTGGGGCGCACGCAGCAGTTCGGTGCTACCGTCCAGCGCTTTTTCATCACCCCGCATAGCGCCAATCTCGAAGAGCTGGCGTCAGCCTGGGGCAAGAACGGCATCAGTCTGGAGGTTGTACACCCCTAGAGGGCGTGCACCCCGTCTAGATTGATACGGGCGGAGTCATGACGCTCGCCGGTTAGCATGGTAACCATGACTGTGGCATCCTCAGTGGCGCGTACCTCGTGCAGCAGATAAGCAGTCAAGTGGATGGGCGAGCCGGGCTGAAGCTGCAAAATCTGCCCCTTGACTTCAAAATCAACAGCTCCGGAAAGCACCTGAACTACTACAGGGTGCACCGAATGGTGTTCACGCCATATTTGCCCCTTTTTGAAGCTGAGCAAGACCAGGTTGGCGCCGTCAGCATCCACCAGTTTTCTCGCTTGGGGCTTGGTGTCAAAAGGCTTGAGTGCCTGGGGTAGGTGGGGGAAGACAAGGGCTGTTCCTTCGTGAGTTCCGGGCATGGCGCTAACCTCTCATAAATTAGTATCTATTACACTAATTTACCCCTCTATTCAGCAGCATAAAAGTGCCCCGGCAGCTATCGCAATAACTGCCGGGGCACTTTCTATGCAGAGAGCTAGCTAGAGCTGGGTGGACGCAGGTACTTCGCTGCCATCGTTGGCTTCACTGCCCGCTTCATCGGGGTGACGGGACATGTGCACTAGAGCGGCGCCTAGCCCGCCCCAGATGAGGGCGATTGAAATAAATAGCATGATGATTGCCGGTGTGCTCATGGCTTATAGACCTTTCTGTGCGGCTGAATCAACGTGGTCGTGCTGCACTTTGCCGCCTGAAACGGGGGGAGCCGGCGGGGTCAGTGATGCGCGTGAGGTCTTAGGCCAGGGGAGCAGAGAAACAATAACCGCTGCGATCAGCAAGACGACAACCATGCCCCAACCAAAGATGTTGAGCATTTCTGCCGGGTAACCTTCGTAGGGCTCATTCATGAGGGTGATGAAGGTGTTAACCAGTGAGTAGCCCAGAATAAGCGGGGTGACGCCTGCCAGCAGGATCATCCAGAGCTTACCCATCTTCCAGGAGGAGCGAGCGTTGATGTGATCGCGCAGGGTGGGGAGGGCTCGTACCAGGTAGGCGACCACAAAGATGGAGACCAAACCTGCGGCGAGAATGCCGAACTGGTTGACGAAGTTATCGAGGATGTCCAGGACGAAGAGGCCCGAAGTGGTTGCCATCAGCAGGGTTGAGATGATGGCGATAGGCAGGACCACTAGCAGGGTTGAACGTACTCGGCCCAGGTTGAACTTGTCCTCAATGCCGGCAACGATCACTTCAACAATGGAGATGATGGAGGTGAAACCGGCGAAGAGCAGGGAGCTGAAGAAGAGCACGCCGATGAGGGTGCCTCCCGGTGCCTGAGAGATGATGGTGGGGAAGGCGATGAAGGCGAGGCCGATACCTGAGGTGGCTACCTCCGAGACGCCGATGCCTGCTGCGGTTGCCATGAAGCCCAGAGCTGCGAAGACACCGATGCCTGCCAGCAACTCGAAGCCTGAGTTGGCGAAGCCAACGACAGCGCCGGTTCCGGTGAGGTCGGTTTTCTTCTTAAGGTAGGAGGCGTAGGTAATCATGATGCCAAAGCCGATGGACAGTGAGAAGAAGATCTGACCGTAAGCTGCTACCCATACTTCGGGTCGGGTCAGTGCTGACCAATCAGGGGTGAAGAGGGCGTCAAGGCCGGTCCATGCGCCGTTGAGGGTCAGTGAGTAGGCAACGAGGCCAATAAACATGACGACCAGCAGGGGGATGAAGAAGATGTTGGCGAGGCCAACACCCTTCTGCACGCCCAGAGACATAACAACGGCCAAGAGAACCCAGATAATCATGATGGGGATCAGGATGCCGGGCACAAAGTCAAAGGTGACTCCGGCTGCGGGGTCTGAGACCTGCAGGAAGTCAGTCATCAGGAAGGTCGCTGGGTCATCGCCCCATTCGTGGGTGAAAGAATAAATGACGTAGCGCGCGGCCCAGGCCAGAATCGCTGCATAGTAGACAGCGATGATGAAGTTGATGCCCATGTGCCACCAGCCGATGAATTCGGTTTTACGGTTTAGTCGGCGGAAGGCGAGTGGGGAGGACGCACGGGCACGGTGACCGATGACGTAGTCAAAGAAAAGGAAGGGCAGACCGGCAGTCAACAGTGCGACCAGGTAGGGGATCATAAAGGCACCGCCGCCATTGTCATAGGCAACGTAGGGGAAACGCCAGATGTTGCCAAGACCCACGGCTGAACCGATGGCAGCAAAAATAAAGACCTTGCGGCTTGAGAAGCCTTCGCGCTTTTTGGGTGCGCTAGTTGAGGTAGAACTCATGATGGTAGTTCCTCAGTGTGTGTACATATAAAAAGGGCACCGTGGACGGCGCTTAAGGTGCTGCTGAACCTGGGCACGTAGGTGGTGCTGGTTATTGATGCGGGCGCCTGCGGCTGGGTGTGCTGCTGAGCCTGAAGGCAAGGTTACCGGTGGGTAACCGACCTTGTGCTGTGTTGAAACATAACTCTCAACGCAGTAATGAAGCTATTCTACACATCAAATCTCATATGGTGGCCTTTGGTTTGTATTATAAACAGCAGTGCCCGCCAGCCCTGAGGGCTGGCGGGCACTTGAGAAGTACTTGGTCGACTAGTTATCTCGGTGCACCACGGCGTGTGCAAATGATTTAAGCGCTTCTTTAATGATTGAGGCAGGCAGGGGCTCAATAGCTGCGATGGCATCATCAGCCCAGCGGTAGGCTACCTGCCAGGCTTCTTCGGTGACCGGGTGGGCGGATAGGGCCGCCACAGCCTCTGCGAGTGCCTCGTCGCTGTTGAGGTCTCCGCGGATTATCTGTTGCACGTGTTGGGCTTCCAGGTCGCCTGTTGCGGCTGCGCGGTTTAGCAGAATGGTGGGCAGGGTCGGTACGCCTTCGCGCAGGTCGGTACCGGGGGTTTTGCCGGACGCCACACCAGAGCTGGTGACGTCAATGACGTCATCTGCCAGCTGGAAGGCTACGCCTACGAGCTCACCGTAGCGGGTCAGCATCTGCACGGTTGCTTCCGGTGAATCCGAGAGAATGGTGCCGTAGGACCCGGCGGCTGCAATCAGAGAGCCAGTCTTGCCCTCAATGACCTTAATGTAGTGAGTAAGCAGGTCTTCGTGTTTCTCAGGGCCGGTTGTTTCGAAGAGCTGACCCAAGACCAGTCGCTCAAAGGTCTGAGCCTGCACCGCTAGGGCGCGTCCGCCCAGCTCCGAAACAATCAGGGAAGCTCGCGAGAAGATGAGGTCACCGGTCAGAATAGCCACAGAATTACCCCAAATATTCTGAGCGGTATCCACACCGCGACGCTTGGGGGCATCGTCCATGACATCGTCGTGGTACAGCGTTGCAAGGTGGGTTAGCTCAACCACCACGGCAGCGTCAATGACGCGGTCATTAATGCCGCCACCGGTTTCAGCTGCCAGGAGTGTCAAGAGGGGGCGCACCCGTTTGCCGCCTGCGGAGAGCAGGTGGCGTGAGGCAACATCAGCGAGGTGATTGGTCTGGGCTACAGCGCGCTCCAGTCGTACCTCAACCTCAGTGAGAGCCTCTAGAATCTTGGGCCCCAGCACAGGGTCCTGGGCAATGAGGTCAAAGCCCTTGGGCAGGTTGAAGTCAGCTTCGGGCATGAGGGCGTCTGCCGCTAGGGGTGAGCCGGTGGGTTCAGTCACGATGTCTTTCACAATCTTGGGGGTGCGCAACGTGCGCGTACAAGAGATGGCCGGTTTCTAGTCTACCGGCATCTTTCGGTTTAGTTTTTGGGTTTGAAACCGCGGTGGAGGGCCACAATACCGCCGGTAAGGTTGCGATACTGCACGTCCTGCCAGCCGGCCTCACGGAAGTGGCGCGCCAGTTCATCCTGGTTGGGCCAGGCAAGAATGGATTCAGCGAGGTAGACATAGCTTTCAGGGTTGGATGAAACTGCCCGTGCCACCGGTGGAATCAGCTTCATGATGTAATTGCGGTAGACCAGGCGGAAGGGAGTGAAGGTGGGGGTGGAGAATTCGTTAATCACGATGCGTCCGCCAGGTTTGGTCACTCGGTAAAGTTCACGAAGCGCCTGAGGGTAGTCAGCCACATTGCGTAGCCCGTAGGACATGGTGACGGCGTCGAATTCCTCGTCGGCGAAGGGTAGGTTGGTGACATCTGCCTGAACAAACTCGATGTCAGGGCGGCGGCGCCGGCCCACTGCCAGCATTCCTTCTGATAGGTCAGCAGCAACAACCTTCACCCCAGCGTCGGCAAAAGGCTCGGAGGAAGTGCCGGTGCCGGCTGCAATATCCAATACCTTTTGGCCGGGACGGGCGTCTACGGCGGCGACGGTTTGTTGGCGCCAGTATATGTGCTGACCCAGCGACATAATGCCATTCATCAGGTCATAGCGTTCAGCTACCTGGTCAAACATTGAAGAGATGTCAGTGGTCTTTTTGTTAAGGTCTGCTCGGTTCACCCTGCCATTCTTTCATGTTTGCTCCTAAAGCTCATGCTGGTTATGGCGGGGGCTTAAAGAATCTTGGAGGTGGTGGGGGAGTCTTTGGTTACTGATAGGTCATATGGTGTGAGGTAGGATATTTAAATATAGCTATGTATATTCATGCATTATCTTGAATTTTTACTCAGCTACAGGCACAATAGGACATCAGATACTGCTTTATGCCCACACTTTTTAAGGACACCTCATGAAGAAAGCACCCTTTGCCCTCGCTGCGGCAGCCCTGATGTTGACTGCTTGCGGAACCAGTGGCGGTACCACTGAATCCGGCATCTCTCTCATTGCAGAGGGCAAGCTGACTGTCTGCACCAACCCTCCCTACGCCCCCTTCGAATACGAAGAGAACGGCAAGATTGTAGGTCTGGACGCTGACATCGCCGCGGCTATTGCTGAAGACCTCGGCGTCACTTCAGAAATGTTCAGCACGTCTTTTGAGGGAATCCAGTCGGGCGTTGCACTGTCCTCAGGGCAGTGTGATTTAGCACTTTCAGGTATCACCATCACCGAAGAACGCAAGAGCGTTATGAACTTCACCGAGGCTTATGTCGATGACAACCTCGCTGTGCTGGTTCCGTCAGGTTCATCCATTACCGGTGCTGCTGACTTGTCAGGCGCCAAGGTTGGCGTGCAGCAGGCAACCTCCGGTGAAAAGTACGCCCAGGACGCCGGTGCTAATACCCTGCAGTACGAAGACAACGGTCTTCTGCTGCAGGCTGTGCAGACCGGCCAGGTAGATGCCGTAGTCGGTAACATCACCGTGCTCTCAGAAATGCTGACCAGCGATGAGACTCTCACTGTTGTTGAAGAGATTGAAACCGGTGAGCAGATTGCTGGTGCGGTTGCTACCGAGAATTCAGATCTTCTTGAGGCTGCCAACAAGACCTTGGCAGCTATGGAAGAAGATGGCCGTATGGCCGATCTTCGTGAGAAGTACCTGGGTATTTCTGAGTAAACTGGTTCTCATACTCTGAAGCAAGGACGCCGCAGAACGGGTTTCGCGCGAAACCCGCGCTGCGGCGTCCTGCCCTTTATCCATATTTGACCTGCCAACGAACGGAAAACTTGATCATGGCACTGTCACCCCGGCAGAAACAAAACTACTGGCGCTACTCGCAGTATGCGCTGCTGGCTCTGATTGCAATCGTGCTGGTGATTGTCGCGGACTGGGGCACCCTGCGCGATAAAGTCTTCAACCCAGACATTATTGCCCACCAGTTCCCGGGCGTTATCACGGTAGCCCTCAAGAACACCCTTATCTATACCGCGCTGGGTTTCGTGGTGGGGCTCAGCCTGGGTGTGCTGCTGGCGTTGATGAAGATTTCTTCCATTGCACCATACCGCTGGATATCCACACTTTACATTGAGCTTTTCCGCGGTCTACCCGCCCTGCTAGTCTTCATTGCTTTTGGCTACGGTATTCCGTTGGCATTCGGTCTGCGTCTCAACAACTACGTCACGGTTATGCTTGCTTTAGGTATGGTCTCAGCAGCCTACATCGGTGAAGTGCTACGTGCCGGCCTTGAGGCAGTGCCCAAGGGTCAGTATGAGGCTGCCCGCTCATTGGGTATGGGGCACTCCCGCGCTATGATGACCGTTATCATCCCCCAGGCCTTCCGTATTGTTCTGCCCCCGTTGACCAACGAAATCATCCTGCTCACCAAGGATTCCTCCCTGGTCTACCTGCTGGGCATGTCTGTGGCCCAGTACGAACTCACCAAGTTTGGGCGTGAGGGCATTTCAGCTAGCGGCGCTGGTCTAACACCCCTGGTCGTAGCGGGCGCTTGCTATCTTATTATTACCGTTCCCTTAGGGCTGCTTGCCCGCCACTTCGAGAAGCGTGCTGGCGCGCGTTCCCGTAAGTAAATTCGGTTCAGCTCTACGTCTAAGGACACCTCATGACATCACATTCTGCTCCCGCCTCAGTCACTATCAAGGATCTGCACAAGTCCTACGGTGAAGTTGAAGTGCTCAAAGGTATTGATATCAACGTCAGCCCCGGTGAAGTGGTCTGTCTCATCGGCCCATCTGGCTCGGGTAAATCCACCCTGCTACGCTGCGTCAATCTTCTGGAGACTCCCAACTCAGGCCTGATCGAAGTTGCGGGTCACTCGGTTACTGACCCGGACGTAAATATCGACAAGATGCGCACTAATGTGGGCATGGTCTTTCAGCAATTCAATCTTTTCTCCCACCTCACCGTGCTTGAAAACTGCACCGTTGCTCAGATCAAGGTGCTGAAACGGTCCAAGGCTGAAGCTCAGAAGATTGCCCTCGAGAACCTCGAAAAGGTGGGCCTAGCTGACAAGGCAGGCCGCCACCCCGATCAGCTCTCGGGCGGTCAGCAGCAGCGCGTGGCTATCGCCCGTGCCCTGTCCATGGACCCCCAACTCATGCTCTTTGACGAACCGACCAGCGCCCTGGACCCCGAAACCGTGGGGGATGTACTCAGCATTATGCGCCAGCTCGCCGCCGAGGGGATGACCATGATTGTGGTGACCCACGAAATGGCCTTCGCCCGCGACGTCGCTGACCGCGTGGTCTTTATGGACGGTGGTGTTGTTGTTGAAGAGGGTCCCGCCCATGAGGTCATCGGCAACCCCCAGCATCAGCGCACTCAGCTTTTCCTCTCGCGCGTACTCAACCCCACCGCCCAGTAAAAAGCGGGGCACACGCCCTGAAACCTCCCAGCGCCGGCTAGATTTTTCTCAGCCGGCGCTGTGCTTTTAGGACCTGTACCGAATCAGCGATAAAGAAGGCGGCAGCCACCCAGATCAGTATGAAGCCAGCCCAGCGGCCAGTATTGAGCGTCTCGTGAGTAACGAAAAGAGCCAGCACGAACTGCATGGTGGGGGTCAGATATTGAACCATGCCAAGCATCGAGAGTGGCACCCGGGAAGCTGCCCCGGCAAACATTAAGAGGGGGACGGCGGTGACCAAGCCTGAGGCTGCAAGAATCCAGAAGTGGGCGGTTCCCTGCGTGAAGAGAGTGAGCTGATCGGTGGCTGCGAAATGCCAGATAATAAAAATGGCAAGGGGTGAGAGCAGTAGAGTCTCAACGGTCAGTGAGACAACCGCTGGAACGTTTCCAGCCTGTTTTTTTAGCAGACCATACAGACCGAAGCTAAAAGCCAGCCCCAATCCCAGCCAGGGCACAGACCCGTAGAAGAAACACATGACGAGCACTGCTAGAGCTGCTATAGCGATACCGGCCCACTGCAACGTCCTCAGCTTTTCGCCTAGAATTACTACCCCCAGAGCTACCGAGACGATGGGGTTGATGTAGTAGCCCAAAGATGCTTCCATGACATTTCCACTGGTGGTTGCAATGATGTAGAGCAACCAGTTAGCAAAAATAAGCAGCCCCGCAATTCCCAGTAAGAGAAGGGTGCGCGGTCTGGCTAGCACCCTGCGAAGCGCTGGGTACTGGCGGGTGAGCGGCACCAAAATTGCGCAGAAAAGCAGGCTAAAGAGCACTCTCTCCGCCACGATTTCAAAGGGTGTGGCTGGGGCAGTCAGTAAGAAATAGAGTGGGAAAACACCCCAAATAAGGTAGCAAAGAAAAACATAGATTACCCCGCGGTTTGCAGGCTCTTTGCTCTCTGGGTGCGTCATGATTCCTGGTCTTACGCGGGGCAGAGAAGGGGCGGTAACACCTGTGTAGTGCTACCGCCCCATCTGGATGGTGGTGGTTTAGAGACCGAAGAAGCGGCTGAAGAAGCCCTTCTTCTCTTCCTTAGGCTGAGGCTTAGTTGCAGCCTCAGCGCGTTCGGCTTCAAAGTCAGGTGCTGCGCCTGCCAGGCGAATGTCGCCACCTGCCTGCTCCGTAGCCTGATCCTGGTTTGTTTCAAGATCGCCAGCAGCCAGCGAACCTGCGGTCTGCTCGGTCTGAACGGACTCTCCCTCGGAAGTCAGCAGCTCATTATCTTCATCTTCGGTTGCGGTGACGATGTCCTCATCAGCAATGGTGCTGGTAGTGACACGGCCGGGCTGAGCATCCTCGGTGGGCTCTTGATCAAAGGGCTGGTCAGCGTTGGGGTAGACGCGGTCGGTTGATACCGTACCCTCCACCTCTTCAGCCTTCGCCTTTTCTGCTGCACGAGCTTCAGCCTCAGCAAGTGCCTGCAGACGAGCTTCTTCAGCTGCCAGTTCCTCAGCCTCGGCTAGACGGGCAGCCTCGGCACGGGCCTCGTCTTCACGGGCGGCTTCTTCAGCAGCTGCCTGAGCCTGCGCTTCGCGTGCAGCCATTTGCTCAGCTGCTTCAGCTGCAGCTAGGCGCTCAACCTCGTCACGCTCGGCGACGAGCTGTTCCCTCTGGTCCTGAGCGGCTATAGCCAAGCGGGCCAATTCATCTGCTCCAACGGTAGGCTCGGCAGCTTCAATCCCTGAGATCTTGCCTTGATCAAACCAGAGGCGCAGCGCGCCGTCGGTAGCAGTAATGACAGCAGTTGCTTCGGTGTCCCACGCAATGTGGGCACCGCGTAGCTTGGCATAGGAATCTACGGCGCGCAGGTGGTTCACAGCAGTACCAGTTTGTAGAGCCTGCGCCATGACCTGACCCATACGGTTAACGGTGGGGGCATCGAGTTCTAGCTGTGACCCCTCTAGGAGAATCCAGGCACGCACACCTGCACCGGCGGTAACCGGGTAGTGCGCGTAAGCCCCGGTCAGGGTCTTAGCTGCCAGAGTGAGCTTACGAGCCAGACCCTCGTCCAAGGGGAGCTCATCGGTGGTCAGTTCGGAAATACCGTGTTGTGCGCCGCCAGTACGAGTCTGCACTGCCGCTGAGACCACGCGCTCGGGGAAATGCCCGAGCTCCTGCCAGGACCAAATCCAGGAACCGCGGTTCTCTGACTCTGTGCCGAGCAGATAGGGGGTCAGGGTGACGGAGTCATCAGACTGGAGGGTGAATGACGGTGCAGAGAAATCCACCGTCCATTCTGCGCCTCCTGAAATTTCAGCAAGGCGGGCCTGGTATTCGGTGGAAATAAAGATTGAATCGTCAATCAGATCCTGCAGTGTTGTAGTCATAGCCTTAAGGCTAACAACTGTTGCCGGGTTGGTGCACATTTTCTGCTACAAGACGTCCACTATTTACTACTTTCTTTATCTGCTCAGCAGTGAGCTGTGAGAAGAGCCAAAGACCTGGTGCTTACTTTCTTGGTTTAATGGGAGGTAAGAAGTGAAGAGCGGGCTTCACGAGAACCCCGCAAACCAAGGAACAGGTACTGATGAGTATGTCTGAAACCCGCCCCTGCTATAGACCAGAAGATCGCCCCGCCATGGTGCAGGAGGCCTTAAACGGTATTGGTAGCTGGATGCTGGGTGCGGCACGGCTGGAACCGGGCTGGGATGAGCTGACGCTAGATATAAAACCCTTATCTGACGCTATTTTTGTGAGAATCACCGAGTCGAGGGGCGGTCAAGATTACGTAGGGTCTACAGGGCCGGTGAAGCAAGACAGCCCGGTGGTCGCTGATATTGAAAAACTTCAGCATGCTGCTTTCGTTGAGGGGCAGGGCAGCTGGTTCACCGCATCGGTAGTGGTGATTGCTACCGGTTGGCCCTCGCCCCAGTATCAGATTGGGGCCTCCTATGATTACTCCCATGAACCTCAGGACTGGGGTGGTGAAGGAGGCCTGACCGGCAGGGATATTCGTTCCCACCTTAAGACCTTCCCTCGTTCCGAAGGTCAGCTGCCGCAGTGGGCAGCCACCCGTCTAGCCGGACGTCGCGGTTTGGGGATAGCTGATGCCCCCGCTGCATCCGGGGTAGACGAAGTGAACCCTTACCTCAACTCGGCCCTACAAGCATTTGCTGCCCAGCGCAGCGAGGCAGCGCTCGCTAACGTGGTAAGGGCATGCGAGGGCGGCAACGTCGTTATGGATATCTCGCAGAGCACTACGTCGGATAACGGTGCTCTCCAGGTGCGCTACCAGGTATTGAGCTTAACGAACGGCTTGAAAGCTCTCACGGCCTACTCCTCACCTGAACAGGCGAAGAACGCTGCTGCAAGGTTGGGTGGGGGAGACCTGCGGCTACAGGTAGAGCCTGCCATGAAAGTTTTCTTGCAGGTAGTCCATGATGAGGCCATTGATGTGCTGGTGCTTGACCCCCAAACACCGCAGGAGTGCTTTATTGAAAAAGCTCAGCTCCAGTGGGCAGTGAGCACCCCGCACAACGAGCCGGCCAAGAGGGCGCTGGTTGAAGGTGATATGCGCAGTCTGCTCACCGCTTTAGGGGCCCCTGCCTCAGTTCTTCTCATGGGAGTGCGTCAAGGTGATACCGCTGGCCGCCCCGTGGTGATGCGCAATGATGGCGCTGAGGAAGGAAAAACGGCTTTGGTCTTTACCTCAGCCACCGAAATAGCTGCCTTGGATCCCTCACTTGAAGTGCGCACCGCCCCGGCGATGGAGGTATTGAAACTGCTCGCAGCGGGTGATGCTGATCGGGTGCGCATCAACGCGCTTAACCCGCATGCAACTCTGCCTATGCAGCAGGTTCGAGAACTTATTTCAATAGTAGAATCTCAGTAGTTCATGATGCTTTTGGTCAGGAGTCTCTCATGACTGGTGCCCTGCGTGCCCTCGGCTTTTTTGTTGCTCGGCATGCCCGAGCGACGGTGTCAGTATGGCTGCTCCTTTTAGTGTTGGCCGGTGTTGGAGCACTGACCCTGTCCAAAGGCGCCACTGCCCAGTACACAATTCCCGGTGCAGCTTTTACAACGGTCCAAGAGGATTTACAGGCTAAGATTCCTGAAAAAGGAGTCGCTAGAGGCCAAATCATCATTGAATCGTCCACAGGCTTTTCACCGAATCAGCGCGAAGCGGTTGCAGATGCGCTTACCTCAGCCGCTGAATTGCCCGATATCGCCGGTGTGCTTGACCCCTTCATTACTGCTGAGAAAAGAGCTGACGCCGAGGAGGGCCTGGAGGCCGCCCGGCCTCAGCTTGCGGAAGCTCAGACCCAGCTAGAGCAGGGTAAGGCTGCTGCTGCCGTAGCTCGCTCAGCATTGCCGGAAGGGCTCAGCGAAGAGGCTATCGCAGACATTGCCCCGGAATTGCTGGCCCAGGAAAAGGAACTTGAGCGGGCGGAAGTCAATCTCAAACGGGAAGAAGACAGCCTAGTAACGGGCGAGCGTGAGCTAGCCCTCGCCGGTGAAACAGATACCATCAGCGCTGATGGTACAGCTGCCCTCGTTACCCTCGCTTTGAGTAAGGACCCTAACTCGCTGACTCCCCAAGAGCGAGAAAATATCTTTGCGGCCTTTAATGTTCTTGAAGATCAGGGGATGACGGTCAACTACAGCTATGAACTGGCTTCGGATGTTTCTGGTGTGGTTGGAGCCTCAGAAGCACTCGGCCTAACGGTCGCTTTCTTGGTTCTGCTCGTTACACTCGGAACGGTTCTAGCGGCAGGTTTGCCTCTGATTCTCGCGCTTGTAGGTGCGGGCGTGGGAGTTGGGTTCGTCTATGCCAGTACAGCTTTTGTGGGAATGACAGCGACTGACCCGGTGCTAGCTCTGATGCTAGGGCTGGGCGTAGGCATTGACTATGCCCTGCTCATCCTTTACCGCTTCCGCGAGGAACTCATATCGGGCAAGGGCGTACAAGAGGCGGTTGCAGATGCCAACTCAACTGCGGGGCATTCGGTGCTTTTTGCGGGTCTCACCAACATTATTGCGCTTGCGGCCCTGACCCTTACAGGCCTACCTTTTCTCTCCATCATGGGATTGGCCGGAGCCTTCGCTGTAGCCCTGGTTATTACTTCTTCTCTTACACTCGTTCCCGCTGTACTCTCGCTTCTGGGCTACCGTGTACTCACTAAAAAACAGCGGGAGACCGCGAGCTGTTCCCAACCAGCTCACAAGGACACTCAGCATCTGCCCCAAAATCGTAGGGAGGCAATTGCCCAGCTAGAGAGTGCCCGCGGTGGCTGGGGAGGCTTCGTCACCCGCCGCCCGGTGAGCATGATTCTGCTATCACTGGCAATCTTGCTCATTGCCATTATTCCCACCGCCTCGCTCCGTTTGGGTCTGCCCGATGGCTCCTACCAAACGCCGGACTCCACTGCCTTTGCCGCCTACAATTCCATCAGCGAGCACTTTGGCGAAGGGGCTAATGGCCCTATCTACGCGAAGGTTACTCTTGCAGTACCCACTGACGAGGATCGCCTGCGGGCTGTCGCCCTTGATGTGGCCGACCGGCTCACGACTAAGGACATCGATAGCATAGCAATTGGGGCAATCAGCAAAGACCAAAGCACCGCCCTCCTAGCCTTCTTCCCGGCAGAGGGACCTAGCGCCGATAGCACTGCTGAGACCGTGCACTCCATGGTAGAGAAAATAGAAGCCACGGAGAAAGCAACTGCTACGACTGTAGGGTTAACAGGTCAAACTGTCGCTAACCTTCAAATTTCAGAGCGCATCTCCAGCTCAGTGCCACTTTACCTGTGTGTAGTTATTAGCCTCTGCCTCGTTCTTATGGCTTTTGTTTTCAGGTCCCTGCTGGTGCCGCTCATGGCAACAATCGGCTTTTTGCTTTCTACCCTGGCGTCTTTTGGCGCTGTGGTGGCTGTCTACCAATGGGGATGGCTGGGGGATTTCTTCGGGGTCACTCAACCCGGCCCCATCCTGGCCTTTCTGCCCATCTTACTGATCGGCATACTCTTCGGGCTGTCGGTGGACTATCAGATTTTTATCGTCTCAGGCATGCGAGACGCTCACAGGGCTGGACATCTTGCGCAGGACGCCGTTTTGCTGGGGTACCGTCAGGGCGGCAGAGTCGTTACCGCCTGTGGGGTGATTATGATTGCCGTATTCGCCGGCTTCATATTCTCTCATCTTACGGCGGTACGGCCCATCGGCTTCGCCCTAGCGCTTGGAGTGGCCATGGACGCATTCCTGATTCGTACCACCTTCATTCCTGCCACCATGTACCTTCTAGGGGAGAAGGCCTGGTACTGGCCTTTCGGGGCAAAAGAAGGAGGCACGCAGGAAGAAAGTCCCAAGCATGTAGCCCAATAGGTTACGGATCCACAGCCTTGAATCAAAGCTCACGGGTGATTCAAAACTGTGTTAGAAATCCGCTGACCCTTAGCGTGCCTGCTGGTCCGCTAGCTCAGCTGCTGATTTGCTCTGACAACTGGTGCAGATACCCTGATAGAGGACGTCCGCGCTCAGCAAAGTCATACCGTTGAGGCTTTGGGGGGCCAGGCAAGGCGCGCTTCCGATGGCGCAATCGACATCCTCAATCCTGCCGCATCTAATACAGACTGCGTGGTGGTGATTATCGCCGGTTCTGGTTTCGAAGAGAGCAGCAGACCCCGGGGGATCAAACTTGCGCAACATATTGATATCCGTTAAATCAGCTAGGACTACGTAGACCGACTGCACGGTGATATGAGGAAGCTCTACTCTTACCGCTTTGACTATGGTATCGGCTGTAGAATGCGGGTGCTCGTGCACCGCTGTGAGAACAGCGAGCCTTTGCTTGGTAACCCGCCTACCTTTGGACCGAAGCTGGGCTGACCATCTTTCGTGATGGGCGCTCGCTGGCGCTGGGGTGTAACCAGGAAGGTGGTGGCAACCGTCTGCTGATGAGGTGTCATTGTAAGAGGTCATCCCCCCACTTTAAGCTTGTTCAGAATATTTCACAATAAGCGGCGTATGTGGATCGAGTTTTGACTTTGGCGGTAGTTTTTCTGTGAATCCCGGCTTTCTGAAGCTATCTCCAGAGAGATTGCTGTGCGTAAGCACTCTTCGTAACATCCCCTAAGGTGCTATTTTGCCTTGTCAGATGCTATAAGAAAAAAACTTTACAAAAAAATTATTCTTTTTCTGAATTTTCGCGTCATGTTTTACCCTAAAACCACTCTTTATCTATGACAGTACAAAACTGTCACTGAGCAGACCGGTGCTATTACTAGTCAGATGGCCCGGAGGCTCGGTTTCTCTGTGGTCTTGGGAAATCACAGAGATAGTAATAGCGGACAACATATGTGCAAAGGTCATGGAGACCAGCGCACTTGGGGCGGAAGACCTTAGCTGTACTGGGAAGCAGTTAAGGAACGAAGCTTGGTAGCATCCCCCGATGCTACCCGGGAGGCTACCTCCGCTGAAAAGAACGGTAGCCCCCCACACCTGACAGGCATAGTAAGTGCAGGGCCGTTCGCGGGCTCTGCATCGTACATGCTCGCTACATTAGAACTAGAGAAAAAGAGAGCAACAGGTAACACGACCGTTCGCGGGTGGTGATACCAGTAAGCGCTTGAACTGCATACTGAAAAGACCTACAAAGCCTAAGAGGAAAGAATGCTATCGCAAGCGTTCAGCCCGGAATACCGCGTGGTGTGTTCTGGCTCTAGGGTCGCAATAGTTTGGCTAAGGCCCGGGGCCTTAGCCAAACTACTTTTTTATCTACATCACTCTTTTGCTGTGACATTTTATTGAGTCTCATTTGTCGATAGACTGAAAGACAGCCCCTTTTTGACTAGGCGGGGCGTGTCTTTGATGGGGAGCTTTTATGCCGCAGCGTAACGCCACTACTACGGCGCATAGCGGGCCGTCTGATGAACTGTTGCTATCTGATATCCGTGAAGGGAAGCTGGATTCCTACGGTATTTTGTACGAGCGCTACGTCAGCATGGCCCGGGCCGTCGCTATCAAACATACTTCTAACCCCACTCTGTCAGAAGATATTGTTTCTGAGGCCTTTGTTCGCATACTCCAGGCGCTCAAAAATGGTAAAGGCCCCAAGACATTTATGGGCGGTTACCTAGCGACCACTATCGCCCACCTGGCAGCTGAAAACGGGCTTATTCGTCAGAAAGAAGTTCCCAGTGAGGATAACTACCTCGAGTCAGCTAGCTCCATAGATGAAACGGTGCTCCACCTGAATGACTCCGATGAGCTTATTGCCGCCTTCACATCCCTGCCCGAACGGTGGCAGACAGTTTTGTGGATGACCGAGGTTGAAGCAAAGAAGCCGCGCGAGGTCGCCATGAGCCTCAACCTTTCAGCCAATGCTGTGTCAGCTTTAGCTACCCGTGCCCGTGAGAGCCTTAGAGAAGGGTTTTTGAAGGCACATCAAAATGTTCCTAAAACCCGTGAATGTGAACAGTACGGCTCGCACCTCAGCTCCATGGTTCGGGGGTCCCTCACCAGGAAGCGCACCGAAGCACTTCGGGTTCACCTAGCAGAGTGTAGCTACTGCACCTCTGAATACCTCACGCTATCCGGAATCAACAAGTCAATGCGTGTGTGGGTTTTTCCCGTTTTGGCCGGGCTACTGCCGATAGTTACCGACAGCTCACGCGTGTTAGTACCCTTCCTTACCGGTGCTACAGCCACCGGCGTAACCGCCGGCGGCAGCGCGTCGCAAGGCGGAATGAATATGAAGCCTATTCCGCGTCACCCAACACTTGCAGGTACCGCCGCCGTTATCACCGCTGTGCTCGCTCTTGTGGGAGGCATCGTGATGGTCGGCGATTCACCCGTAGGTGATTCTGCCGAATCCACCACAGATTCCCAAGTGACACAGGGCCTCTCGATGCCTCAGGCTAACGAAGTATCAGACTCTGGCGTCAATCAAGACAAGGGGGGAGCAGAAAACGACGCTGCTGGTGCCAGTGCTGCTGACAAGGCGCGGAGCCAGAATGCAAGCTCGGATAGATCTGACCGGTTTTTAGCTGATGGAGCAAGCAACCCTGAGGTAGCCCTAGCTTCACAAAGACTAGATGGGGCGGTTGGGGCACCGTCGCTCGAAGAAGATGTTGTCAGTGAATCCTCTGATGAATCTTCTGTTGGCA
Source organism: Rothia sp. LK2492 (assembly GCF_040946345.1). Lineage (NCBI taxonomy): Bacteria > Bacillati > Actinomycetota > Actinomycetes > Micrococcales > Micrococcaceae > Rothia > Rothia sp. LK2492. Next base: position 140,727 of record NZ_JAYWLX010000001.1, on the reverse strand, counting down.
GTGCAGATGATGCTGGGGGAAGCAGCGGCACTTCCTCAGAGGAATCCTTGGGGGTTTCGGATTCGTTAGCACCCGGTCCGCAACTAGAGCAGGAACCCGCGAGAGATGGAGATGGAACTCCATCTAATGAAGGATTACCTGGCAATGCGGAAGATAACGGGGCGGTTATTGATCCTTTACCTCCGGCGGTTTCAGATGAGCCCGGTAATCCCATTGATCCTGCTGATCCCACCAATCCGATTGCCCCCCTGCCGCCAGCAGAACCGGTCGAGCCTGCCGAGCCTGCAGAACCGGTCGAACCGGTCGAACCTGCCGAACCGGTCGAACCTGCCGAACCGGTCGAGCCTGCCGAACCGGTCGAACCTGCCGAACCGGTCGAGCCTGCCGAACCGGTCGAGCCTGCCGAACCGGTCGAGCCTGCCGAACCTGCCGAACCGGTCGAACCTGCCGAACCGGTCGAACCTGCCGAACCGGTCGAACCTGCCGAACCTGCCGAACCGGTCGAACCGGTCGAACATGCCGAACCTGCCGAACCTGCCGAACCTGCCGAACCTGCCGAACCTGCCGAACCGGTCGAACCGGTCGAACCTGCCGAACCGGTCGAACCTGCCGAACCGGTCGAACCTGCCGAACCGGTCGAAGCGGTCGAACCTGCCGAACCTGCCGAACCTGAGGAACCCATTGAGCCAGCTACCCCGGCTGATCCTAACGATTGGGTAGGAACCCCTGAATACCAAGAATTTATGCAGAGTGTGCCCTGGGATGCCTTTGATCAGCCCATCGCCGGCAACAGTCTTTGCATCATTCATTATTCGGTCTGGAATGAACAAACATTCTTTATAACCTATATCCCCCAGATAGTTTTGGAGCACCCCCATGCCATCTATATTCTTAAGGAATTTTTTGGTTTACCCTCTATTGATTTGATGGCGTGCTAGCGCTAAAGGTATGGGCTGGTCGTCAGCGGCCTATGGGTTGATAGCCCTCAGCTGACAAGTTCCCTCAACGGAGTGATAAGGTTTATTCTTTAATAAAGACCGGCACGCTGGCGGTCATCAATAGCAGAAAGGCTAAAAGTGCAGCACCACCACAATAACGGCCTAAAAACGGCGCTACTCCTGGGCTCCATGATTGGCTTCTTGCTCCTCATCGGCGCTGGTCTCGCGGCCTTCACGCGTAGTTCAATTTGGATTCTGCTGTTCGGTTTGCTGGGTGTCATTACCGTTGCCTACACCTACTGGAACTCCGATAAGCTGGCTATTAAGTCGATGAAGGCCTACCCCGTTACCCGAGAACAGGTACCAGGTCTTTACTCCATTGTTGAGGGACTTTCAGCTAAAGCCGGCCAGCCTATGCCACGCCTTTACGTTGCCCCCACAATGACCCCTAATGCCTTCGCTACGGGCCGTAACCCGCAGAATGCTGCTGTGTGCTGCACCGAGGGCATCCTCCAGCTTCTAGATGAGCGCGAAATGCGAGGGGTTTTAGGGCATGAACTGATGCATGTTTATAACCGTGATATTTTGACCGGTTCTATTGCAGCGGCGGTTGCCTCGGTGATTGGTACGGTAGCCAATTTCGCTTCATTTGGCATGATATTTGGTGGCGGCGGCAATAACGAAAACCGTAGTGGTGGTCTTCTCTTCTCACTGCTGATCGCCCTCTTTGCACCTCTAGCTGCCGGTGTCATGCAAATGGCTATTAGCCGTACTCGTGAATACGATGCTGATGAGGACGGCGCGCAACTGACCGGTGACCCGCTGGGGCTGGCTTCTGCTCTGCACAAACTTGAAAACGGCATTTCACGCTATCCCATGAACCCGAATAACCGGCAGGTGGCGGGAACTGCCTCCCTGATGATTGCCAATCCCTTTCGCGGGGGTAGCGTGAAGAACATGATGTCTACTCACCCGCCCATGGCTGACCGCATTGCTCGTCTTGAAGCGATGGCTCGGGGGAACGGTCAGCTCTAAGCTCTCGGCACTCTACTTCTAATAAAACCAACCCCTGCCGGGCAAGCCCGGTAGGGGTTGTGAGGTTCTGCGAGGCTAGGCCAATTGACCTTTAGCGGTAGTTCATGAACTGAAGATCTACCTCAAGGTCAGCACCCTTTAGCAGTGCGATAACGTCCTGCAGGTCGTCGCGAGATTTTGAGGTAACGCGCAACTCATCACCCTGGATGGTAGCTTTAACGCTCTTAGGGCCTTCATCGCGGATAAGTTTCGTGATTTTTTTAGCCTGGTCTTGGGCGATACCTTCTTTGATAGAAGATTCGATACGGTATTCCTTGCCAGATGCATAGGGGTCACCGGCGTCCAGAGATTTGAGCGAGATGCCACGTTTGACCAGTTTGGACTGGAAAACATCGAGCACAGCTAGGGCTCGCTCCTCTGAATTAGCCTTAATGAGAATTTTCTCGCCCGAGAAATCAATCTCAGCGCCAACGCCGCGGAAGTCGTAGCGCTGCGCTACTTCTTTTTGAGCTTGGTTGAGCGCGTTAGAAATCTCTTGTTTATCAACCTTAGAGACAACGTCGAATGATGAATCGCTAGCCATGAGCGCGCCTTCTTTCGTGGATAGATAGAGCGGTATAAACCCCACGGGTGCGGGGTGGTGTTACCTATAACGGTACCTTGTCTTAGGGTCTTCTCGCTCAGAATATAAATCGTTATGAAACTGTCACTAAATTCTCAGGAAGGATTAACCTTGATGGACGAAGATGGGAGTATGTTCGAAAACAGAAAAGAGATACGGGCACCCCACGGGAACAATGCACCGTCATCTGCCCCGCTCGCTGAAATGAAGGTGAGCGAAGAACAGGTTCAACGCGACTACAAAAACCTAATTGCTGAACTTGACCAGGAGAGTTTCTCTCAAGAGACTGAACCTCTAAATTTTGCGCCTAGTCTTGGCTCAACACTCTATGTTGAAGCGCTCCGCGCACGCTTTGAAGGTGTCAAAGAAAATCTCGGTCGTGAAATTCTCAGCGGTATGTGCACCGTGGAGCAGGCTTATACCTATCTTGAAAACATGGAGATTTCGCTCTTGCTCGAGCAAGAGCTCTTTCTCACGGTTACCTCCTAAAACAGTTGCCCAAGCCTCTGGTTTCGTAGGCTTAGTCACAGATATCATCTGGAGTTTGCAAACTCTGCAAAGGCGTGTAAAGTATTCTACTGTTCGCTCAAACGAACGGTTCAAGAAATTGAACACGGCAGATTACCCGAGCGGCCAAAGGGGGCTGACTGTAAATCAGCTGGCATTGCCTACGGGGGTTCAAATCCCTCATCTGCCACAAACAATCCCGGTTCTTATGAACCGGGATTTTTTGTTTAAACTTCTCCTTTACTCATCGGGTAAGGGCTACCGGTGCTACACCAGAATCTCAGGCGTTTACTCAAAGTTAATATAGATAGAACCCTCCGTAATCTTGAATGATTCCAGAAAACTGATTTAGAATGGGAGTATGGAAAGCAAGCAAATTACGGAGGCCCTCAGGGGTGCCGGCTTGCGCGTAACTGCCCCTCGCGTAACGACGATTGGCGTGGTCGCTGAGCAACCCCATCTGCAGGCTGATGCCATCGCAGTGGAGGTGCGCAAGCGGCTGGGTTCAGTCTCGACGCAGGCTATTTACGACATTCTCAACGCCCTCACAGGCGCTGGGATTCTGCGACGGGCCGCAGTGGACGGAAGGACATCGCGGTTCGAATTGGATTCAGGGGATAACCACCACCATATTGTCTGCACCGCGTGCGGGCGACTGGAGGACATTCCCTGCTTCGAGCAGGCGACACCCTGCATGCACCCGCCAAAGGGCACGGGCTTCGATGTTAAAATCGCTGAGGTGCTCTTTCGGGGCGTGTGTGCCGATTGTCAAACCCCCTAACACAAGAAGGAGAACGACCTTGAAGTTCGATCCCACCATCCCCTCGACGACCGAAACCGGTGAGCGTCGTCAGTCAGATGCTCACTCACTATCTGTGGGCAATGACGGCCCTCTGTTGCTGCACGACGTAGCTCTGGTGCAGAAGCTAGCACGCTTCGACCGTGAGCGCGTGCCCGAGCGTAGCCCCCACGCTAAGGGGTCCGGCGCATTTGGTGAACTGGAAGTCACCGAAGATGTTTCCCAGTACACCAAAGCAAACTTCCTGCAGCCCGGTCAGAAGACCCGCATGCTGGCACGCTTCTCCACCGTTGCAGGTGAGCTCGGCTCACCCGATACCTGGCGCGATGTGCGCGGTTTCTCGCTGAAGTTCTACACTGAAGAGGGTAACTTCGACATGGTGGGTAACAACACCCCCATCTTCTTCGTGCGTGATCCCATGAAGTTCCCCGACTTCATCCACTCCCAGAAGCGTTTGCCCGATTCAGGACTGCGCGATGGCAACATGCAGTGGGACTTTTGGACTCACTCACCCGAGTCCGCTCACCAGGTCACCTACCTGATGGGCGACCGCGGTCTGCCTGTTAGCTGGCGCCATATGAACGGTTACTCATCCCACACCTACATGTGGGTCAACGAGAGTGGCGAGAAGTTCTGGGTCAAGTACCACTTCCTTACCGATCAGGGCGTAAAGAACTTCACCAACGAAGAAGCTGAAGCGCTCGCTGGTAAAGATGGCGACTACCACCGTCGTGATCTCTTTGACTCCATCAAGAAGGGCGACTTCCCCAGCTGGACCATGTACGTTCAGATCATGCCTTACGAGGACGCCAAGAAGTACCGCTTCAACCCCTTCGACCTGACCAAGACCTGGTCAAAGAAGGACTATCCACGCATCAAGGTAGGACGTTTCACTCTGAACGAGAACCCCGTCAACCATTTTGCGCAGATTGAACAGGCTGCATTCTCGCCCTCCAACACCGTTCCAGGTACCGGCATCAGCCCCGACAAGATGCTCGTCGGTCGTGTTTTCTCTTACCCCGATGCTCAGCGTCACCGCATTGGCACTAACTACAACCAGTTGCCAGTGAACGCTCCCATCAACGCGGTAAACTCGTACGACAAGGAAGGTCACATGCAGTACTTCCACAGCGGCGATGCTCCCGTTTATGCACCCAACTCCTACGGCCGCGGACATCAGAGCAATGACAGCGCTGTTGTAGATAACGGCTGGGAAGCAGATGGTGCCCTGGTGCGCGCAGCTTACACCCTGCACGCTGAGGACGATGACTTCGGTCAGGCACGCACCCTGCTGCGCGAGGTTTACACCGAAGAGCAGCGCGAGCGTATGCTGGACACCCTGGCAGGTCAGGCACCTGACCTGGACGACATCGTCTACCCCCGCTTCATCCAATACTGGAAGAACGTGGATGCTGACTTCGGCGCTAAGCTCGAAGCCCGTGGTCGCGATGGCCAGGGTGGGGATGACCCCGTCGGTGCAGGCGAAGCATAAGCTTCAGCCTTGCTAGCTCAGAAGCCCACCTTCTCAGGGAGAAGGTGGGCTTCTTGCTGGTCGCTGAGAGTTCTTTCAAAGTGAAACCGCTTGGAAAAGCACAGCTAAACCTGTAGCGTGTTTTTCATGGCAACCATTGAAATCACGCAAGAAAACCTCACCCAGAACGTCGAATCATCAGACATTCTCTTTCTCGACTTCTGGGCCGACTGGTGCGGCCCCTGTAAGCAGTTCGCTCCTATCTACGAAGAGGCTTCCCAGAAGCACGAGAACATCACCTTCGGCAAGGTAGATACCGAAGACCAGCAGCAGCTCGCAGCCGCTGCAGGCATCACCTCTATTCCCACCATTATGGGCTTCCGTGAAGGTGTACTGGTTTTCTCTCAGCCCGGCGCGTTGAACGCTCAGCAGTTCGATCAGGTAATCGAAGCCGTTCAAGGCCTCGATATGGCTGAAGTTCACCAGCAGGTCGCTGACGCCGAAAAGGCTCAGGAAGAAAACGCCGAATAAGCTTTCAACAAGTTTTCTGGCCGCCACCGGGTGCTACCCGGTGGCGGTTTTTCTATAGGGAAAGTTAGAAGAACCGGTGATCTTCTGGAGCTAGACGAGCCGCGCGGCGTGGCTCAGAAATGCCCGCAGCCTTAATCAGGCTAACGACCCGTTGCCGATGCCCTCGATAGGGGGCTAATAGCTCAACCATGCGCGCATCGTCCCCGCGCCGGCCGTCAAAGGCATAGGTCACATGGTGTGCCAGGTGGTAGTCACCCACCGATACCGCATCGGGGTGCCCGCAGAAACGCTGTAAAGTCTCAGAAATCGTCCATGGCCCTACACCGGGCAGGGACGCCAAGGCCCGCGCTAAGGGCGCCACATCACCTGCGGATGCCAGGCGTTCAAAAGGATCTGCGGTTCGCGCGTACTGCACAATGGCATCAGACCGGGCACGGTCGTAACCTGCCCGATGCCAAGTCCACGAGGGGATACTTGTAAATACTGAGGCTTCAGGGAAGATGAGCATACCGGTAGGCTGGTCCGGCTCACCGGTGGCAGGCGCCGGCTGGCCATACTGACGCAACAGGGCACGCATGCCGCCCATCGCCTCGATACCTGTCACCCTTTGCTCGGTAATCGCCTGAATCAGGTTCTGGCTGAGCAGGCCGATGGCTGGTAACCGCAAACCCGGATTGCGCGCCCGAGTAATTTGTAAGCGCTGGGGGAGGAGCTCCCAGGTATCCGACCCGTAGAAAGCGGACCAGTGGTCATCTTCACCCAGCCAGGCGGGAACCCTGCGGGCAAAAGACTCAAGATCCGCAGCGGCCTGGGCGCCAGTAGTCTCAGACCAGAGGGTGACCGCCACTGGAGCTTCTAAACTTCCCCCGGCTTCCCGGCGAAAGCGAACCAGAAGACCGGTGCTGCCCTCACGGGCTGTAGCCCAGTAAGCCTGCCCGCGAACATCCTTCACCGATCTGAAGAGCGGGTCAAAAGTGCCACGCTGCAGGGGAGCAAAGGTCTGCCCCAGGTGCAACCTGTGGCTTGGCTCAAGGGTGAAGGACGCCCGCAACATGGTCACCATTTTCTCACGACTACCAGCGGATAAGCTGACGGGAAACATCATCAACGGTGGGTGGCATAGTCGAAGCAAGCTGACCCTTTCGCCCGGTTCGCTAACGCTCACAAGCCGATTCATGCCAGACCCATGCCAGCGCGCCTTCCTTGTGCCCACACCCCCGTGGCTCTAATACTCAGAACTAAGTCTCGCAAGAGCACACTTGCAGAAGCCTCCTCTATACTGGGACGGACAGATTTTAGCCGCATCTAAGAGGCTCATGGCACCGTTAGCTTTACTCCCGGAGACACACCGCACCCGCGCGCGGGCACTCGCTGCTGCCCTTGCGTTGGTCGTTTTTGCGCTCTACAGCCTTTACTCCTGGTTTCAATGGCGCCATTTTGTAATCCCCTCCTGGGACTTGGGAATCTTTGCTCAGCTGGCCAAGGCTTATGCCACTGGCCAAGCCCCCATCGTTCATATTAAGGGTGAGGGCTTTAATCTGCTGGGGGACCATTTTCACCCCATCACGCTTCTTCTGACGCCCTTCTACTATGTGTGGCCCAGCCCAGCAACCTTGCTCTACGTGCAAAATGCTCTGATTGCTTTATCGGTCTACCTGCTGGTGCGGTTTGCTCAGCAGGTGCTACCTACCGTCTCAGCTCTTTGCCTGGGCGCTGCGTATGCACTCAGCTTTGGGGTGCAACAGGCCGTTTCCGTGCAGTTCCACGAGGTGGCTTTTGCATTGCCCCTGCTGGTCATGTCCCTGGGCTACCTGGTGATTTCCAGGGTGACTGATCAGCCTGCAAAAGCGCTGCGGAGGGCCGTCTACTGGGCTGCCCCCCTTGTCTTCGTCAAAGAGGATATCGGTATTACAGTCACCGCTATAGGGCTGGTCGCCCTGCTTCGTACCGGCTGGTTGAGACAAGTTACTGACCTAGTGTTCCCCTCAGCGAGTAAAGACCCCGCCACTGTGCGTCAGCGTCTGCGTACCGCTCTTTCATCTTGGGTCAGTACCCCTGCTGTTGCTGAAACAAGCGTGCTGGCGCTGTGGGGCGTCACCTGGTCCCTGCTCGCCGTCGGGCTGATTCTGCCCTACTTCAACACCGGGGGAATCTTCGACTACTCCGATAAACTGGATGTCGGAGCTGCTATCGGTAACCCCCTGGGTGCCCTGGCCCAGTTCTTCTACCCCTGGCAAAAATCAGCCTCCCTGGGGATCATTTTGCTGGTCGGCGTCCTCGCCTGGGTAGCCAGCCCTCTAGCCCTCATTGCTCTCCCCACCCTCCTTTGGCGTTTCCTTTCCCCACAGGAGGGCTATTGGCTTTCGACCTGGCACTACTCCTTGGTGCTCATGCCCATCGTTTTTCTCGCGCTACTGGATGTCTGTGCTCGGCCACAGCGAACTAAATGTAGGGCAACGGGCAGGGGCGCTCGCTTCCGGCGGTCTTACCGCTGCCTAGCACCCCAGATTCTGCCCGCGCTAGCACTAGTCGTAGCGGTTGCTCTCACTCCGCAGCAGCCCCTCTGGCAACTAACAGACCCTAGCTTTGCTACCTCCCAGCTCTCAGCATCGGACACCGCTAAATACAACGTACTGGCCTCTATTCCGGCAGGTACCACCGTTGCTGCTGACCTCTCGGTGCTTACCTACCTGGTCGAGCCGAATACCGTCTACTGGATTGGGCACGAGGGTAAACCTGCCCCCGACTATGTGGTCATTGACAGGCTGGGAAGCGCCTGGAACGGCAAAGCTCCCACCGACATCGCCGCTTACGCCTCAGAGCGCTACCAAGCTACCTACCTGCCCCACCACAGCGTCGGTACTATCGACGTTGTGCGCAAAATCAGTAACTAGAAAAGGCAGATAAGGTGTGCTGTACCTTCCATCACCACAGCACCTTAAACATCAAAACCTCCTGTACAGTTGAGACCGTAAGTATCGGGAACCCCCGACGATTCTCTTAGCGCCCATGCCCATTTTCTGGCACAGACAGGGCTACGCGCGTTCAACTTTCACCCCTTGGCACAGGTGAAACGGTTGAGCCACCGATAGAGAAACTGATAAGTATCAGCTCGCCCAAGCGCGCCTCCTTCACCTGCACATTCGTGCAGAGACACGTTAGCTCCGTTGCCACGAGATCTAACCCACCTGTCACTGGCTTTTAGAAGTTAGACCGGTTGCAGCCGTTCACACGGCTACCGAAACAGACGAAGAACAAGCGCCCATGATGAAGACCTCACCTGAGGCCCCTCGCGAGCAACCAGGGGAACAACCCGTGCAGCGCAACCAACGACAACAGCGCTGAACCCCCACTCGATGAGGAAAACATTGACTGAAAATACTGCTGTTAACGCAGAAACCGCAACCAACGACCTATTCAAAGAACCGGTTGCAGACACCACCACTCATGTTTCAGAAACTACCGAAGCACCCGCTGAAGAAGCAGGCGTACGCTTCACCGACCTGGGCCTGGACGCTCGCGTCCTAGCGGCCCTTGAAAAGGTCGGCTATGAGAAGCCCTCACCCATTCAGGAACAGACCATCCCCTTGCTGCTTGACGGCCGCGACGTTGTGGGTCTGGCGCAGACCGGTACCGGTAAGACCGCTGCCTTCGCTGTACCTGCCCTCTCACGCCTGGCAGAACTGGCCGACGTCAACGGTCACACCAAGGACACCCAGGTGCTTGTTCTTGCACCCACCCGCGAACTTGCCCTGCAGGTAGCAGAAGCCTTTGGCTCCTACGCCACCGAAATGGACGACTTCACCGTGCTACCCGTCTACGGTGGCTCCCCCTACGGCCCCCAGCTGTCTGGCCTCAAGCGCGGTGCACAGGTTGTCGTAGGTACCCCCGGCCGCGTCATTGACCACCTCAAAAAGGGTTCACTAGACCTCTCTAACCTGCAGTACCTGGTGCTCGATGAAGCCGACGAAATGCTACGCATGGGCTTCCAGGAAGCCGTTGAAGAAATCTTCGAGCAGACCCCTGCTACCAAGCAGGTAGCTCTCTTCTCAGCGACCATGCCCAAGAGCATCCGCAAAATCGCTGAGCAGTACCTCAATAACCCCGAAGAAGTTCGCGTTAAGTCAAAGACCACCACTAGCTCCAGCATCCGCCAGCGCTACATGCAGGTCATGCACTCCCACAAGCTGGAGGCAATGACCCGCGTGCTTGAGGTTGAAGATTACGACGGCATCATCGTCTTCGTTCGCACCAAGCGCGAAACCGAAGAGCTCTCAGACAAGCTCAAAGCCCGCGGTTTCCAGGCTGCTGCCATCAACGGCGACATCCCCCAGAACCAGCGTGAGCGCACGGTTGAGTCCCTGCGCGATGGCCGCATTGACATCCTGGTAGCAACCGACGTCGCGGCCCGCGGTCTTGACGTTGAACGCATTTCCCTGGTCGTCAACTACGATATCCCTCACGACACCGAATCCTACGTGCACCGCATTGGCCGTACCGGCCGCGCAGGCCGTACCGGTGAAGCGATTCTGTTCATGACTCCCCGCGAAAAGTACATGTTGCGCCAGATCGAAAAGGCAACCCGCCAGCCGGTCGAGCAGATGCACATGCCTTCAGTGGATGATGTGAACGAAAACCGCAAGCAGAACTTTGCTCAGCAGATCACTGACACCATCGAAACCGAAGACCTCAGCCTCTTCCGTGAGCTCATCAACGCTTACGCCCTGGAACACGATACTGAAGGTGAAGAAATCGCAGCAGCTCTGGCCTTTATCGCCCAGGAAGGTCGAACCTTCCTCATTGAGGACCTGCCCGAGCCCAAGCGCAAGAGCCGCGACCGCGACTTCGACCGTGACTCCGACCGTGACGACAAGCCCCGCGGCGGGCGTCGTGGCCAGGAAGAAGGCATGGTTGACTACAAGCTCAACGTTGGTCGCTCTTCCCGCGTAAACCCCGGCATGATCGTAGGCGCACTGACCAACGAAGGTGGCCTTAACGGCAAGCAGGTTGGTTCTATCGACATCCGTGACCACTTCTCCATTGTTGGTCTGCCTGAAGATCTGCCCGGCGACTTCTTTGACCGTCTAGAAAACACCCAGATTAACGGTGAATTCATCAACATCAAGCGTGATCGCGGCCCCAAGGGCGGCGGCGGACGCGGTGGTCGCAGTTTCGGCGGCGGGCGCGGCGGCTATGGCGATCGTGATCGCGGCGGTGACCGTGGTGGACGCGGCGGCTATGGCGATCGTGATCGCGGCGGCGACCGTGGTGGTCGTGGTGGCTACGGTGACCGTGGTGGACGCGGCGGCTACGGCGACCGCGACCGTGGTGGACGCGACTTCGGCGGCAAGAAATTTGGCGGCCGCAAGAGCTACTAAAGCCTAATGAGTGGGCTGCTGCCGGGGTAACCGGTGGGCAGCCCGCTTCCATGGAGCAAGGCGCAGAGGTGGCCGGCTTCCTGTGTTATTTCAACATAGAAAGCTGTGGGTCAGAACACCTGTAAAAGGTACTGGCAAAATTTGCGCCTCGCGGCAGAAGTATCGTAGAGTATTATCTGTTGCCCCGATAGCTCAGTGGTAGAGCGCCATCTTGGTAAGATGGAGGTCCCGGGATCGATTCCCGGTCGGGGCTCTCGCAAGAGCTCATAAATAAATATGTTCATGGCGATTGCATGGCGGTGTAGCTCAGCTGGTTAGAGCGCACGACTCATAATCGTGAGGTCGACGGATCGAGCCCGTCCACCGCTACGCCCCGATAGCTCAGTGGTAGAGCGCCATCTTGGTAAGATGGAGGTCCCGGGATCGATTCCCGGTCGGGGCTCAGAATTAAAACCCCTTCAACATTGCGTTGGAGGGGTTTTCTGTATGCTTGGTCGGTCGCACATTTTGGTCAAAGGCGCCCATAATTTCAAATAAGACCTTGGCTAGCTCTAGAGTGGTGTCATGGCTATTAACCAAGACATCGTAGGGCGTATTTACCCGCCCGCTGGCACCTATACAGTAGGGCGAGAGAAAATTCGTGAATTTGCGGCAGCTGTTAAGGCTGAGTCCCCCCTGCATTTTGACGTGGAGGCAGCTCAGGCAGCGGGCTACGCTGACCTGATCGCTCCACCTACTTTTGCTATTATTCTTGCGCAGAAGGCTGATGCCGCCCTCATTCAAGACTCTGAAGCTGGCATTGACTTCTCCCGCGTGGTGCACGCTGAGCAGCGTTTTACTCACCACCGACCCATTGTGGCAGGGGATGAGCTGCTGACTGAGCTGCACGTTGACTCCGTGCGGGTCATGGGAGCCGGTGCCATGCTGACCACCCGCGAAGAAATTATGACCCTAGACGGCGAAGCAGTAGCTACCTGCATCTCGTCGCTTCTTGTACGAGCTGAGGACTAGAATGCCTACTTTTGCTAATCTTGAAAAGGGCGCCGAAATCGGGTCCCGCCAGATTCCTGTAACCCGTGCTGACCTTGTTGCCTACGCGGGCGCGTCCGGGGACTTCAACCCTATTCACTGGAACGAACGCTTTGCTACCGAGGTCGGACTGCCGGGCGTTATTGCCCACGGTATGTTCACCATGGGGGCGGCGGTGCAACTGGTGACCGATTGGGTCGGTGACGCCGGTGCCATCGTGGACTACCAGACCCGCTTCTCCAAACCTGTCCCTGTCCCTGACGCTCAGGACGCAGCCAGCCCGGCAACCGGGGGCAACGTCATCACGGTTGCCGGTAAGGTAGGCGCTCTGGACGAAGAAAGTCAGATCGCCCGAATTGACCTGACGGTTACCGCCCCTGACACAGACGGCAAGGACCAGAAGGTTCTGATGAAGGCACAAGCGCTAGTCAAACTCTAGAGAATGTAAATACCCCGTACCGCCCCAGCTACGGGGTGTCTATCGAAAGTGATAGAAAGTTCTTTGGCCAGGTTGAAGGAATTAAACGGGGAAGCGATGAGCAGATTTTATAATCCATCACCCAACTGGCCCACCCCGCCCGCCTGGATCGCGAAAATAGTGGGGATGCCTGGGGTAAGGAGCGGTATCGACGCGTGGCGGTGAACCTTCCAGCTCACGGTAACCTTTGGGCGTGTGAGCAGAGACACCTTTTCAGTATAGCGGCAGGTTCACAGGGGGCTTTCCCCCTTCAGATAGTGGTGCTTCAAGAAGTAACGTGGTCGGTGGTTATATTTGCTGACTAGAATACAGAGGGAAGCACACCGCTATCTCTCAATACTCTCTCTAAGGGGCCTCATCTTTTATGGCACAGCGCCTTCAGCTCTCTGAACGTGAAATAACTGTCTGGTATCGCGCTGTGCTGGGGCTCTTCTTCGCCAGTGGGCTCGTCACCGCAGCTCTGCTGACTCGCCTTCCGGATGTCGCGCACGGTTTGGGATTAAGCTCCGGACCCATGGGTATGTTGCTTTTGGGCATGACCTTGGGGTCCTTCACCGCCGTCAGTTTCTCGGGTGCAGCCGTGGCAAAATTTGGCTCCCGCACCTGTATCGCAGCTGCCTATGCAGTCACCATCGTAGGCATGGTGCTCATCGGTGTGGGCGTGCATCTTTCGAGCTTCCCTCTTGTCCTTGTTGGCCTGATTTTTCAGGGCCTCAGCAGTGCTATCTCTAACGTTGCCTCCAACGTCCAGGGAGTTTCCAACGAGCGTGCCCTGGGCCGCTACGTCACCCCCATCATGCACGGCTTCTTTTCCATAGGTACCGTAGTGGGCGCCGCTATTGGCACCTTGGATACCGCCCTGGGTGTTCCTTTCATGGTGCACATGTTCTACTTCGCTGCTGCCGTTGCTTTTATTGTCTTCTTTTCGTTGCGGAAGTGTCACAGCGAAAGCTACGGTCAGGACGACACCAGAGCACTGGCGACCGTGGGCACCTACCGGGTGCGGGATGCTTGGCGCGATAAGCACACACTGCTGATTGGTCTCTTTGTCATGGGCATGGCACTGGCTGAAGGATCAGCCAACGACTGGGTGGCCCTGGCGCTCACCCACGACTACGGCACCAGCAGTTCAGTAGGATCCGCTGGCTACTTCACCTTTGTGGCAGCGATGATGGTGGGCCGTTTAGCCGGCACTGCCTTCCTCAACCGGTACGGCCGCGTCAAAGTACTGCGGGTGACCTGTACTCTTGCCCTAGGTGGCCTCACTCTCTTTATCTTTGCGCCCAATGTGCCCCTGGGTTTTGTTGGGCTCCTCATCTGGGGCCTAGGAGCTTCCTTAGGTTTCCCCACCGGTATGTCAGCTGCCTCCGATAATCCCCTCAAATCAGCGGTGCGGGTCTCGGTGGTCTCCACCATCGGCTATGCAGCTTTCTTGGGCGGCCCGCCTCTGCTGGGCTTGCTGGGTGAACACTTCGGCATTCGCAACGGTCTACTGGCGGTCCTCATCTTCGTTGCTGTTTCTCTCTATCTCACCCGCTATCTTGAACCCCGCAAAAAACCTGCGGTCTACACGGAGTCCCTGCCCGTCATCCGCGATATCCGCACCCAGGACTAGCCACCCGGCATCCGTGCTTGCTTCACCGGTAGAAGGTAGAGCTACTGCACAGTCATTAGTCAGCCTCACCCTGTAAACTTAGGGGCGTGACTGACATGCTTTTGAGTGAACTAACCACCGCCCAGATCGGTGGCCCCGCCCGCACCTACGTGAAAGCGACGAGCGAGCAAGAGATTATTGCCGCTGTGCGCGCTGCCGACGAGGCCGGTGACCGGGTGCTGATCGTTGGTGGCGGGTCAAACCTGCTGATTGCCGATGAGGGTTTTGACGGCACCGTAGTGCATGTAGCCTCTCAGGGCATCGAGGATATCGGCAATTACTCCTGCGGTGGCGCTAACCTGCGTGTGCAGGCAGGCCATAGCTGGGATGCTCTCGTTGCCTATGCGGTACAGCAGGGTTTCTCGGGCGTTGAGGCGCTCTCGGGCATCCCCGGCACCGTTGGTGCCACCCCGGTGCAGAACGTGGGTGCCTACGGCGCTGAAGTTGCACAAACCATCTCTTCGGTGCGCACCTGGGATCGTGAAACCGGAGGGTACAAGACCTTCGCCAACGCAGACCTCCAGTTCTCCTACCGTGATTCGGTGCTTAAACAGTCCACCGCGGACGGCAGCCCCCGCTATGTGGTGCTGACCGTTGACTTCCAACTACCTCATGGCACCCTTTCAGCCCCCATTCGCTACGCTGAACTGGCACGCCAGCTGGGTGCCGAGACCGGTAGCCGTGTAGAGATGAGGCTCCTTCGGGAAACCGTGCTGCGCCTGCGTGCCGGTAAGGGCATGGTACTGGATGCTGCAGACCGCGACACCTACTCCACCGGCTCTTTTTTCACCAACCCTATTGTCAGCGCACAGGCTGCAGCGCAGCTACCCCAGGACGCCCCGCGCTTCCCCGCTACCACCGCCACCGGCCAACCCATTGAAGGTATGGTCAAGCTGAGCGCTGCCTGGCTGATTCAGCACGCGGGCTTCGATAAGGGCTTCGGATTAGAAGGTGAAAGCCGTAATATCGCCGGTGGACGGGCCTCCCTCTCCACTAAGCACACTCTGGCTATCACCAACCGCGGCGGAGCCTCCACCGCTGATGTCGCCGCTATCGCACGCGCTGTGCGCGCTGGAGTGGAAGAGAGCTTCGGGGTGCGCCTGGTTGCTGAGCCGGTCATCGTTGGGTTCGAACTCTAACACTGCTGGGCTGAGCTCTTGAGTCTAGATAAAGAAATCGCCTCGGGGCAGGGCGGCCCCCTGCACCGCGCTATGCAACGCTACCGGGCCTTCGTGGGCCGGCACCTCATTCTGCTGTGGGTTTACCGCACACTAGTGATTGCCCTAGGCTTTATCTGCATTGTTGCGGGGCTCGTCATGCTGGTGACACCTGGCCCTGGCTGGCTTTTCATTTTTATGGGCATGAGCCTCTGGGGCACCGAATTCCACTGGGCGCACCGCATGAACCTCTGGGCCAAGGCGAAGGTCTTAGCAGCTTGGCGTACGCTGGAGCGCCGCAGACGTCGCCGGGGCCGTGGTCGGCAAACTGCCCGTTGGGTACGCAGACCCAATAAACAGCATTACTGCCCCTCGAACTGTCACTACCATCTGTAGCCCCGCCTTAGCCTAAAAGCTAGCAGGCAGATATTATCTAGCTTGACCCCGGGTTTTGCGCTTTGTTTGACAGCTCGCGGTCTAGCCCCAACATGTGGTCCACGGTAGCGTGGATCTGCTGGTCTTCGTAGCCCAGCTTACGCATAGCTACAATGAACTTTTCGGTCAGAAGCTGTGCTTTGTGAGAGGTGGCATCGAGGGCAGTCACAAAAGAGCCGGCGCGCCCATGAGTTTCGATAGCACCAGCTGCTTCGAGCTCCTTATAGGCTTTTGCCACCGTGTTCACAGCCAGCCCGGTTTGTGTGGCCAGTGTGCGCATGGGAGGCAGACGGTCGCCGGCGGCCAGCGTCCCGTCAGAACGAGCGGCAATAATAGCGCGGCGTAGCTGGGAGTAGGGCGGGACGTCCGACTCCTTATCAACCTTGAAATTTAAAGCGCAGATGCCCCCGCACAGCACCTCATGGGGGCCGTGTGCTAGGGGCATCTCGTGTGAAGTCATGGCTCCAGTTTACAGAGTGCCGGTGGCAATTCTAAGCATTCTGCGCACGGGCTCTGCGGCACCCCAGAGTAGCTGGTCGCCTACAGTGAAAGCACTGATGTACTGAGGGCCCATGCTGAGCTTGCGGATGCGGCCTACGGGGATATCCAGAGTGCCGGATGCCGCCACGGGGGTGAGGTCGCGCATGGTGGCTTCGCGTTCGTTGGGCACGACCTTTGACCACTCATTGTCGTTATCAATAATCTTTTCGATTTCTTCAACGGTCAAGTCTTCGGTGAGCTTGAGGGTCAGTGCCTGGGAGTGGGAGCGCATGGTGGCGATGCGAACGCAAAGACCGTCAAGGGCTACGCGTTCGTCACCGTCAAGACCAAGAATCTTATTGCTTTCTGCCTCTGCCTTCCATTCCTCACGGCTTTGACCATTGCCCAAATCTGAGTCAATCCAGGGAATGAGGGAGCCAGCCAGGGGCACACCAAACTGGGTGGTATCCAGCTCGCCGGAGCGTTGCTTCTCAAGAATCTTACGGTCGATTTCAAGGATGGCGGATGCCGGGTCAGCTAGTTCACCCGCCACAGTGCCATTGAGCTCGCCGAACTGGGTGAGAACCTCACGCATGTGGCGGGCACCGCCACCGGATGCAGCCTGGTAGGTCATGGAGGTTCCCCATTCGACCAGGCCCTGCTTCCATAGGCCGCCTAGACCCATGAGCAGGCAGGAGACAGTGCAGTTGCCGCCCACGAAGTCTTTGACGCCGGAATCCAGGCCACGGTCAATGACATCACGGTTGATGGGATCTAGCACGATCACGGCGTCATCGTTCATGCGTAGGGTAGAGGCAGCATCAATCCAGATGCCGTCCCAGCCGCGTTCACGCAGTGAGCTGTGCACAGCCTTGGTATAGTCCCCGCCCTGGGCAGTGACGATGACAGGTAACTTGACCAGCTCGTTAATATCATGGGCGTCCTTGAGGGTGCTTTCTTCCAGGGCACCTCCCAGGGTAGGAGCTGGTGAGCCTGCTTGAGAAGTGGAGAAAAAGACGGGGTTAATGCCCTCAAAGTCTCCCTCATCAACCATGCGTTGCATGAGCACGGAGCCGACCATGCCACGATATCCTACAAAACCAACTGAGTCACCGGGTGTAAAAGTCATGCTCCCAGTCTAACGTGCCTGCCTCAAAATGAGATGGGGCGTTCACTGTTCGAAACGCAAAATCTGATGCGCGATATCTCTCGTAGGCAGCGGAGAAAAGATTATGGTGCTGAGATATGCTTCAGGGTCTGGAAACGCATAACTAGCGGTAGCTTGGTGCCCTCTGCTGAAAGTCCATACCCTTTTTCTGAGAGGACGCGCTCGCCCTCAGTGACCAGCCTCCAGGAGCTATCGAGGGCAGGAGCATAGGTGTCCCCGGTGAGCTCAAGATCAAAGACGGTGCGCTCCACCCGCTGTATGCGCCCACCGTCAATCACGGGCACATCAGCTCTACTTAAGGCTTCAGCGTAGACTGAGCCACCCCCAATGACCCAAATAGTTTGGGGTTGCTCACCAGCGGCCTCCATAAGGGCATCATCGAAAGAGGGCACCCAAAGAACCCCATTTTTCTCTACCTGAGAGGCCGCAGAAGAGGTGATCACAATATTGGTGCGCCCGGGCAGGGGGCGGAAGCGGGGTGGGAAGGACTCCCAGGTTCTCCGGCCCATGATGACTGGCGCTCCCAGAGTCACCGTTTTGAAGTGTGCTAGATCCTCGGGGGCGTACCAGGGCATATCTCCGTCCCGACCGATAACCCCGTTGAGGCTTTGTGCCCAGATTGCACCCAATACCGGCTTGCTCATACCCACCCCTAAACAGCTATGGGCGCTTTGATGGTGGGGTGGTGGCGGTAATCCACCAGCTCGAAGTCCTCAAATTCGTAGTCAAAGATAGAGGCCTTCTTATTCTTAATGCGCAGTTGAGGGTAGGGGTAGGGTTCCCGGGAGAGCTGCTCTTCAACCTGTTCGTAATGGTTGGAATAGATGTGGCAGTCACCCCCGGTCCATACAAATTCGCCGGGCTCCATGCCCACCTCTTGGGCGATGAGCTGGGTCAATAGAGCGTAGGAGGCGATGTTGAAAGGTACGCCAAGGAACATATCGGCGCTTCGCTGGTAGAGCTGGCAGGAAAGCTCCTGGACCCCGTCCTGGCGAGTTTTGACGTAAAACTGAAAGAGGGCGTGGCAGGGTGGTAGCGCCATATCATCAACCTCAGCGGGGTTCCAGGCGCTGACGATGTGACGGCGGGAATCTGGATTAGTTTTCAAGGAGTCGATGACCCTAGCGATCTGGTCGATTGTTTCCCCGTAGCCAGCAGGCCATGAGCGCCACTGCACGCCGTAGACCGGCCCCAGCTCACCGTCTTCATCAGCCCATTCATCCCAGATACTCACACCGCGCTCCTGTAGCCAGCGCACATTCGATTCACCGCGCAAAAACCAGAGCAGCTCAATAGCAACCGACTTAAAATGCACCCGCTTGGTGGTAATGAGGGGGAAGGACTCAGAGAGGTCAAAGCGCATCTGGCGCCCAAAAACACTCTTGGTGCCGGTGCCGGTGCGGTCGCCTTTTTCATTCCCGCTGTCCATAATCTCGCGTAACAGGTCTTCATAGGGGGTGGGGATGGTGCTCATGGCAATCTTTCAATCAAACGGCGGTCACGGTAGGGGAGTCTGAACCTAACTCAGTATTCATCGGGCCCCAGGGCGCCCGCAGAGGAAGAGTTAGTCGTCGAAGGGTTTAATCTGTTCTAGGCTCACCACGGTCTTTTCCTGGCGAGTTACCTGTAGCACCCACATCTCACCGGGTTTCAGGTAGGGATCTTCGGTGGGGAGGTGCCGAGAAAGAGAGAAGGGTAGGCGCTGGGTGAGAACCCCCAGAATAGTGGGCAGTACAGGCCTGTGGGTGCAGAGAACTACCGGCTTATCGTACTTGTCAAAAAGGGATTCTACTATCTTGGCAGCTGCTTTAGGTGAACGCTCATTAGCTGCCTCTGTCAAGGCACGCTTTTCTTTGATAGGTAGCCCCTGGCTCTTAGCATAGGGGTAAAGGGTCTGCATGCAACGCACCCAGGGCGAGGAGATCAGTTTCTCAGGCCCCCAGGCTTCCATGAGACGACCAGCGGCAAGCGCCTGACGTTTACCGGTTGCAGCGAGGCTTCGTTCGCCTTCGGCTCCAGCCCAGGTAGAACGAGGCTTCGCTTTTGCATGGCGGATGGCGATCACGGGGCGGGTGCGCAAGAGGCCTTTTTCGTAGAGGCTGATCAGGGCATCCAGAGGCTCACAATCGGTAGGGTTGGTGAGCATCTCTCGGGCCTGCTGGGGGCTAACCCACCGCAGTTCATCCACTTCACTCTCATCTGCTTTAGCCTTGGCACCTTGGGGTAGCTCTGCCGCCCAGTAAAAGACCTCTTTGGAGCGTTTCTTAACGCGGTAGGCAGTGACAGCCAGCGGCACACCCAGGGTGATTTGCAGCCCCACCTCTTCCCTGACCTCTCGCACCGCAACCTCAGGCAGCGTCTCTCCCGGGTCCTGTTTGCCCTTGGGCCACGACCAGTCATCATAGTTGGGGCGGTGGATGACCAAAACCTGCAGTTGATCACGGCGGTAACGCCAGATCAGGGCGCCAGCTGCATTAATCTCTGCACTGTTGCCGGCTCCGCGCTGAATGCTGAGGGATTCGTCTGCGCTGTGTGCTGCATAGACGAATTCTGTGGTTGCTTTGGGCATAAGCTGAGCTCTCTGTGTGACGGGCAGGGCCATGCCCTTGGGCTAACCCTGCGTTAACCCAAGGACATTCTATCTGTCGGAGTAGGGGCGGTACGCCCCCTGTCTACTTCTTCTTCTTATCCCTACTTGATAGGTAGGAAGCCTGGACGTCGAGGAGCGGCTGACCGTCCTTGTTGAGGTGGTGCCTTTCCCACTTACCATTGGCGTCCAAGTGCCAGTTGCTGGTCTTGGGAGAGAGGTAATTATCAAACATATCCAGGAGATACTTCACGTGGGCGGGTGCCTTGACCTGAACCAGTGCCTCGACACGGCGGTCCAGGTTACGGTGCATCATATCGGCTGAACCAATGTAGGTCTTAGGTGATCCGCCGTTCTCAAAGGTGAAGACACGGGAGTGCTCCAGGAACCTGCCCAGCACAGAACGCACCTTGATATTCTCAGAAAGGCCAGGAACTCCGGGGCGCAGGGCACAGATACCGCGAACAATCACGTTGACCTCAACCCCGGCCTGGGAAGCGCGGTAGAGGGAATCAATGATAGCTTCATCCACCATGGAGTTGCACTTAATCTGAATTTTGGCTTTTTGGCCTGCCAGCTTGTGCTCAATCTCCTTATTGATGTTGTCAATTAGACCTGAGCGCAGGGAACGCGGAGCCACCAAGAGCTGCTTGTAAGTGGTCTTGGGGGCGTAGCCGGATAGCTGGTTGAAGAGACGAGAAACGTCCTCCCCAATCTGCTGATCACATGTAATCAGCCCCAAATCCTCGTAGAAACGGGCGGTGGAGGGGTGGTAATTGCCGGTACCAATGTGGCAGTAGCGGCGCAGACCGTCAGCCTCTTTGCGCACCACCAGTGAGAGCTTACAGTGGGTTTTCAGGCCCACGATACCGTAGACTACATGCACGCCAGCGCGTTCTAGTTTGCGGGCCCATTCAATGTTGGCCTGCTCGTCAAAGCGCGCCTTAATCTCAACCAGCGCCAGCACCTGCTTGCCTGACTCTGCTGCCTCAATGAGAGCGTCCACGATGGGGGAGTCACCCGAGGTGCGGTAGAGGGTCTGCTTGATGGCCTGGACGTTAGGGTCAGCTGCCGCCTGCTCCAAAAAGGCCTGCACACTGGTAGCAAAGGAATCGTAGGGGTGGTGCAACAGTACATCGTGTTCACGTGCTGCCCCAAAGACGTCAGCAGCCTTGGACGTTTCGTTAGCGTTGAGCCAGCGGGACGTATGCGCCACGTGCTTGGGGTAGTGCAGAGCTGGGCGGTTTGCCTTGGCAATAGCAGCAAAGCCGCGCATATCGAGGGGAGCGGGCAGCTTGTAGATTTCGTGACCGTCGATCCCCAGTTCAGAGACGAGAAGATCAAGGATATTGGGGTTGATGGTGTCTTCAACCTCAAGACGCACGGGCGGTCCAAAGCGGCGACGTAGCAACTCCTTTTCTAGAGCCTTGAGCAGGTTCTCAGCGTCGTCCTCTTCCACCTCCAAATCTTCGTTACGGGTAACGCGGAAGGCATGGTGCTCTACGACCTCCATGCCGGGGAAGAGAACATCCAGATGCTGGGCGATAATAGCTTCCAGAGGGATGAATCGTGCCTCTGAGGAGGAAGAGTTAACGGCGCGGGAGCCGTCGATAGAGATCATGCGGTCGATGGTCTCGGGTACCTTGAGACGGGCGAAGAGCTCTTTGCCGGTCTGTGGGTTACGCACGATAACGGCCAGATTCAGCGACAGCCCAGAGATGTAGGGGAAGGGGTGTGCCGGGTCCACGGCTAGGGGAGTGAGGATGGGGAAGAGCTCAGCGCGGAAGAAACGGGTGAGTTTCTCCTTGGCAGCATCTTCAAGGTCATCCCAGCCCACAATACGGATTTTCTCTTTTTCCAGCTCGGGGTAAACCTGCTCGTGAAAGACACGGGCCTGGCGCTCCTGCAGAGCGTGGGCTGCCTCAGCGATTTCTTCCATCTGCTCTTCAGGAGTCAACCCTGAGGGCGCAGGTACCGCGATACCGGTAGCGATACGACGCTTCAACCCTGCCACACGCACCATGAAGAACTCGTCGAGGTTGCTGGTCACAATCGAAAGGAAGTTGAGGCGCTCTAGCAAGAAGAGATGGGGGTCCTCTGCCAATTCCAGCACGCGGGTATTGAATTCAATCCAGCTGGTTTCACGGTCCAAAAAACGGTCACTACCAAAGTCACCGGCAAGGTTAGGTAGCTTAATCTTCTCACCGATATCGATGCGGTCTACGCGGGTCTCTGCACGTTCGATCTTGTTGATGTCACCGCCGATATGGTTGCTGGTATGAACTCGAGTATCAGATTGAGTAGTCATGGAGTCCTTTTCCTACTGTGTGGGGTTGAATGAAGTTTAGCGTTCTGTGGTAGCCAGATATTGGCGATCAATCGTTAGCGGTGAGAAACCGAGAGAGCGGTAAAGGGTAACAGCAGGGGAGTTCTCTGCATCCACGTAAAGCACGATCCGGTCGAGTTTCTTACCCGGGGCATAGTGAGTCCGCGCTAAATACGCCATACCCGCTAGAGTCAGCGACCGTCCTAGCCCCTTATCCTGCCAGTCGGGAGTAACACCCACGGCATAGACCTCACCCTCTAGCACCCCGGTCTGGTGGTGCGGAATTTTGGTCCAGTGGGAACCGGCAATGCTCCCAGCACCATCTTTGGCTAAGAAGAAACCCTCGGCTCTGAACCAATCAGAACCGGTACGCTCCTCAAGATCTTTGAGGGTCAGCTTTCCCTGCTCGGGGTGGTCAGCAAAAGCCGCTGCATTAGCCTCTACCCAGCCAGCGGCGTCCTTCTCGGTGTAGGTCTCCAAGCTGATGTCAGCAGGTAAGGGGGCAGCCTCAGCTGCAGCGAGGATGCTAGCACGTGCCTCATCAGTCAAGGCAAGCCCCATTTTGAAAAGCTCACGCTGAGCCACAAATCCCTGGCTCTTAGCCAGCTTTTGGGCGGAAATCATTGCAGAACTTGAAGCATCAGGTCCACCGTGTACCCAGGCGGCTACCTCTCCACCCACCCGCGTCAAGGCTTCTGTAATGAGGGCTGTGCCCAGGCCGCGCTCGCGGGCTGAGGGGTCCACGGCGGCCTCAAGAAGATAGCTATCACCATCAGTCACCAGAGCAGCAAAACCTCTGGTTTCGCCAGCCTCACAAACTTCGAGAATACGCACTGCGCTACTCTCCCCGCGAGACCACTTACGTGCTTCAACCAGGGTCTGTTCCGAGAAGGGCTGAGCCTCATCGAAGCTAAAGGCTCGCTGGGCTAGGGCTTCAAGCCGCTCAACAGTCGCACTGCTCGGTTCTTGCCATAGAAAATCTCTTGAACTCACTGGTGTGTCCCCCTACACTTCTTTACCTAAAACCACTCTACTAGCAGCGGCCCCCCGCTTACGGGGTGGGTTGGACTAAAAGAGGTCAAAGATTTACCGAGAACCCCGTCTAACGGTCAGTGAGCCGGGGGGAATTGAAGCTGTAACCCACATTGCGGACGGTCGTGATGAGCTGTTCATGGTCAGGGCCCAACTTGGACCGCAAACGACGAATGTGGACATCCACGGTGCGGGTGCCACCGTAGTAGTCATACCCCCACACCTCGGAGAGCAACTGGGCCCTGGTGAAAACACGCCCTTGATGCTGCACCAAAAACTTCAGAAGCTCGAACTCTTTATAGGTCAGGTTGAGAGGGGAGCCCTGCAAACGGGCTGAATAGGAGGCCTCATCCACCGTGACGCCGCCGGCACGAATCACGGTTTCATCCGGGGTTTCTGCCGGCGCGCTGTGTGTCGCCAGTAAACGTAGCCGGGCTTCTAACTCCGCTGGACCAGCACTGGCCAGCATGATGTCATCTACCATCCACTGTGCTGAGACAGCGGCTAGACCGCCTTCGGTGAGTACCATCATCAAGGGAGTCGCTAGACCGGTACCTTTGAGCAACTGGGCGCAGTTGCGGGCAGCTACCAGCTGCTCGCGAGCGTCCACCATCACCACATCGGGTGAATGTGAGCTCACCACCGGCGCTGCTGCGTTCAGCGGCAAGACAGTCAGACCGTGAGTCAGTAGACCTAGGGACGGGGCGACATCGCTGCCTTCAACCGCCGCATCGCTCAACAGAACAATCTGCACCATACCGATCACCGCCTTTCTGCGCGCTCAACGCTCCAACAGTAAGTATAAAACGCCCCACCCCAAACATTGATAAAAAGGTTCGGTATACGGGAAGATGATATGAATACTGAACGCGCACCCCACTACGTAAGAAGAACGGCCCCTGTGTCTACCAAAGAACCCACCTCCACCCGGACCATGCGCACTTTCGTGCCAGAGTTGAGTAGGCTACGCCGAGCCCGTCAAAAAACGGTGTATGAGGGTCCCCTGGGGAAAATTGGGGCTACACGGCGTTCGCGCTACCTGCTGGTTGCCATTTCTGCGGTGGTAACTCTGGTGGGGTTAGTGCTTGCCGCCTCTATCGCGCCCTGGGTTGCTGCTCTGATGGGCTTTATCGCCGTTCTCTTTATCGCTGGCGGGTGGCCAGCGGCAACGGGTATTGCCGAGCTGCGAGGCCGTACCCGTATTACCTCTCACTCGGTCATTGTTTTCTTGGCAGGCACCACCTCTGTGCTATATTCCTGGCTCACTGATGGATCCCTTCCCCTCGAGGCTTTACCAGCCATCGCAGCTGTGGGTGTTGTTGCCAGCTTCCTAGTAGAGCTGGCACGCGGTGAAGGGGCAGTGGGACGCCTAGAGTCAGTGATTAGCTGTGTTACCGGGGTGCTGGCGTCGGTATCAGTCGCGGGGTGGGTAGGGCTTGCTGCCCTGACCCGTCTTGAAAACAGTAGCCTGCCTGTGGTTTCCATCGGCATCATTGTTGGTGTGCTGTTGGGTCTCATCGGGGTACGCGTTATCTCTGCCGGCCCCAAAGAAGGCCCCCGTCGCGGCGCTATTACGCTGGGCGTAACACCGGTGGCCTTCATTGGCGTTATCGGTTACGTATGTGCGACATTCCTCACTCGCATGGTAGGGTAGCCGTATGAGTATTCTTGCACTTGAAATCTTCTTTCTGACCCTCCTGGGCCTAGCAGGTCTAGCAATTTTCACCTGCATCGGCTTTGTGCTAACCGGATTGTTCCGCGGCCAGAAATAATAAGCCCCTTACCACAAGACCCCGTGCACCGTTGCGCGGGGTCTTGTGCGTACCGGGAAACGGTTTTTGAAGCCTGAGCCCTGTTTCGCCCGCCGCCTAAGCCGCTGACCAGCGCCCCATCCCGGGCTAAACTGGTGGCTATGGCTATTGAAATTCCTTCAAATCTCACCCCTGAACTTGTGCCCCTCTCCTGGCTACTGGGCACCTGGGAAGGCACCGGTTCTCTCTGGTATGAGGGAGCTGAGGAAACCCCATTCGGGCAGATTATTACCTTCACCCAAGACGGCCTTCCTTTTGTGGAGTACCGTGCTGAGTCTTTCTTACTCGATGATCAGGGGCAAAAGCTGCGCCCGCTGACCGTCGAGACTGGCTTCTGGCAGATTGACCGCCCCCAGGTCGATGGGGACGTCGGCCCTGGTCTCGTGCCAGCTGACGTGGTGCCCGTCCATAAGGACGCAGATTCTGTTGAAACTCTGCGCAATGAGGACGACGGTTTCAACATCCTTGCCACCATCGCCCACCCCGGCGGCCTCACCGAGAACTACGTGGGTATGATCAAGGGGCCGGTAGTGCGCCTGCAGACCGGCAACATGTTGCAGGATGACATCACCAAGGAGTACGCCGGTTCGGTGCGTCTTTGGGGTCTAGTCAACGGCAATCTCATGTGGGACTGGGAAACAGCTAACCCCGTTACCCGCAAGCTGGAGAAGCACGCTTCGGCTGAGCTTCGTAAGACCTCGTCCATGACCGGTGATGATCTGGGTGCAACCATGTTTGGCAGCCTGGATGATGAACCCGGCGACAGCGAGTCCAAGTAAAACCCGGCTGGAAAAGTAAAAACATGACTAAGACCGATTACCGCAGCCCCCTGCTCAGCCGAAAGGGTGCTTTTGGCGCCCTGGGGCCGGATGCCGGCGTCGCTGCCCACTACGGGGATCCCAACGCCGAACAGCGCGCTCTGGCACGTAAGGTGCCCCTGACCCTGGTGGACTATTCCCAGTTGGGTGTAGTGACGGTGGAAGGGCCCGATCGACTATCTTGGCTCACCACCCTCTCTAGCCAAGTGCTGAACAACCTAGACGAGGGTCAGAGCGCTGAGTTACTGCTGCTGTCGCCCCAGGGGCGCATTGACTTCTGGGCTGCGGCGGTTGAGAAGGAGGGCGCAGTTTGGCTCATCACTGAACGGGCGGCCGCCGCGGAGCTCACCACCTACCTGGAGCGCATGAAGTTTATGCTGCGGGTTGAGATCACCAACCGCACCGATACTCACGCGGTACTGGGTAGCACCCTTGACCCCCGTACCGTTGAGAGTGCCCCGGCTGCCCTGCGCGGGGGTATCGTCTGGCAGGACCCCTGGGCTAACGGTGTGGCGGAGGGCGGCTACACCTATACACAGGCAGGGGTAGAGCACCCCGGCTCTGGCTATAGCTGGTACCTGACCGTCGTCCCCTCTCACCAGCTGCTGGATGCCACCGAAGGGGTGGCTCTTGCGGGTTCTTGGGCTGCCGATGCCCTGCGTATTGAGGCGTGGCGGCCGCGATTTGGCACTGAGGTAGATGAGCGCACCATCCCGCATGAGCTAGACCTAATGCGCACGGCAGTCCATATGAATAAGGGCTGCTACAAGGGCCAAGAAACCGTGGCTCGCGTGCATAACCTGGGCCACCCGCCGCGCCGCCTGACCTTCCTTGACCTGGACGGCTCTGAACACACCCTACCGCGGGTGGGATCCCCGGTCTTCGCCGGCGAGAAGAAGGTAGGTTACATCAGCTCGGTTGCCCTGCACCATGAGGCTGGCCCCATTGCACTGGCTCTGCTCAAGCGGTCGGTTGACCCGGCCGCAGATCTACGCGCTATCGATGACAGTGATTTTGATGGGGACGGCAACCCGGCACCTGCCACCCACTACGCCTGCTCCCAGACCGTTATCGTTGCTCCGGATGCCGGTCAGGTGGCTGGCCGCCGCACTATGGGCGACTTCTTCCGAGGTTAACTGCCTGAATCGAATAGCTAAAAGCATTCTCAAACGGTTATCAGCTACAGAAAAGCCGCCTGCCCCGGTGAGGGCGGGCGGCTTTTCTCTGCTTAGCTTTGCTACTTAGCGGCCGAAGAGCACCTTAGCTTCTTCGTAACGGTAGGCGGGAACGGTCTTGAGACCGTCCAGTGCCTCTGAGAAATCAACGCGTTTGATATCGGTGCCCTGCATAGCAACCATCTTGCCCCACTCCTTATCGTGAATCATATCCACGACCTGAATGCCCAGGCGGGTGGAGAGCACACGGTCAAAGCCGGTAGGTGCGCCACCGCGCTGAATGTGGCCCAGAGTGGTGTTACGGGTTTCGATACCGGTGATTCGCTCAATCTCCTGAGTGATGTACTCACCAATACCGCCCAGGCGAGGGCGGCCGTCCTTCTCTTCACCCTTGTCTGCAAGAACATCATCGAAGCCTTCGGGGATGAAGCCCTCGGCGACAACAACCAGGGGAGAGCGTCCGCGGTCGTGAACTTCCTTAACCCAGACAGCTACCTCTTCCATAGAAACCTTGACCTCAGGGATCAGAATGGCGTGGGCGCCACCGGACATACCTGAGTGCAGAGCAATCCAACCTACGTGGCGGCCCATGACCTCTGCAACCATGGCACGGTGGTGAGATTCACCGGTGGTGCGCAGACGATCTAGAGCATCAGTTGCGATAGAAACCGCAGTGTCAAAACCGAAGGTGTAGTCGGTGGCCTGCAGGTCATTATCAATGGTCTTGGGCACGCCTACTACGGGGAGACCAGCATCAGCCAGACGCTTAGCGCCAGCCAGGGTGCCCTCGCCACCGATGGCAATAATGGCGTCAATACCGTTGCGTTCCATCATGATTTCAATATTTTCAGCACCACCCTTGGGGCCATCAAAGGGGTTGGTGCGGGAGGTGCCCAGAATGGTGCCGCCCACACGAGCTAGACCGCGCACCTTGGTGCGGGGAAGGTCCATGAAATCACCCTCGACAACACCACGCCAGCCATCGCGGAAGCCAACGAATTCGTCACCGTAGGTTTTGATGCCATTGAGCACTGCACCGCGAATAACAGCGTTGAGGCCGGGGCAGTCGCCGCCGGAGGTGAGCAGACCGATCTTCATGGGAGGATCTCCTAAAATATTCCTGAAAAGGGAATGATGGTTTCTATGACCAACGCATTGGGGCGAGTCAGTTAACCTACCTCAAACATGTTGGTCTTTGTTGGTTTCTATTCTAGTAAATTTGGTCTTGAGTGGGTAGCTGTGGGCTGGGTTGGGTTGTATGTTTCTAACCTCTGCCTTAGGGTCAGAAGCAACTTTATTGGCAAGTCGCGAGCTAAAGCTGAGAAGCAGGCTGGCACCTCGCCCCCACAAGATTTAAATAGTTCGACCGCTAACCAGCACAGCAAGAGCAAGCTGACCCTCTCACCCGGTTCGCTGACGCTCACGAGGCGATTCACGCCAGCCCCAAGCCAGCTTGCTTTTTTGCTGTGCTGATCAGCGGTCTTGGACCTCTGTCTCCTACTTGGCGGTGCCCAGCAGCTTTTGAATACGCGCTACACCCTCAGCCAAGTCCTCATCACCCAGGGCGTAGGACAGGCGCAGGTAGCCAGAGGGGCCAAAAGCCTCGCCGGGAACTACCGCAACTTCGGCTTTTTCCAGAATAATTTCGGCCAGCTCAGCGGAAGTTTCAGGGCGCTTGCCCGCAATTTCTTTGCCCAGCAGGGCTGTAACGTCCGCGTAGACGTAGAAAGCGCCCTTGGGGGTGGGGCAGCGAACACCTTCAATGGCGTTCAGGCCTTCGACAATGGCCTTGCGGCGGCGGTCAAATGCAGTGTGCATTTCGTTGACGGCGTCCAGCGAACCAGAAACGGCGGTGAGAGCTGCCATCTGGGCTACGTTGTTAACATTGGAGGTCATATGGGACTGTAGGTTGGTCGCTGCCTTGGTGATATCGGCAGGGGCAATCATCCAGCCCACGCGCCATCCGGTCATAGCGTAGGTCTTTGCAACACCGTTGAGGATGACGGTGCTCTCGGCAAGAGCAGGAACGGCAGCAACAATAGAGGTAAAGGGCACGCCATCGTAGGTCAGGTGCTCGTAAATCTCATCGGTCAGCACGATGATTCCCTTTTCCAGTGCCCACTCACCGATAGCCTTGGTTTCCTCGGGGGTGTAGACCGCACCGGTGGGGTTGGATGGGGAGACAAAGATCAGTGCCTTAGTCTTTTCGGTGTAGGCAGCCTCAAGCATGTCCGGGGTGACCTTGTACTCCAGGTCGCTGCCCGCAAAAACTTCCACGGGGTTGCCACCAGCTAGGCGGATAGCCTCGGGGTAGGTGGTCCAGTAGGGGGCGGGGAGTAGGACCTCGTCGCCTTCGTCAATGACGGTAGCGAAAGCCTGGTAGACCGCTTGCTTGCCACCATTGGTCACAATGACCTGAGAAGCGTCGATGTCGATGCCGGAGTCACGCCTGGTCTTTTCGACAATGGCCTGCTTAAGGGCGGGTAGGCCAGCTGCCTGGGTGTAGCGGAAGTTTGCGGGGTCGTTGAGGGCCTCGCGAGCCGCGTCAACAATGTAGGCCGGGGTGGGGAAGTCTGGCTCACCGGCGCCGAAACCGATGACGGGGCGGCCCTGGGCTTTGAGCGCCTTGGCTTTGGCGTCAACGGCTAGGGTAGCTGAGGGGGCGATTGCGCCAATACGGCGTGAAACGCGGGCAGACATGGGGAATCTCGCTTTCATCCCATAAAAGGGTGGCTCGGGGTTGTGGTCGCTTGCCTGAGGGGCTCTACCTCTAGCATAGGAGTTCCAGCGGGTGAGTACATCTTTATAAGAGGCTGTGGCTAATAAACACCGAACTTATGACCCTGATAGACCGTTTTTGCCAAAGCAAGAAAAGATGATGTACAGTAGGTACCGTTGTTCGCAACCGAACAACACTGGTTTGTGCCCTAAGAAGTACAGACGCTTTGAAGACAGATGTTTTCAAAGGGCGGTGGCTCAATTGGTAGAGCAGCGGTCTCCAAAACCGCAGGTTGCAGGTTCGAGTCCTGTCCGCCCTGCTCAAGCCTCACAGGTTTTCTTTCAACCGAACACATCTGTTCATAGGTAAGAAGTAGAAAGGGGCGGGCCCTATATGGCTAAATCAATCGCCGCTCGGACCGCCGATTCTCACGAAAATGGCGCAGAAAAGACCCCCGGTTTCTTTGGGCGCATCTTCCAGTTCCTCCGCGAAGTTATCGCCGAACTCAAAAAAGTAACCACACCCACCGGCAAAGAACTGGTGCAGTACGTGATTATTGTTCTTCTCTTTGTGGCCTTTATGCTCCTACTAATTTCAGGTCTTGACTACCTTTTCGGTCAGGGAGCCTTCTGGATTTTCGGTAACGGCGTAGCCTAAGGGCCCGCTTAGTTGGGCTAAAGCAGCCTTAACCCCGTAAAATCATTTACCAAGACGAACGCGCACGTGCGCGATAGACAACAGATGAAAGCAGGAAAGCGTGTCCGAGCAGGAAATGCAGCACGAAGCCGATGAGGTTGTAGAACCTGCCCAGCAGGCAACCGATGAGGGCCACGAAGCTGTAGAAGTTGCAGCAGCAGAAGTGGTTGAAGAAGTTGAAGCGGCTGAGGCTAACGATGAGCCCACCGTCGATCCCCTTGAAGAATTCAAGTCCAAGCTTCGCCGCCAGGAAGGCGAATGGTTTGTTATTCACACCTACGCTGGCTACGAGAACAAGGTTAAGGCTAACCTCGAATCCCGTGTGCAGACTCTGAACGCTGATGAAGATATCTTCGAAGTTCAGGTGCCCATGGAAGAGGTCATGGAGGTCAAGAATACCTCTAAGAAGATGGTCCGCCGCGTTCGTATTCCCGGCTACGCACTGGTGCGCATGAACCTTACTGACGAAAGCTGGGGCGTTGTGCGCCACACCCCCGGTGTTACTGGCTTCGTAGGTCAGGACGCCTACAACCCCGTCCCACTACGCCTTGATGAGGTTGTTGAGATGCTGGCTCCTGTCTTTGAAGCTGAGCAGGCTGAAGCCGGTGTTGCGCCGGTAGCTGCGCCTGTTGTCGAAACCGGTTTCGAGATTGGCGAGGCAGTTACCGTCAAGGACGGCCCTTTCGAGGGTATGCCCGCAAGCATTTCAGAAATCAACGCTGCTTCACAGCAGCTGGTGGTTCTCATCTCTGTCTTCGAGCGTGAAACCCCTGTGACCCTGAACTTCGCCCAGGTCACCAAGGTCTAAGACCTTTCGGTGTAGCTCAAGAGCCGCTTTCCGCGTCGGGGGAGCGGCTCTTTTGCTCCCGCTGTGAGCAAAAGCTAGCCCCGGTCGTCCGCGACGACCTGGCATAAGGGCGGCAAAACTACTAAGATATAAGTTTGTGTGTGCACCTACGCTTGGTGCCTCCACACAGGCGACCGCGCCACGGCCGCCACCGGCCGACGCATACTCCTGTGCGCCGGTACACCAGCTAAGAAAAGGACCAAGAATGGCTCCCAAGAAGAAGGTCTCAGGCCTCATTAAGCTGCAGATCCAGGCAGGCGCTGCTAACCCGGCTCCTCCCGTTGGCCCCGCACTCGGTGCGCACGGCGTCAACATCATGGAATTCTGCAAGGCATACAACGCTGCAACTGAATCACAGCGCGGCAACATCATCCCCGTAGAAATCACCGTTTACGAGGATCGTTCCTTCACCTTCATCACCAAGACCCCTCCCGCAGCGCAGCTCATCAAGAAGGCAGCTGGCGTTCCTAAGGGTTCCGGTGTTCCCCACACCCAGAAGGTCGGTTCACTCAACATGGACCAGGTACGCGAAATCGCACAGACCAAGATGGATGACCTGAACGCTAACGACCTTGATGCAGCATCAAAGATCATCATGGGCACCGCACGTTCAATGGGTATCACCATCGACTAATCTCAGCCTCTCGCTGAGACGAGGCTATCGCCTCACCCAAGACAAATTATTAGAAGCCTAACCCCGGCCACGGGGAAGGCAAGTGGCAGAGCCGAGCGCGGCTCATAAGAGACCACACCTGCAAAGGAGAAAAGCAGATGGCAAAGCGCAGCAAAGCGTACCAGGCAGCTGTAGCAAAAATCGATGCGGAGAAGCTTTACGCACCCGCAGAGGCTATTGCAGTTGCAAAGGAAATCGCAGCAGAGAAGCCCCATTCAACCGTTGAGGTTGCACTGCGTCTGAGTGTTGACCCCCGCAAGGCAGACCAGATGGTCCGCGGCACCGTAAACCTGCCCAACGGCACCGGTAAGACCGCTCGCGTGGTTGTTCTGGCTGAAGGCGAGAAGGCTGCAGAAGCTGAAGCAGCTGGCGCAGACTTCGTTGGTTCAGATGACCTCATCGCAAAGATCGCTGGCGGCTGGGTTGACTTTGACGCAGCGGTTGCTACCCCCAACCTTATGGGCAAGGTAGGCCGCCTGGGTAAGGTACTTGGTCCCCGTAACCTCATGCCTAACCCCAAGACCGGCACCGTTACCATGGACGTCACCAAGGCTGTTAACGACATCAAGGGCGGCAAGATTGACTTCCGCGTTGACCGTAACTCCAACCTTCACTTCATCATCGGTAAGGCTTCCTTCACCGAGCAGCAGCTGACCGAAAACTTCGAAGCAGCTCTTGAAGAGATCAACCGCCTGAAGCCCTCATCATCTAAGGGTCGCTACATCTCAAAGGCTACCGTTGCAACCACCTTCGGCCCCGGCATCCCTGTTGACCCCGCGACCTTAGCTGCATAAGTCTAGTTTTCTAGTCTTAGTCTTTAAGGCAGGCTTTCCGCTCAGGCGGGGGGCCTGCCTTTGTTTTGAGCTAGTCATCGTGCACCTTGCCGCCCAACGTGCCTCTTAGAGCTGCACAGTCGTCAATAAGGTGCACATACGCGGGGATAATAGAGACCATGAATAAACCAGGGCTGCACCTAGCCGGTATCAGTAAAAACTACGACGGCACCATCGTTCTAGGCGGTCTTGACCTATCTTTGCCTACCGGTCAGATGCTAGCCCTGCTGGGGGCTTCTGGAGCCGGTAAATCGACTCTGCTTCGTCTTATTGCAGGGCTGGAAGAGCCAGATGCAGGCGTCATCAGCTTCGGTGGGCAGGCTATAGAGCCGGGCCAGACTGCCCTGGTCTTTCAGAAACCCGTGCTCTACCCCCACCTGAGTATTGAAGAGAATATTCTTTTTGCCTTTCGCCTCAAGAAGTCTGCACCTTTAGACAGGGAGCATTACAGCTCTCTGGTGCACACCCTGGGGTTGGGAGACCATCTGAAGAAGAAACCCGCTCAGCTATCGGGTGGGCAGGCGCAGCGGGCAGGTATCGCCCGCGCTCTGGTGCGACTCACACCGGTGGTCCTCTTCGATGAGCCACTTTCAAGTGTTGATGAAACAAGCAGCGCCAGTATTCGCTCTGATGTGCAGCTCTTGCATACGCAACTAGGTTTTACCGGCATATATGTCACCCACGACCAAAATGAAGCCCTCCAGATGGGCCAACGGGTAGCCGTTTTATCGGGCGGACGTCTAGCCCAGGTGGGCACCCCAGAGCAGCTTCTGGCGTCTCCTGCCTCTGCGGAGGTAGCTCACCTGGTGTTCCCTCTTTACAACTCGTTTGATGCGCAGCTAGCGGGGCGGGCCGTCCGTGCGGGACTGAACGCCTTTGCTTTTTCACCCGGTAATCAGCTGGGGAGCCTCACCGCTGTGGTCCGCAGCAGCTGGCAGCATACAGCTGGCCTACGGGTAGAAATAGAGGTCATTCATGATGCTCTGATCACTACCGAGGCAGGAGAACTTACTATCCCTAAGGGCACCGTACTAGCAGCCCTGCTCACCGGAAGACGGCATGTGGAGACGGGGCATCGCCTTAATGGGGAAATAGACCCCGCTGGCCTCCATATCTTCCCGGCATAGGGCTAAAGAACGTGATTAAGCCCGCTTAAGGACGAAAACAGCTTGCCTAGCCGCCGGAATCCGTGGTTAGATGGAATAACCAAAGACCGCCGGTCTGTGCCTTCTTCACAGAAGAACACGGTAAGGGCTCACAAGGAGCCACCTGCGTAGGTGCCGATAAAACAATACCTACTAGAAAATTTTCTGGTCTGTATTATGCCTCGATGCCTGCGCGTCGGGGCATTTTTGTTAGCCCGGCGGGATAAGAACTGGAAGGAACACCATGGCAACACAGGAAAAGATTGCTGCTGTTTCCGAGCTCAAGGAACTCCTTGAAGCTTCAAACGGCGTAATTCTCACCGAGTACCGTGGTCTCACCGTTGCGCAGATGAAGGATCTTCGTCGCGCGCTGGGCACTGAGACCGAGTACGCCGTGGTAAAGAACACTCTGACCGCTATCGCGGCCAAGGAAGTTGGCATCGACGCATTCGATGGCCAGCTCCACGGCCCTAGTGCAATCGCATTCATCAAGGGAGACTTCATTGATGCTGCGAAGGGTCTGCGTGACTTTGCCAAGGCTAACCCCCAGCTAATCGTTAAGAGCGGTTACTTCGAGGGTGAATCCCTCGACGAAGCTGGTATCAACAAGTTTGCAAGCCTCGAATCACGCGAGGTACTTCTTGCAAAGGTCGCAGGCGGCGCGAAGGGTGCAATCGCTAAGGTTGCTCGCACCGTTGACGCTCTGCGTATCAAGCTCGAAGAGCAGGAAGGTGCTGCACCCGAGGCTGAGTAATCACCCGGTTGTCTGTCACTTTTTATAGACTTTTGGCCCCATATGGGTCAGCATAATTTTCAAGCTCGCAGGCTGAAAAATTTAGGCTTGCAACTGAATTAAAAGAAGGAGCCAATCTCATGGCTAAGCTTTCAATCGAAGAACTCATTGAAGCATTCAAGGAACTATCACTCGTTGAGGTTTCAGAATTCGTCAAGGCATTTGAAGAAGAATTCGACGTAACCGCTGCAGCTCCCGTTGCTGTTGCTGGTGCCGCTGGCGGCGAAGCTGCTGAAGCTGAAGAGCAGACCGAATTCGACGTTATCCTCGAATCAGCTGGCGAGAAGAAGATCGGCGTTATCAAGGAAGTTCGTGCACTGACTTCACTCGGCCTGAAGGAAGCTAAGGACCTCGTTGACTCAGCTCCCAAGGCTGTCCTCGAAGGCGCTTCCAAGGAAGACGCTGAGAAGGCTAAGGAAGCTCTCGAGGGCGCAGGCGCAACCGTTACCCTCAAGTAAAGTTTCTAACTTTTCTTATCTTTGGCGCAGGGGCGGCACTCCTTTCGGAGTGCCGCCCCTGCGGCATTTAAGGCAAAATCCGGTCACTGGCTAAGGCTGAGCTAGAGGGGGCGCCCTGTAGGCTAGATTGTAACAATCGTTTGACAGATATGGGCTGCTTTTTCATTGAGGGAGCTTGGCCCGCACCAAGGAGACCAGCCCCGTGACAAAGCCCAGACGTCCCGATGCCGCCGACCTACTGGCAGCGGCGGAAGAAGCCTACCAAGACCACCATGCAACCGTTCTTGCTGACCCTGACTATCCGGCGCTCCACCTTGCCCCCCCGGTAGGCCGCCTCAATGACCCTAATGGGCTGATCTATAAAGACGGGGTCTACTACGCCTTCTACCAGTACTCACCGGTACACCCCACCCGCGCCGTCTTCTGGCGTCAGGCCACCAGCACTGACCTCACTCACTGGGAAGACCGTGGCACCACCATCGCACCCACGGACTGGTTCGACAAGAACGGCTGCTATTCCGGTTCTGGTTTTGTGGGTGAGGGCGGAACCCTCGAATTCTTCTACACCGGCAACGTCAAAGATGAGCAGGGTAACCGTGAAGCCTACCAGGTGCTGTTTACCTCAGAGGATGATGGCGCCACCTTCACCAAGCAACAGGTGCTGATTGATGGCCCAGAGGCTGGCTACACCGCTCACTACCGTGACCCCCACGTCTTTGAACGCGATGGACTCTTCTACGCCATTATCGGTGCTCAGCGGGAGGACGAAACCGGCGCCGTAGTGCTTTACCGCTCCACGGACCGCCGCACCTGGGTCTTCGCCGGCGAAATTTCCTTTACCGACCCTGCTCTGGCAGATATGGGCTACATGTACGAGTGTCCGGGGCTGATTCAGCTGCGTGACACCGACGGTCAACTCAAGGACGTTCTCATCTTCAGCCCTCAGGGCATGGAAGCAGACGGGGAGAAATACAACAACATCTTCCAGACCGGCTACCTGGTGGGCACCCTCAACTTTGATACTCTGCTCTTCACAGTCGAGACTCCCTTCACCGAGCTGGACTCTGGCACCGAATTCTATGCCCCGCAGTGCTTCCACGGGGTAGGAGCAGACGGTTCTCACGCAGTTTTGCAGGGCTGGCTGGGTAATGCTGACCAGGATGATCAGCCCTCCTGGGAAAACTACTGGGTACATATGCAGACCTACCCTCGCACCCTGACCCTGCGCGGTGGGCAGCTACTGCAAAACCCTGTGCGCCAGCTTGATAGCATACTGGATCCAGCGCCTGTGACCCCGGTGTCCGGCGGAGAAATTGTTGAAGCTAAGGACGCTCGCGTCTTTAGGCTGCGGGGTACCGTGAGGGTTGCAGAGACCCCTGCCCATATCACGGTGGAAGACGCCGCTGGGCAGGCTCTAGACATCACCCTAGATGCTACCGGTGCCGCCCTTTCCCGGGCAGGTTCCCGCTACACGGTGGGGGGCACTGACCGCCGCCGAACCTTGGGAGAAGCCGCAGAACGTACCTTCGATTTACTCATTGACGCCTCAGCTACTGAGCTTTTTGTTGACGGAGGGACCGCTGCCTTTGCATCCCGGGTTTACTTCACCGGTAGCAAGCGAACCGTCCGGGTGCAGGGGGCGGTGCTCTCGTTAGAATTCGCTCGACGCGCGGAGTAGACCCCTCGTGGATGCCCGGCGAAACTTTTGTTACTTTATGGCAAGTGTTGCCGGGTTAAAAACTGCAATCCTTTATCAGTAATGATAGTGTGACAGAAGATACCGCATAGGCGGTAGCTCACAAACCATAGAAAATGAGGTGCACCGTGGCAGGCTTTTTCAAAAAACTCTTTGGCGGTAACGAGCAGGCAGAGCCTGCGCCAGCACTACCGGCTGAAACCCCTGCGGTGCAGACCGTAGCTGCTAATGATCTCAGTGCTCCCCTGGGAGGCACCGTGGTAGAACTGTCGGACGTATCTGACCAAATGTTCGCTTCCGGTGCCCTGGGCCCCGGTGTGGCGATCGAACCGGTCAGCGGCACCGTAGTAGCACCTGCCGATGGCATTGTAACGGTCGCTTTCCCCACCGGTCACGCCTTCGGCATCCGTACCACTGACGGCCTAGAAATCTTGATTCACGTAGGCTTTGACACCGTTGAACTCGATGGTAAGTTCTTTAACGCTAAGGTCGAAAAGGGAGCCGCCGTCAAGCGTGGAGACGTGCTGGTGGAGTTTGACTTAGAAGAGGTCAAGACAGCGGGATACCCTGTTACCACCCCGCTGGTTATTACCAACGCTAAGGTCGCCATCTCATCGGTGCAGGCGCTCAACGTGGGCAGCCAGGTAGCCGCAGGCGATGCTTTCCTCACCGTAGAACGTAAGGGATAACCCCATCCCTAGTTATAGGGATATATAACCTACACATAAGCGCCGCCCCTTTCTGAGAAGTAGAAAGGAGCGGCGCTTTTTCATTTCCTGTCCTAACACTGTCTGCACCGCGCTAAAGATGCTAATATGTCAAACGATTGGCATATTATCTGGCTCACATCACCACACCTGCCACCAGGTTGACCTCGGTGGCTCATACACCAAGGAGACGGCATGGATCATCAATCCGTGGCTGAACGCGTGCTGGCCAACGTCGGCGGCGTCCACAACATCCAGGCAGGCGCCCACTGCGCCACCCGCCTGCGCCTCGTGCTCAAAGACCCTAAAGCGATCAATCAAACCGCGTTGGATAATGATGACGATATTAAGGGCACCTTCCAAAACGCTGGCCAGTTCCAAATCATTGTGGGCCCCGGCGACGTCAATGAGGTCTATAAGCATCTTGTGAATAAAGGGATGAAGCAGGCGTCCAAGGATGAGCTTAAGAGCGTGGCGGCGTCTAAGGGTAACCTGGGCACCCGTTTCCTCAAAACCGTCTCCGATATCTTCTTGCCCATCATCCCCGTGCTGGTAGGCGCGGGTATGTTGATGGCACTGAACAACGTGTTAACCTCAAAGGATCTCTTCTGGGGTGAAGGCGCAGCTCCTCTGGTGGAGCAGTTCCCCTCTTGGGCTGGTTTCGCAGAAATCGTTAACCTACTTTCGGCAGCGGCTTTCGCCTTCCTGCCTGTGCTGGTAGGCTACTCGGCTACCAAGGTCTTTGGCGGTAACCCCTACCTGGGCCTCACCATGGGAGCAGCCATGGTCTTCCCCTCCCTCGTCAACGGTTACAACGTGGCCGCTGCCCTCGAAAATGGCACCATGACCTACTGGGATGTTTTCGGCCTCCAAGTGCAACAAGCAGGCTACCAGGGCACCGTTCTGCCTATCCTTTTCGTAGCGTACATTCTTGCTAACGTCGAAAAGTTCTTCCACAAGATTCTCAAGGGCGTCATCGACTTCATCTTTACCCCCACTCTCACCTTGCTCATCACCGGCTTTATTACCTTCCTAGCTGTTGGTCCCGTGATGTTCAAAGCCGGTACTATGCTGGGTGACGGCATCAACTGGCTGTACACTACCGCTGGCCCTATCGGCGGTTTCCTCTTTGGTCTTATTTACTCACCTATCGTGATTACCGGCTTGCACCAGTCCTTCCCGCCCATCGAGCTCATGCTCTTCGACAACGGCGGCTCCTTTATCTTCGCGACTGCTGCAGTTGCCAACGTAGCCCAGGGCGGTGCAGCACTGGGTGTTTACCTTTCAACTCGCGATGAAAAGCTCAAAGGTATCGCAGGCGCCTCAGCGCCTTCAGCATTCTTGGGTATTACCGAACCTGCTATCTTCGGCATTAACCTGCGTCTACGCTGGCCCTTCTACATCGCGATGGTTTCTTCTGCAATTGGCTCAACTATCATCGCGTTGCTAGGCGTTAAAGCGGTAGCTCCCGGCGCTGCTGGTTTGATCGGCTTTGTTTCCATCGGTACTCAGTATGGTGCCGGCTGGCCTGGCTTTTTCCTTGCCATAGCAGTTTCAACCGTTCTGGCAACCGCTGCCACCTTCGTCTACGGCAAGAGGGTAGCTGCTAAGGCTACCGCTGATACCACCGCTGCTCCTGTGCTTGCGAGTAGCACCCCCGGTTACGAACTGACTTCCCATATGAAGGGATCTGCACTGCCCCTGGCCTCTGTCTCTGACCAGACCTTTGCCTCCGGCGCGCTAGGGCCCGGCGTTGCTGTTGAGCCCACTGAAGGCAAGCTCTACGCACCTGCAGACGGTAAAGTCACTGTAGCTTTCCCCACCGGTCACGCTATCGGTATGCGCACTGAACAGGGCGTTGAACTGCTCATGCATATCGGCTTTGATACCGTGGAGCTCGACGGCAAGTTCTTTAGCCCCAAGGTAGAAAAGGGTGCTGAGGTCAAGCGCGGGGACGTGCTGGTGGAGTTCGATATGGACGCCATCGCCGCCGCGGGTTACCCTCTGACGACTCCTTTGGTCATAACCAATGCCAAGAAGTCTGTTGGTTCAGTCGAACTGGCGGTTGCTCCCAGTAG
Source organism: Rothia sp. LK2492 (assembly GCF_040946345.1). Lineage (NCBI taxonomy): Bacteria > Bacillati > Actinomycetota > Actinomycetes > Micrococcales > Micrococcaceae > Rothia > Rothia sp. LK2492. The sequence continues at coordinate 100,651 of NZ_JAYWLX010000001.1, read as the reverse complement.
CACTGTTGTATTAGATGACATTCTGGTCGCAGTAACTGCCCCCGAGCAGGTTCCTGCCTCCTAGATTTCACCGCCAGAACTACTTATTTACCGGTAAAGAACTGGGCCCGGCTGTACTACAGCCGGGCCCAGTTTGTTTTTTGCGCGTCATACCGCTAGCCCGGTCCCTCCGTGGATAATTAGAAATATTCATAGGATTTTGTGCACCTTGAGAACCAGAGGAAAGAACCATGGCAGAAGAAAACCACTACGCCTTCACCGTCCGTCAGGCAACCGAAGCTGACTGGCCCGGCGTCATCGACGCTCTCACGAGTGCTTTTGAACATGACCCAGTGATGAACAACGTCATGGGAGGTGACGGCAAAAGCCAGAAGGTGCGGGACCTCTTCGACTTCCAGATCCGTCACACCTATGGCCCCAAGGGCACAGTTGATGTGGCCGTGACCGAGGAGGGAAAGATCTTGGGCGCAGCTCTCTGGCTCTCCCCGGAGGGGCAGAAAGGCGGCTTGATTGATGAGATCAGGGCACTGCCCGAATATGCAAAAATCCTAGGGCCGGGCCTACTACGAGCCGCTATTGTCGATCTAAAACTTCTCGCCGCGCGGCCCAATTTCCCCCACTGGCTCCTTTACACCATCGGTGTGCACGAGGACGCTCGTGGGCACTCTATCGGTTCTCATTTGCTCGATTTCCGCCGCTTTCAGCTGGGTGAGCTACCTGCCTACCTAGAAGCATCCACTTATCGCAGCGCCAAACTTTACGCCCAGCACGGTTTTGTGGAGCTCTTCCGCTTCAAGAGTGGTAAGCCGGTTCTGGGAATGCTACACCCGGCGCCGGTCACCCAGGTCTCCAAAAATAACCCTGCAGGGCGCTAGAAGGCTAGTCTAAAGAGACCCGGGCGGGCTGCTTCTGGCGCAGCGTACTCCCCTCGTACACGCTCACCGGTAGAACGTCAGCCCAGTCCAGATCACCCCCCTGCCCTGCAATAGCGTGGAGTAGGCGCGCAACTGCGCGCTGGGCAATCTCATCGATAGGTTGCATCACGGTGGCTAGATGCGGGAGCATGGCGCGGGTATAGGGAGCCCCGTCGAAACCAATCACCTGTAGGTCCGTGGGAACTTCTAGCCCCAGCCTCTGGGCACAGCTGAGTACCATTGCCGCATATATATCGTTAGACGCAAAGACCGCATCGAGGGTGGGGTATTGGTCGAGATAGCTGGCAATCATTTCCATTTTGTGGGCATGGGGAGTATCAAAACCCAGTTCGAGAGTGCGGCCTGCGATGCCGTGTTCAACCAGGGCATCACGGTAGCCTCGCAGTCGCAGGTTACCCTCAGACGCAGTTGAGGTGATGTGTACTGGCTCTTTCGCACCGCGTTCTAGCAGTAGAGAAGTGGCCCGGTAACCGCCGTCGTAGTTATCGCAGCGCACGTTAGGGGCCTTGCCCGTTTCAGCGCGATCGATGGTGATTAGGGGCGCACCCATGAGCGGGAACTCGGCCACCAACTGAGAATGAGCGCCGGTGATGACACCGTCCACCTGGTTGGCTAATAGCATGTCAAGGTAGCGCTGTTCAGCTTCTGGCCGTTCCCCACTGTTACAGAGGATGGTTTTGTAGCCGGCCTCCGCGAGGTGGGACTCAAGACGGTAGGCCATTTCACCGTAGAAGGGGTGGGCAACCGAAGGGAAAACCAGACCGATGAGCTGACTCTTGCGGCCTTGCAAAGAACGGGCGATCGCGTTGGGCCGGTAGCCCAGGGTTTTCATTGCTTCGAAAACCTTGGAACGGGTTTTTTCTGAGAGGTAGCCGCGGTTGTTAAGCACACGGGACACCGTGGTGGGAGAAACCCCCGCAAGTGCAGCAACATCACTGAGTTTGGGCTGAGACATGTCTCCCTTGGCTGATAGATAAAAAATGTACTTCTTCAGTATAGGGGCATGCCGAGAACGCACGGGGGTATGGCCGCACCTTCATCTGCTTAGACAAGTAGCCCCAAAAATTGGCAGTTTTTTTCTGCCTCTGCGCCTTCAGGAGGGAGCAGCGCCAGCGCATCAGCTGAAGCGAAGCCGGTCAGCATGTGGGAGCGGGTTTTATTATGTGGGGTGAGACGGATGCCCCCCGGTGTTGCCTCGATGGTCACAGGTATCAGACGCAAATCTTTTGTGCTGTAACCGGGGACCGCTGCGGTGAGGGTTCCGGTGGGTAACTGCGGTAGTGGTTGCCGGAAGATACCGGCAAGGACGGCGGGCAGGTAAGAGTAAAGGGCGACGTGGGCTGCCAGGGGGTTCCCGGGCAAGCCTAACGCCAGACGTCCGTCCGGTAGGAGGGCGGCGAGCGCCGGGTGGCCGGGGCGGATGGCTACTGATTCGAAGATGTAGGTAGCACCTAGTTCTGTTAGGGCGCGGCGTACCCAGTCTACGTCTGAGGTGCTGGAACCGCCGGTGAGCATGAGGATATCGGCGGCTGTGTGGCCCAGCCAGTGATGGAAGTTTGGGGCGCTGTCTTGCAGACGAACCGTAGAGGTTACTCTGGCTCCGAAAGATTCAATGATGAATGGGAACTGGGGCGAGAAGGCATCGCGTACTTCGCCTGGGCCTGGCAAACCACCGGTGATGATTTCGTTGCCGGTGTAAGCCAACGCCACGGTGGGTTGGGTATAGACCGGCAGGCTATCGAAACCCAGTGTTGCCAGTGAACCGATATGACGGGCACCCAGGCGGATACCTGCTGCTAGCACTGTGGCTCCGGCTGCTAGTTCTTCACCGGCGCGGCGAATATCGTCGCCAACTGCTGGTTGCCGGTGAGGGGATCTTTCAAAGAACTGGGGGAGGGCTTCAATCATAACCAGGTCACCGTCATTAGACAGCCGGGCATGTTCTAGCCTCAGCACGGCGTCCGCACCGGGTGGCAGTAGCCCACCGGTCAGAATGGGGGTGGCCTGCCCTGCCTCAAGTGGCACGGTTTTACGGTGAACGTTCTCGCCGGGTTGGGATTCTTGGCTTGCAAGCAGTTGCCAGGGGCCCCGGCCGGCCAAGGCATAGCCGTCCATAGCAGATGAATCATAGTGGGGCACCGGTAGCGGACTCTTCAGGGGCTTCGCTAGGACCCTGCCGATGGCTGAAGACAGCGCTACCTGCTCTGTGGCAGCTGCATGCAGGCTGCCCTCAGCGTGCAAAAGGGTGCGGGCATCGAACCAGGAAACATGCTGCATAGGGTTCCTTGAGAGTGGGAGAAGTTAGACGGACCGTGCGGTGGACGTATCGCGGGTGTAGCCACTGGCCTGGGCCTGTTGCCAAGTGTCCACATCGGCAGCTAGCTCTGAGGTGAGCTGCACCGGTTGGGGAGAAAGGGGCGCTAGAAAGCGGCGTACTGATGCGTTGGCGGTATCACCGGCAAAAGCCTGCGCCAGCTGGTCGGTGCGGTAGATACCCAGCAGGGGCTGGAAGGTGCCATCGGCAACCCCCCAGAACCCCAGGGTCTCGGGGGTAGCTGAGGCCGCCGCCTCAGTCAGTTGTTCAACGGCACCTGCGACCCCGGGAACATCCACCGACAGTAAGAGCGTCCAGGGTGCGCGATGATGTGCCAGGGCGTTTAAACCCGCGCCAATAGCGGCAGCGGGGCCAGAGAAGGCCGGCTCTTCGCGGGTCAGTAACACACCTGAGGGCAAGGGCAAGTCTGAGGGGCCAACGACCACACGGGCAGCAGCCGTACCGGCAGCGTCCAGAGTGGAGGCCAGCAGGGTTTGTTGCCCATTGGAAAGCAGGGCTTTGGGTACACTGCCCAAGCGGGAGGACCGCCCACCTGCAACAATCAGAGCGTTAAAAATGAGCACGTTTATCCGCCGGCAAAGGGAGGCAGGACGTCAAGACGCTGGACGCCCTCCAGCGATGCATCTGCCGGGGAAGCCCGCCCATCGAGTAAGAAAGAGCACTGGGGCAGAATATCTGCCAGACTCTGGCCTGAGGGGGTGGTACCGGTCAGTGTTTGCCTCAGGTGATTGAGCAGGGCTGTCAGCGTGGGTTCAGGTAACTGAGAAATCTGACACTGGGTTTCTGCCACACCGGCAGCAGCGCGTGCCGCTGCAAAGAAATGAATCTGCATTTTAGCCTCCGATAGCGCTCATACTGCGAGCGGGTTGCTGAAAATCTGCTGACTCAAAACCGGCTGAGTCCTTGCCGTGAGCCTTGGGCTTGCCCCACATGGCATCACGCCAAATCTGTGCAAAATCCTCATCGGTGATGCCGGCTCTGAGCGCTGACAGAAAATCGGTTTCTGTCAGCGAGAAGAGGCAGGATCGAATCTTACCGTCTGCGGTAATGCGGGTGCGGGTGCAAGCGGAGCAGAAAGGCTCAGTCACCGAGGCGATAATCCCCACCTGGCCTAGGGCCGGTGCATCTGTCGTCTCGCTGCCTTCAAGCGCGGCCTGGGTATCGGTAAAGGTGCCCTTGGGGTACACATTCCATAACTGGGCTGGAGACGAACCCCGCGGCCTCTCAAAGGGCGCCAAGTCAACGTCAGCCAGCAACTTCTCACGAATCTCACCGGCGGTAACCGTGCCCTCGCGAGTCCACTTGTGGTCAGCATCCAGAGGCATCTGCTCAATGAAGCGCAACTGGTAGTTACCAGCAAGAGCCCATGCTAGAAGCTCCCCGCCCTGGGTGTCATTGAGACCGGGCATGAGTACAGCGTTAATTTTAATGGGGTGCAGGCCTGCTGCCGCTGCGGCATCCACACCGGTTAGTACCTCCGCCAGTTTGTCCCTGCGGGTCAGCTCGGCAAAGGTCTGAGGGCAGATGGTATCGAGAGAAACATTAATACGGGAAAGGCCGGCCTTTTTAAGGGCACCCACTTTCTTTTCCAACCCAATGCCGTTGGTTGTCATAGAAATCGGCAGTTTGGGGTGGGCACGGTGGATCCGGGAAATAATATCGACCAAATCTGCACGTACCAGCGGCTCACCACCGGTAAAACGTACCTCTTCAACGCCAAGTAGCCGAACGCCAACATCAGCAATACGGAAGATTTCATCGGCACTCATAAGGCTGGCACGAGGCAACCAGTCTAGACCCTCTGCGGGCATGCAGTACTGACAGCGCAGATTGCACTTATCTAATAGTGAGATACGTAGGTCAGTAGCAACTCTGCCCCAGCGGTCAGCTAACCCTCCGCGGGTGGGTGCGCCCGGAGTAGAGGATCCCCGCCTAACAACCGGGATGCTGGTGCCCAGGGGGACAGACCCGGTAGAAGCATCGGATAAGTGTGCCATACCTGCGCTTTCATAAATCTGGTATTGCGAATGTAAAATAAAGCCTAGCTAAATTAGCGCCGCAACACCACCTCATACCACCCTACCGCGGATGCCCAGTGCCGGCGCAAGATAACCCTTCAAGGATAGAACCATAGAAACCTCCGCCCTGCTCAAAAATTCGCGTCTGCTCGCCGGCACTATCGCCGTCACCGTGCTAGGACTTTCAGCCTGTAACAGCTCAGCGGATCAGGGTAATCAGGGTGCCGGCGCACAGCAGAGCGCGACGGTAGAGGTCTTTGCCGCGGCCTCCCTCAACAACGCCGGTGCCGATCTTGAAGCAACCTATGAGAAGGCCAACCCCGGGGTTGATATCATCTTTAACTTCGCAGGTTCCTCCAAGCTGGTACAGCAGATTCAAGAAGGTGCCACCCCCGATATGCTGATGACCGCTGATGCTTCCACCATGATCGGCGCCCTCGAGAAGGCCGAGGAACTGAAGGGGGTCAGCACCGAGGTCATCGCCACCAATGCTCTAGTCCTTGCCACCGCTCACGGTAACCCTGCAGACATCAGCGCTCTGGATGATCTCACCCGCCAGGGAGTCATTACCGCCCTCTGCGCTGCTGAGGTGCCCTGTGGCAAACTTGCCCACCAGGAGCTACATGGCAAAAATATTGTGCCTGCTACCGTAACCGAAGAGGCAAATGTGACCGATGTGTCCACCAAGGTCGCCACCGGTGAGGCAGATGCCGGCTTCATCTACACCACCGACGCCGCCTCCATCAAGATGCAAGGCCAGGACATCACCGTGCTTGAGCTACCCGGCGTGGAACGCAACGCCTACCCCCTGGCAGTGACCAAGAGCGGTTCTCTCAACGATGCCGCGAAGAGCTTTGCTGACTGGTTGGCACACTCTGACCAGGCCTCTGTAATCCTGACCGACTACGGATTCACCACCGCCTAAACTAGAAACGTGAGCAAAACCATCGCCTTTAGATCCGTACCAGGATTCTTGCTAGCCCCATCACTCCTTGCCTTTCTTGTAGTGCTGGGGCCCATGCTGGGCCTGTTCGCCCGTATACCCTGGGCGGACATCCCGGCTTTGTTCGCTGAACCGGCCATGCTGCAGGCGGCCCGGTTATCCATTGTGACTGCCACCGTCTCAACCCTTATCTGTGGTCTCCTGGGAGCACCCACCGCCTTGATTCTGACTAAGGTACTGGCGCGTAGCCGCTTCGCCTCCTTCACCTTCCCCCTCTATTGCCTAATTTATGCGCCGGTGATTTTCTCCCCGGTGGTTTCTGGTCTGGCGCTTATCTTTTTTTGGGGCAGGCGCGGGGTGCTGGGTTCCTGGCTAACCGAAATGGGAATCTCGGTGGCCTTCAGCCCCCTTGCGGTTATCCTTGCCCAGGTTTTTGTTGCACTGCCCTTCTTCGTGGCAACCGCCGTCACCACCTTGCGTGCCCTGCCGGTCAGCTATGAGGAAATAGCTCTGGTTGAGGGTGCCAGCCCCGCTGAGGTGACGCGCAAAGTTCTGTTGCCGCTGGCCGCCCCCGGTTTAATCACCGCTTTTTTGCTCTCGTTCGCCAGGGCGCTGGGGGAGTACGGAGCCACCGTCACCTTTGCCGGCAATGTTGCTGGTGCTACCCGCACCATCCCGCTCAATATTGAGTTGGCACTCAGCTCTAACCACATGGACGCCGCACTTGGCTCCGCTCTGATGCTGATTAGTCTCTACATCCTTATTCTTGGCACCCTGGCGCTTGCCACCTGGCTGCGCCGTCTGAAAGGAGCTAGCCTGTGAAACCCCTGCCCACCTTTCCCCGCCAGAGCACGGTGAGCCCTACTGATTACCGCCACCTGGTTGAAGCAACCCTAACTGCCACCGTGCAGCACAGGAGCGAAAAGCTCCCCCTGGTTGAGACCTCCGGTAAGGTGCTAGCTCAAGATTTGCGTGCCCTGCGCTCAGTGCCGCACTTCGCTAACTCCCAAATGGACGGTTATGCCCTCACCGCCCTGGGTGCTGCCAGAGAAGACCGCACCTTCATCGTGGGCGCAGACGTACCCGCAGGGTCTGACGCTCAAGACCTGCCCATCAGGGACGATATCGCCTACCCGATTATGACCGGAGCGCCCCTACCTGCCGGTTATGATGCTGTGGTTCCGGTGGAACGCTCCCGGATCTTGACGGGGGAGCCGGACGCCGCAGGCTTTGCTCAGCGGGGCGGTCAGATTGACCTGCCGCGCGCAGATTTTGGTGACTTTGTACGCCGGGTAGGTGAAGACATCAAAGCCGGTGAGCTACTGGCAGCAGCCGGCTCACCGATCACCCCGGCCCTGATTGGCGCACTCGCCTCCCAAGGAATCGGTTCCATCAGGGTGCGCAGCAGCCCCAAAGTGGTGCTGATTACCGGTGGAGATGAAATCACCCTGGATACTGAAGCCGCCCCCGAAACCGGCAAAATATTGGACGCCAACGGCCCCATGCTCTGCGCGCTCGCCGGGGCAGACGGCGCTGAAACTCAGCGGGTGGCTATCGGAGACTCTGTTGAACAGCTGGTGGGAGTTCTCAACCGGCTAGTGCTCACCTGGCGCCCTGACTTTATGATTACTAGCGGCGGCATCAGCCACGGCAAATACGAGGTGGTACGACTAGCTCTCACCGCCATGATGGGAACTAAGGACGCCCGGGTGCAGGCAGAGCGCACCTGGTTTGGGCACGTTTCCCAGCAACCTGGCGGCCCCCAGGGGCTTTCCCTGCTGCGGGCCACCTCCCAGGAGCAGGACGGCGGTGCCCACCTGGTCCCGGTGATTTCGTTGCCAGGCAACCCGGTCAGTACCCTTGTCTCCTATGTAGAGCTGGTGCGCCCAGCTCTAGCCCAACTCACCGGTAGGGTAACGCCCCAGCCCCGCCACGGCGTCCTGGCACTAGCGGAAGGGCAGGCACTAGAAGCCCCGGAGGGTAAAACCCAGTACCGGCGAGCGCGTCTTGAACGGGTCTTTGAGAGCGACGGAACGGTGCGCACTCTGCTGACCCCTGACCCGTTGACTGGCTCCCACCTGTTGCACCGGGCAGCCACCGCCCAGGTGCTGGTCCAGCTAGACCCGGGGATCACCTACCGTAGCGGGGACGCTGCCTTCTACCTCCCGCTCTGACCCGGGAACGCCCTTGCCCTAATGAAGTATCATGAATACTAAATTTCACCGCCTGACCACCTCAAACTGCTCTAAGGACTCCATGATTACCCCAGAACCTCAGGCACACCTCACCCACGTCCGCGCTGACGGCAGCGCCCACATGGTAGATGTCACCGACAAGGCGATTACCACCCGCACCGCTGTGGCTGAAGGTTATGTGATCACCAGGCTCGATGTCATCGAACAAATCTTTGACGCCGCCCTGCCCAAGGGGGACGCCCTGCCCGTAGCCCGCGTTGCCGGCATCATGGGGGCCAAAAAGACCCCCGAAATTATCCCCCTCTGCCACCCCCTGCCCCTGGGCAAAATTACGGTGGACTTTCAGCGGATGAAGGACCGGGTGCGGATTGAAGCGCTGGTGAAGACCACCGGGGTCACCGGTGTAGAAATGGAAGCCCTCACCGCTGTATCCACTGCCGCCCTCACGGTCTTTGACATGATTAAGGCAGTCGATAAGCAGGCCACCATCACCGGTCTTCGAGTGCTAGAGAAAAGCGGCGGAAAATCGGGCGATTGGTCGGTGGAGCGCTAATTATGAGTAAAAATTACACCCTGCCCGAAGGGCTGACCGGCTTAGTCATCGTTGCCTCAACCCGAGCTGCCCGCGGAATCTACCGCGATGAATCCGGACCTGTGGCGGTTGACTGGTTGCGGTCCCGAGGCTTTGAGACCCCTGAAGCGGTCGTGGTGGCTGATGCTGATTTCGGCCCCTATTTTGATGGGCTGGTTGCCGCAGGAAACCTGCCCACCTTCATCCTGACGAGCGGTGGAACCGGGCTAAATACCGATGACATGACCGTTGAGACCGTGCGTGCCCACCTGGATAAAGAAGTGCCGGGCATGATGCACGCCTTCTGGGCGCAGGGGCTGACCAATACTCCCGCCGCCGTGCTCTCTCGCGGCGTCGCCGGTGTAATTGGGCGTAGCTTCATCATGACCCTACCCGGCTCTAAGGGTGGGGTGAAGGATGGCTGCACCGTACTAGACCCCCTGGTCACCCATATTTGCCGCCAGATGGAGGACTACCATGACCACTAAAGACACCCACCCCTACGCTGATAGCCCGCTTGAACCTCAAAGCTCAACCGTGGTACACACCGCTATCACCGAAGAACCCCTTGAGCCCCTGCTCGCTACAGCCAAGCGTCAGACCATGACCCAGCAGATGGGTGCACTGGTGATCTTCGACGGTATTGTGCGCAACCACGACCACGGGCAAGCGGTCGCTGCCCTCAGCTACTCTGCCCACCCGCAAGCCCAAGACTTTATGGAGCGCACCGTGCAAGGTGTTGCCGATCAGCTGTCAGGTGTGCGTCTCTGGGCTGTGCACCGCGTTGGTCCCATTGCTATCGGTGAATCAGCCCTGACCGTCTTAGCAGCTGCAGGTCACCGAGGCCTGGCGTTCACCGCCTGCGAGATGGTCGCTGACCGTATCAAGGCAGAGGTGCCCATCTGGAAAGAACAGGAACTGACCGACGGCGCCGTGGAATGGGTGGGTATCGACACCCCACCCGCCGCCCGCTAATCACCACGGAGATAAGACACCATGACCGTACCCCCTGACTTCAGCCCCCTCGAATACAAGCTCTACGGGCGGCAAATGATTCTGCCCGAGCTAGGCCAGTCTGGGCAGCAGAAACTTAAGGACGCCAGGGTGGCGGTCATCGGCGCAGGTGGACTGGGCGCCCCTGCTCTGCTTTACCTCGCAGGTGCCGGGGTGGGCACCGTGGTGCTGATCGATGATGATGAAGTTGAGATTTCCAATCTGCATCGGCAGGTGATTCACTCCTTCGCCCGGGTGGGAACCCCTAAGGCAGACTCGGCTGCTCAAACCATGCGCGAACTTAACCCCACCATTACGGTGCAGGTCATCAAAGAACGCCTCACCGGCGCTAACGCAGACAGCCTCCTACAGGGAGCAACCGTGCTGGTGGACGGCAGCGATAACTTTGCCACCCGCTACACCGCCTCCCGAACTGCCGCCCGAGCCGGTATTCCCCACGTCTGGGGCGCAATTTTGGGGTTTGACGCCCAGATGAGCGTCTTTTGGAACGGTCGAGCACCTGTTTATGAAGATCTTTACCCGGTAGAACCGGCCCCCGGTTCGGTGCCCAACTGCGCCACTGCCGGCGTCATCGGGGCGCTCGCCGGGGTGGTGGGTACCTCCATGGCGATGGAAACCATCAAACTCATCACCGGTGTCGGCCAGCCACTCACCGGGCAGGTTGGCTACTACACCGGGCTAACCGGCAGGTGGGAGTATATCCCCTTAGTTGCTTCACCTCGGGAGCCTGCTAAGACCTCAAAGGCACCTGAGCCGAAGCTAGACGAGAGGCCTACGCTCGATGAGCCTCAGAACGCCACTCAGGGTCTGGTTCAGGGCACATCTCAGATCGCCACCCAGCAACCAAAAAACATTAGTGATATATCTAACATTTTTAGGGTGGGTGAGGCCAGCCCCTATGGCCTAGATATTACTTTTGACGACTATTTCGACAGCGGTGACTTCGCCGGGGTACCTCTCATCGACGTCCGTGAGCCGCATGAGTTTGAAGCGCTTTCTATACCGGGAGCCATCAACCTGCCCCTGTCGGTTATTGAGTCGTTGGGCGAAAACCGCAGCATTGACCAAGAAATAGAGCGGGTTTTGCCGGAAAAACTGGCCGCTTATGCCCTCTACTGCGCTGCCGGCGTCCGCTCGCGCACCGCCGCACAAAAACTTCTCACCCTGGGCTACGGCAGTCTTTATAGCCTCGAAGGAGGACTCTCAGCCTGGCTTGCCCGTTAGAGGAGAGGTTCCCAAAGCTTGAACTGTAAAATATTCGCCCCTTTGTTCCCGAATTAGGATAGATTTTTATTCGGTATTTTCTGTGCGAATATTTCGGTAGAGTGATGTTCATGACTCAGCAGGCATCACACACCGCGGGCCCTGACGGCCCTCTCACCGACAAACTGATTAAATTCGGTAAGTTCTTCACTAAGTGGGACGAAACCGACGACGGCCGTGCAGCTTTCTTGCAGGGCGGTCGTCAGGGCGATATCTTCTATCGCAACCGCTGGAGCTATGACAAGGTTGTCCGCTCCACCCACGGCGTGAACTGTACAGGCTCCTGCTCCTGGCAGGTCTTCGTCAAGGACGGCGTCATCACCTGGGAAGCCCAGGCAACTGACTACCCGACCGTTGGCCCTGACCGCCCTGAGTATGAGCCCCGCGGCTGCCCCCGTGGCGCAGCCTTCTCCTGGTACACCTACTCACCGACCCGCGTGAAGTATCCCTACGTCCGCGGTGTCCTGCTCGAAATGTACCGTGAAGCCCGCGCCCGCCTGAACGACCCTGTGGACGCCTGGCACTCTATCGTTTCTGACCCTGAAAAGCGCCGCCGCTACACCTCAGCACGCGGTAAGGGTGGTCTGGTGCGCGGCAGTTGGGCAGAAGCCCTTGAAATGGTAGTTGCAGCTCAGATCCACACCATCAAAACCTACGGGCCTGACCGTAACATCGGCTTCTCGCCCATCCCCGCTAAGTCCATGGTCTCCCACGCCTCTGGCGCTCGTTACATCGAGCTGATGGGTGGCGTTATGACCTCCTTTTACGACTGGTACGCCGACCTGCCCGTCGCATCACCCCAGGTCTTCGGCGACCAGACCGACGTGCGCGAATCAGGTGACTGGTGGGATGCCACCTACCTGATGATGTGGGGCTCCAACATCCCCGTCACCCGTACCCCTGACGCCCACTGGATGGCTGAGGTACGCTACCGCGGTACCAAGGTCGTCTCGGTCTCCCCGGACTACGCCGATAATACTAAGTTCGCCGATGAATGGTTGCCTGCCCAGCCCGGTACCGATGCCGCTCTAGCGATGGCTATGGGCCACGTCATCCTCAAGGAAAACTTTGTGGATCGCCGTGTGGAGTTCTTCGAGGACTACACCAGCACCTACACCGATTTCCCCTTCCTGGTGACCTTGGAAACCCGCGAAGACGGCACCAAGGTGCCTTCCAAGTTCCTAACTGCAGCTAACCTGGTAGAGCACAAAGAGGTTGCAGATGCTGCCTTCAAGACCGCCCTGCTCAACCGTGTAACCGGCGAGGTCGTTGTGCCCAACGGTTCAATGGGCTACCGCTACAACAAGGAAGACGAAGGCAAGTGGAACCTGGATCTGCAGGGCGTCAAGCCTGCTCTGTCCATCCTTGACCTGCCCAGCGGCAGCGAAAAGAACGTTGAGATTCTGCTCCCCGCCTTCGATGAGCCCTCGGGACGCGGTAAGGTAATGACTCGTGGAGTCCCCACTATCACCGTTGAGGGTTTTGAGGTCACCACTGTCTTTGACCTCATGCTCGCCCAGTACGGTGTGGGCCGCGCCGGCATCCCCGGCCAGTTTGCTACCGGTTTTGACGATGCCAGCGTGCAGTACACCCCTGCCTGGCAGTCAGAAATCACCTCGGTTCCCGCCGAAGCTGTGATCCGTACCGCCCGCGAATTCGCCCAGAACTCCATTGACTCTAAGGGCCGCACCATGATCATCATGGGTGCAGGTATCTGCCAGTGGTACCACGGCGATGCCACTTATCGCTCCATCCTTGCTCTGCTCATCATGTGCGGTGCTGAGGGGCGTAACGGTGGCGGCTGGGCTCACTACGTGGGCCAGGAAAAGGCTCGCCCCATCACCGGCTGGGCTCACATGGCTAACGCACTGGACTGGTGCCGCCCGCCCCGCACCCAGGCTGGCACCAGTTTCTGGTACATGCACACCGATCAGTTCCGTCAGGACGGCTACTCATCCGAGGCCATGCAGTCCCCACTTGCTAAGGGCGAACTCAAGGGTGTTCACACCGCTGACCTTCTGGCCCGCGCCGTACGCATGGGCTGGACTCCCTTCTACCCCCAGTTCCCCGAAAACCCTCTGGAGCTGGCAGAAAAGGGCGCCGCTGCCGCTGCAGCTGGCACAGCCGAATCACCTGCTGACTACATAGCTCAGCGTCTGAACTCAGGTGACCTGGAATTCTCGGTAGAGCACCCCGATGCGCCGGCCAACTGGCCCCGCACCCTCATGCTCTGGCGTAACAACCTGCTGGGTTCATCAGCTAAGGGTGAGCAGTACTTCTTGCGCCATCTGCTTGGCAATGAGAATTCTAATATCGCCGAGGACGCTGAAACCCGCCCCTCAGAGGTGCGCTGGGAAGAGGACGCCCCGGTCGGCAAGCTGGACCTGCTGGTTACCACCGACTTCCGCATGACCTCATCCACCCTGTCGTCTGACATCGTTTTCCCCGCTGCCACCTGGTATGAGAAGCACGATATTTCCTCGACCGACATGCACCCCTACATCCATGCCTTCTCACCGGCCATCGACCCGCCTTGGGAAACCAAGACTGACCACCAGGTCTTCAAGGAACTGGCTTACGTCTTCTCGAAGGTTGCTAAGAAGCACCTGGGCGTGCGCAAGGACCTGGTCTCGGTGCCCCTGCAGCACGATACCCCCGGCCAGATTGCCCAGCCCGGTGGCCATGCCCCCGACTGGAAGAACAAGGGGATTAAGGGTATTCCCGGTAAGAATATGCCGGTCTTTGCAGTGGTTGAGCGTGACTACGGTGCCCTCTACGATATGTACACCTCGGTAGGGCCTCTGCTCTCAAAGCTGGGCACCACTACCAAGGCTGTCACCGTGGACGTCAACGACGAGCTAGCAGCCCTGGCTGAAGAGCACGGCGTGATGGGCACCGGTAAGGGCGCAGGTCTTCCTGCCCTGGATACCGACGTCAAACTGGCCGATACCATCCTGGCTCTCTCCGGCACATCCAACGGCCCCGTGGCCATCAAGGGTTTCAAGGCTCTGGAGAAGCGCGTGGGCAAGAAAATGCACCACCTGGCAGAAGGTAACGAAGAGAAGCGCATCCGCTTCCGCGATACCCAGGACCGCCCCGTTCCCGTCTTTACCTCACCCGAGTGGTCAGGTAGCGAAACCGGCGGACGCCGCTACGCACCCTTCACCCTCAATATCGAGCAGCTCAAGCCCTTCCACACCCTCACCGGTCGTATGCACTTCTTCTTAGATCACGACTGGATGAGCGAGATGGGCGAGCAGATGCCGCTCTACCGCCCGCCGCTGGATATGCACAACCTCTTCGGTGAGCCCGAACTGGGCGAAACCGGTGACCTGTCAGTGGCTGTTCGTTACGTGACGGTTCACAATAAGTGGGCTATCCACTCCTCCTACCACGACAACCTCTACATGCAGACCCTTTCACGCGGTGGCACCCACGCCTGGATGAGCCCGCAGGATGCAGAGAAGATTGGCGTCAAGGACCACGACTGGATCGAGTGCGAGAACAACAACGGTGTCTTCGTTGGCCGCGCTGTTGTCTCCCACCGAATGCCCGAAGGCGTTGTCTACGTGCACCATGCCCAGGAACGCCTGGTCAACGTGCCCAAGGCAGAACGTACCGGGCGCCGCGGCGGTATTCACAACTCCGTCACCCGCATCCTGGTCAAGCCCACCCACCTCATCGGTGGTTACGCTCACCTTTCCTACGCCTTCAACTACCTGGGCCCCACCGGTAACCAGCGTGATATTGTTTCCCGAATTCGCCGCCGCAAACAGGAGGTAACCTACTAATGCGCGTCATGGCACAAGTTTCTATGATTATGGCACTCGACAAGTGCCTAGGCTGTCACACCTGTTCTGTG
This sequence comes from Rothia sp. LK2492, assembly GCF_040946345.1. Lineage (NCBI taxonomy): Bacteria > Bacillati > Actinomycetota > Actinomycetes > Micrococcales > Micrococcaceae > Rothia > Rothia sp. LK2492. Next base: position 85,515 of record NZ_JAYWLX010000001.1, on the reverse strand, counting down.
ACCTGTAAGCAGGCATGGACCAACCGTGCTGGCACCGAATACGTCTGGTTCAACAATGTTGAAACCCGCCCGGGTCAGGGCTACCCTCGCCGTTACGAGGACCAGGAGAAGTGGAAGGGCGGCTGGACGCTGAATAAGCGCGGACGCCTGGAGCTCAAGAGCGGTAACCGTTTCAAAAAGCTCTTTACCCTCTTCGCCTCACCGGTTCAGCCCGAGCTCTCGGACTACTACGAGCCCTGGACCTATGACTACGAGAACCTGACCAGTGCACCTCTGGGGGATGATTTCCCCACCGCTAGGCCTAAGTCGCTGATTACCGGTGAGGACACCTCGATTGAGTGGGGTCCCAACTGGGACGATAACCTGGGTGGCTCCAGCGAAAACGGTCACCTTGACCCGCTGGTTGAGAAGGTACGCCAGCAGTCAGAAGAGAAGATTAAGTTCGAATTCGAACGCACCTTCATGTTCTACCTGCCCCGTATCTGCGAGCACTGCCTCAACCCCTCCTGCATGGCATCCTGCCCTTCAGGCGCTATCTACAAGCGCGAAGAGGACGGCATCGTTCTCGTGGACCAGAACCAGTGCCGCGGCTGGCGTCAGTGCATCACCGGCTGCCCCTATAAGAAGATTTACTTCAATCACAAGAGCGGCAAGGCAGAGAAATGTACTTTCTGCTACCCCCGCATCGAGCACGGTATTCCCACCGTCTGTGCTGAGACCTGTGTTGGCCGTATGCGCTACATCGGTATCTTCCTCTACGACGCCGACCGCATCACCGAGGCTGCTTCAGTGCCCGATGAAAAGCAGCTCTACCAGGCTCAGCTAGACATCATGCTGGATCCTTTTGACCCCGAGGTCATTCGTGCGGCCAAGGAGCAGGATATCCCTGATTCCTGGATTCAGGCAGCTCAGAAGTCACCGGTCTACAAGCTGGCTAAAGAATGGAAGATTGCCCTTCCTCTGCACCCCGAATACCGCACCATGCCCATGGTCTGGTACGTTCCTCCGCTCTCACCCATCATCGACCTCCTCAAGGAACAGGGCCATGATGCTGAGAGTCAAACCAACCTCTTTGGTGCCATCGACTCCCTGCGCATTCCCGTGGAATACCTGGCAGAGCTCTTCACCGCTGGCGACACCACCATCATTACCGATGTGCTCAAGAAGCTGGCTGCCATGCGTGCCTACATGCGTGACATCACCCTCGGTGGCACCGGCAACGAAGAAATTGCTTCTCAGGTAGGTATGACCGGCGCTGAAATGTACGAGATGTACCGTCTCATGGCGATCTCCAAGTACGAAGAGCGCTACGTCATCCCCCCTGCACACATGGAAGATGCCCATAACCTCGAAGAAACCGGCTGCTCGCTCGATACTGACGGTGGCCCCGGCATGCTCTACGATAGCGCCTTCAACGATCCTGGTGACCGCCCCGTCCCCGTCTCGGCAGGTAGCTACGCTAATCAGGCACGCCAGGATGGCAAGGTCAATATCTTCATGTGGGACGGTAAGACACACCCTGAGGGTATGTTCCCCGATACCAGCGGCAGCAAGAGGGTCTAGTTCTTCATGGCTGGATTTTTCTCTCAACTCCTGAAGCGGAATGCAGTTGAGGCCCTACCTCAGCTACCCGCCTCGGGCGACCCCTTTGACATGGACTGGGGGAGCGGCCAAGAGCTGGACGCGGTGACCTACCAGGTCACCTCCGTTCTGCTCCGCTACCCCAGTGAAGAAACGCGGGCGGTGCTACCAGAACTTCTCGAACTGGCAGCAGAGACCGGCAACGAGCAGTTCCTGACCGGCGTCCGCGCTGTACAAGATTGGTACGCTACCTCATCCCTAGAAGAGATGCAGGCGCACTACGTGCAGGAGTACGACCTTTCACGCCGCCATTCTTTCCATCTGTCCTACTGGACTGAGGGCGATACCCGCCGCCGCGGTGAAGCCCTGACCCGTTTCAAGCAGATGTACCGTGACTCAGGTATGGTTACCAATCTGCAGGGGGAGCTGCCCGACTACCTGCCCATGGTGCTGGAATTCACCGCACTGGTGGACGCCCGAGCTGGCCGAGCAGCCCTGCAAGCCTACCGCCCATCCTTAGAGCTACTGCGTCTGGCGCTACGCGATGATGAGCTGCCCTACTATGGGCTAGTTGAGGCAGTATGCCAGAGCTTGCCCGGGGTTTCACCCGAAACCCAGGCTGAGGTTCAAAATATGGTCAACGTTGGACCTCCCAAAGAGGACGTCGGTCTAGCTCAGCTTCCTGCTAGCGACCCGCGCCTCCTACCCCTTCTTCTGCCACATGAGCAGAGACCCGGTGCCCGGGTGGGCGCCGATAAAACAGCCCCCTTCGCCGCACAGCGATCACAGAACGGAGCCCACCAGTGAACCTAACACCCCTTGATTACTTCCTCTGGGGTATCTTCCCCTACATCACCCTAGCAATCGTCATTGGTGGCACCATCTGGCGCTACAAGACAGACCAGTTTGGTTGGACCACCCGTTCATCGCAGATGTACGAATCCAAACTGCTGCGTATCGCTTCGCCCATGTTCCATTACGGCATCCTGGTCGTTCTGGTAGGGCACATCGTTGGCTTGGTAATTCCTAAGTCCTGGACCGACGCTGTGGGCATCTCCGAGCACTTCTACCACCTGAACGCTCTGTGGCTTGGCTCTATCGCAGCGATAGCTACCCTCATTGGCCTCTTCGCCATGATTTACCGCCGCCGCACCTCAGCTACCGTTTTCCGGGCTACCACCTGGAACGATAAGCTGATGTACGTGGCACTGGCTAGCGCCATTGTGCTGGGTTCAGTAGCAACCCTCTTCAACGCTATGGAGATTGAGGGCGAGCATAATTACCGTGAGACCGTGTCGGTCTGGTTCCGTTCCATCTTCTACTTCAACCCCAACGTTGAGGCGATGGCTAACGCAACCACCTCCTTCCACATTCACGTGATTGTTGCCCTGCTCCTCTTCTGCCTCTGGCCCTTTACCCGCCTGGTGCATGCCTTCACAGCGCCGCTCCACTACATCTTCCGCCCCTACATCGTTTACCGTTCCCGCGGCAAGCGCAACCACCAGCGCGGCTGGTCACCGGTAGGCACCGCGGATTCGGTGAACAAAGACGCCAAGCGTGTTGAGCGTCAGCATCACCACTCTTAAAAAATTTCATACACACCATTTGTTCCTAAGGATCTATACACTATGAGCACTCCCGCAGTCGCAGAACGCGACCCGCAGCTCAAAGGTCAGCTGAAGTACGTCATCATGGCAGCCTGCGCTTCTATGATTGGTTTCTGGGGGTGGACCATGATTGGCCCCCTGGCTAAGTACTACACCGAAACCTACGGCCTGACCGAAGGGCAGCGTTCCCTACTCATCGCTATGCCCGTTATCGTAGGCTCTATCGCCCGTATCCCGGTAGGTGCCCTGACTGACCGCTACGGCGGACGCATCATGTTCACCATCATGCTGATCTTCACAGGCTCCATGGTGCTGGTGACCGGTCTGGTAGGTCAGATGGGTAACTTTAACCTGCTGCTAATTGCTGCTTTCTTCCTTGGTATCGGCGGCTCAATCTTCGCTGTGGGTATTCCCTTCTCTGCCGCATGGTTTGAGCCCCATCGCAAGGGCCTTGCAACCGGTATCTTCGGTATGGGTATGGTGGGTACTGCTTGTGCTGCATTCTTCAACCCCCGCATGCTCAACGCTTTTGGCTACTTCCCAACCCACCTCATCATGGCTTGTGTCGCCCTGACCTACGCCGTCATCGTCTGGATTTTTATCCGCGACTCACCGGTCATGAAAGCTCGCACCCCTGAGCCTGTAGTGCCCAAGATTATCAACGTCTCTCAGAAGCTCATCACCTGGCAGCTTTGCTTTATCTACGCCGTCGGCTTCGGTGCTTTCGTTGCTTTCTCTAACTTCCTCTCCACCTACACCCAGAAAATCTACGATTTTGACCCGGTAGCTGGTGGCACCTTTGCGGCTATGTTCGCTGTCTGCGCTGTGATTGCGCGCCCCTTCGGCGGTGTGGCAGCAGATAAGTTTGGCGGCAAGAACACCACCATCCTGGTCTTCATCGCTATGGCTGTCCTTGGTTTCTTCGTGGCTCAGGCTCCCGCTTCAACCACCGTGAACACCGTGCTTTTCATTGCGCTGGCACTCTGCGTAGGCTTCTCTACCGGTACCATGTACGGCTGGTTGGGTAAGGCCTGCCGCCCGCAGGACACCGGTACCATCTCCGGTTTGGTCTCGGCCGCTGGTGGCCTGGGTGGTTACTTCCCGCCGCTCATCATGGGCGCAGTCTTTACTGATTACGGCGACTACTTCTGGGGCATTATGTTCTTCGTTGGAGCCTGTGTAGTTTCTGTACTGGTATCCCTCTGGATGGAAAACGATCGCCAGAAGGCAGTACCTGCCGCCTAATCTGATGCTTCCCGGCTCGTTCTGATAAGGACGGCGGGGTGTCACCTCCCTTTCTACGGTAGGGGAGCGGCACCCCGTTGTCTTTTCTGTTTTCCTTTTTGTTGCGGTTTTGAGGTGGCTTAGCCAAAAGGGGATAAGCCTGCCTGGAGCAAAATCCTTGGAAGGCGCCCCGTATGGTGCGGGCCTGTAACATGTGGCACAATAAGGAGGGAAACAAATAGAGCCGTTATGCTGATGCGGGAGAGACCGGAAGAGTCGTGGTTGAGGGACTGCGCCCCGGCGCCGAAGGAGCAAACCCTCCCCGGGAAACTCTCAGGCAAATGTACCGCTTAGATATGGCAACTCTGGAGACGGCGCTCGTTTGGCGCCCACCGAAGGGGCAAAATCTGCTTGCACACCCGCGCGTGATGGGTAGTGCGCAGACTAAAACTCTCAGGTTTTAACAGAGCGGGGAGGACACCCACCTACCCAAGCAGGGTAGGCAGGCTTACCGAGAACGCTTTGGAGTGTCCCATGTCATTTATCGACCGTCACCTTGGCCCCCGTGGGCGCGAGACCGAAACCATGCTCAGCGCCCTGGGCTACGATTCATTGGCTAACCTCATCGACGAGGTGATTCCCTCCAACATTCGCTTGGACGGCGACCTAGATTTACCAGCTCCCCTGAGCGAGCTAGAAGCTCAGAAGAAAATTGCTAGCTATGCCGCTCAGAACCAGGTGAAGCACCAGATGATTGGTGCCGGCTACTATGACACCGTCACCCCTGCGGTCATTCGCCGCAACATTCTGGAGAACCCCGGTTGGTATACCTCCTACACTCCCTACCAGCCAGAAATTTCTCAGGGTCGCTTGGAGGCTCTGCTGAACTTCCAGAACACCGTCATGGAACTGACCGGTCTGCCAGTAGCCAATGCCTCCTTGCTCGATGAAGCTACTGCCACTGCTGAGGCTGCCGTGCTCATGCACCGGGCTAACCGCAAGGTAAAGAACGGTTTCTTCGCCATTGACTCCCGCGCTCTGCCCCAGACGCTCTCAGTAGTTCGAGGCCGTGCTGAAGCTCTTGATATTCCTTTTGAAGTCACTGACTTCAGCCAGGGGCTTCCCGAAGGTGACCTCTACGGCGTCATCCTCGCAGCCCCCGGTCACGATGGTGAAGTGCGCGATATTGAACCTCTGATTAAGGAAGCCAAGGAGCGCGGCGCACTGGTTACTGTTGCCGCTGATTTGCTTTCTCTCACCCTGCTGACCAGCCCCGGTTCCCTGGGTGCCGATATCGCTGTGGGCTCCACTCAGCGTTTCGGTCTGCCTTTCTGGTACGGCGGCCCCCACGCTGCTTACATGGCGGTCACCAAGGGTATGGAACGCAACCTGCCCGGCCGTCTGGTCGGCGTCTCTAAGGATTCTGCAGGTAAGCCCGCCTACCGTCTGGCATTGCAGACCCGCGAGCAGCACATCCGCCGCGAGAAGGCGACCTCCAACATCTGTACCGCCCAGGCACTGCTCGCCATCGCAGCTGGCGCCTACGCGGTCTACCACGGCCCCGAAGGTCTGCGCGCTATCGCCAACCGCCTGCACGATAATGCAGCCCGCGTGGCGACTGCCCTGGTCGCCACTGGTCTCACCCTGGTCCACGAGAACTTCTTTGACACCGTTGCATTCGAGGCTCCCGGCCGCGCTGACGAACTGGTTGCCAAAGCACTAGAAGCTGGCGTGAACATCCGCAAGCTTTCCGCTGACCGCATCTGCCTATCCATCGGTGAATCCCACTCCGAAGAGGTTCTGGAAGCTCTGGTCAGTGCCCTGGGTGGAACCCTGGGCGAGGCTGAAGGCTACGAGCTGCCCAGCGAACTGCTGCGCACCGATGACTACATGAGTCACCCGGTCTTCCACCTCTACCGTTCAGAGACCTCCATGATGCGCTACCTGCGCGCACTCTCTGACAAGGACCTTGCGCTGGACCGCACCATGATTCCACTAGGTTCCTGCACCATGAAACTCAACGCCGCAGCTGAGATGGAACCCATTTCCTGGCCCGAACTCGCAGGTATCCACCCCAATGTACCCGCTGATCAGGCTCAGGGCTGGAAGGCGCTCATTGACGAGCTGTCTAACTGGCTGGTTGAAATCACCGGCTACGATGCTATCTCCCTGCAGCCTAATTCCGGTGCCTCTGGCGAATACGCCGGTCTGCGCGCTATCCGCGCCTACCACGAGGCCAATGGGGACACCCAACGCACCGTCGTATTGATTCCCAACTCGGCTCACGGCACGAATGCTGCCTCCGCTGCGCTAGCAGGGCTGGGAGTTGCCGGCGTTGCTACCGCCCCCGACGGCTCCATTGACGTGGAGGATCTTAAGGCAAAGATCGAAAAGTACGGCGACACCATCGCCGGTATCATGATCACCTACCCCTCTACTCACGGTGTTTTCGAAGAGCAGGTCGTAGAGGTTTGCCAGCTGGTTCACGACGCCGGCGGACAGGTCTACGTTGACGGCGCTAACCTCAACGCTCAGATGGGTCTGGCACAGCCCGGTAAGTTCGGTGGCGACGTATCCCACCTGAACCTGCACAAGACCTTCGCTATTCCCCACGGTGGTGGCGGCCCCGGCGTCGGCCCCGTAGCTGTCGGCGCCCACCTGGAGAAGTACCTGCCCGGTAACGGTTTCGAGGCCGATGCAGATGGCAACCTGGCAGCACCCCTGCCCATCTCCCAGGCAATGTTCGGCTCGGCCGGTGTACTTCCCATCTCCTGGATGTACATCGCTATGACCGGCGCAGAAGGCCTGCGCGAATCATCCGAAATCGCCATCCTTTCTGCCAACTACATCGCCAAGAAACTAGGGAGCCTCTACCCCGTACTCTACGCAGGTGAAACCGGCCTGGTAGCCCACGAATGCATCCTTGATCTGCGCCCGCTTACCGCGGATTCAGGTATCACTGCCGAGGACGTCTGCAAGCGCCTCATGGACTACGGCTTCCATGCCCCCACCCTGTCCTTCCCCGTACCCGGCACCCTCATGGTCGAGCCCACCGAGTCAGAATCCCTGGCAGAGCTAGACCGCTTCATCGAAGCAATGGAACACATCCACGCCGAAATCCAGGAAGTCATCGATGGGACTGTTACCGCTGAAGAATCAGTTCTTCGCCAGGCGCCCCACACCGCCGAGGTTGTCACCGCAGACGAATGGGACCGCCCCTACCCCCGCTCCCAGGCAGCCTACCCCGTGCCCGCCCTACGCCTGAACAAGTACTTCACCAGCGTAGGCCGCATCGACGGCGCCGGCGGCGACCGCAACTTCGTCTGCGAATGCCCGCCCATGGAAGCCTTCGACCTCGAAGCCAACTAGGTATCCAACCCTTGGATATGGCTTTTCGCAGGTACTAATACTTCGCTGACAGAGAGGGCGGCGGCACGCCAGAACCTCTCGCCCGGTTCGCTAGCGCTCATGAGGCGATTCACGCCAGACCCGACCAGCTTGCCGCCGCCCTCTCTGTCAGCTCCCACACCTGTGAACCGTCTCAATTATTCTTCAGACCCGAAAGGTTCAACCATGACTCCCCAAAAAACAGCTCTCTACACCGTCCACGAACAGCTTGGTGCTTCCTTCACCGACTTCGGCGGCTGGGATATGCCCCTGAAATACACCAACGACGTTGAAGAGCACAAAACCGTACGCAACGCAGCCGGCCTTTTCGACCTCTCCCATATGGGCGAATTCCGCGTTAAGGGTGCCGACGCCGGCGCCTACCTGGACTACGTCCTGCTCTCCAACATGTCCATCCTCAAAGTTGGCAAGGCGAAGTACTCCCTGCTGCTCAACGACAATGGCGGGGTCATCGATGACCTCATCACCTACCGCCTGGCAGAGGACGAATTCCTCGTCGTCCCCAACGCCGCCAACGTCGAGGTAGACTTTGAGGCTTTCCAAGAACGTCTGGGCGACTTTGATGTCACCCTCACCAATGAAACCGCTGATACCTCATTGGTCGCAGTACAGGGCCCGGCAGCAGAAGCCATCCTGCTGGACATGGCACCGGACTCTCCCGAAACCATCACCTCCATGGGCTACTACGCGGCAGCCCCGGTACTCTTCGGGAACATTCAGACCCTGGTCGCCCGCACCGGCTACACCGGCGAAGACGGCTTCGAAATCTACGTACCCAACCAGGATGCCGAGACCCTCTGGAACCTGGCAGCCACTCGCGGTGAAGCCCACGGCGCCCTCCCCGCCGGTCTGGCAGCCCGCGACTCCCTGCGCCTTGAAGCCGGCATGCCCCTCTACGGCCACGAACTTGGCCTAGACGTCGCACCCGCAGAAGCAGGCATGGGCAAACTGGTAGAAATCGCCCTCACCAAGAAAACCGCCGACTTCGTAGGTAAAAAAGCAGTAGCAGCACAGGCAGAGAATGCCCCCGCCCGCTCCCTCATTGGTCTCAAAGCCCAGGGTAAGCGCCCCGCCCGTGCCGGTTCGAACATCATCGACGAAGCAGGCAACTCCATCGGAGAAATTACCTCCGGCATTCCCTCACCCACCCTGGGATACCCCATCGCGCTCGCTCTGATAAACACCGAGCACGCACACCAGGGCACCACGGTGAACGTTGATATTCGTGGTAAGGCAGCCCCCTTCGATATCGTGCCGACCCCCTTCTACCAGCGCGAAAAATAAGCCCTCAACGCTCACCTAAAGCGCGCCTATCAGCCCACCGATAGGCGCACTTTTGGCTACCCTTTCCCGCATCACACCAAAGGTTTCACCGTGGACATCGACTTCGTACCGGACTTCTCACCGACCGCCCACCAGGAGGCTGACAACGCCCAGAGCCAGGCTGAAGCACTGAACTATGACATCAGCGTCTTTGATCTCTTCTCAATCGGTATCGGCCCCTCCAGCTCCCATACCGTGGGCCCTATGCGAGCCACCAACCGCTTCATCGCCGAACTCATTGACACCGGCTCCCTGAACCAGGTCACCGGCATCCACATCGACCTCTATGGTTCCCTGGCCGCCACCGGCGCCGGGCACGGCACTATGAGCGCCGCCATCAAAGGACTGGCAGGCTTCGTGCCAGAAACCATCAACATCGCTGATTCCGAGCTGTTCCTCGACCGCAACTCGGTCGATAGCACCCTGCCCCTGGCAGGCTACCCCTCTGAAGCTTTTGCTAACGGCGCCCCCGCCACCGACCTTCCTCAGACTACCGGGCCCAACATCAGTTACCGAGAAGCTGACATCACCCTACGTCCACTCACCGTGCTACCCCGGCACACCAACGGCATCAAGGTCACTGCCTACGCGGGGGAGCGCACCCTGCTAGAGCGCACCTATTTCTCCATCGGCGGCGGCTTTATCATCGAAGAACACGAGGACGCCGCCGGGGCAAGCGGCCTCACCAGTGCCCCCTACCCCTTTGGATCTGGCGCTGAACTGCTGGATATGGCAAACACTGCTGGGCTTTCCATTGCAGCCCTCAAGATGGAAAACGAAAAAACCGAACGCACCGAAGACGAAGTGCGCCAGGGCATCCTCGCCATCCGTCAGGTCATGAAAGAGTGCATCGGCTCATCCTTAGAGCGCGTGGGTTACCTGCCGGGCCCCCTCAAAGTCCGTTGCCGCGCCGGAGCCTGGCACCGCGAGCTCTTAGCAGAAGACCCCCGTAAGTCACCAGAATTCGCCATCGACTGGGTCAACCTCATAGCCCTAGCCGTCAACGAAGAAAACGCTTTCGGCGGGCGCATCGTCACCGCACCGACCAACGGTGCATCCGGCATTATCCCCGCCGTGCTGCACTACGCTCTCAACTACCTCCCCACCATCCGCCACCGCGGTCAACACGTCATCGACGATGCCGTGGTGGACTTCTTCCTCGCCGCTTCCTCCATCGGAGCCCTCTACAAAAAACGCGCTTCGATCTCAGGCGCCGAAGTCGGTTGCCAAGGCGAAGTAGGCACCGCCTCATCTATGGCCGCTGCCGGGCTTGCCCAGGTCATGGGCGGTACCAATGAACAGATTGAAAACGCTGCAGAGATTGCCATGGAACACAACCTCGGCCTCACTTGCGACCCCGTCGGCGGTCTGGTGCAGATTCCTTGCATCGAACGCAACGCTATGGCAGCCTCCAACGCCGTTACCGCCGCTAAAATGGCGCTACGCGGCGACGGACACCACCGCGTCTCCTTGGACCAGGTCATTGAGACGATGCGGCAAACCGGTGAGGATATGTCCCACCGCTACAAGGAAACCTCCATGGGCGGTCTGGCGGTCAACGTCGTCGAGTGCTAGTGCTCTAGTTCTGTTAGGTGCAAAGTAAGCGGACGCACGCACACCAGCTGACCCTCTTGCAGTGATGAGCAAAGAGAAAGCCTCGCAAGCTCAGACTCTTTTGCCCATTGCTGCAATTCACGCCAGCCCCGAGCCAGCTGGCTCTGCGTGCGTCCGCCAGCTTTCTGTAGCGGTTACTGGGCCCTGCACGGCTACAGCTAACCGCCGACAGTCATGTGGCGAGAGCACACCCTCCTCACGTTGTAGTTAGAAATGAGCATGCCCGTCCGTGCCCTCATTCTGCTAAGAGTCTGCATCCGAAGTTTGCAAAAAGCGACTTTATTAGATATAGACAAACGTGCACACATTGCTGTAATGTGAATGTTTGCGCTTCCCTAATCTTCTGTGCCTTCATATAGCGGTGGGCTGGTTGTAACAGGATAAAACGTACGTTTCTAACCTCTTTCGCAATCTAGTCTCACCGGCACAGCACAGGTGTCCGAGAAGGGCTTTTTTGTATTTAAGGGAAGAAGAGGCGTGCACCCTGGTGGGGGAGCGGGTACGAACAGACATGTCTGTGGAAGGATCCAATATCTTGGTCGCCTCGAGCACCTCACATACCGAAGCCGCTAACGGCGCAGATTCGCAGCGCCGAATCTCATTCGCAAAAATTGCGGAACCCCTGCAGGTCCCAAACCTGCTCGCTCTGCAGCTGGACAGCTTTGACCGCCTTGTAGGCAACGAACGCTGGCAAGAGAAGGTAGCAGTCGCCGAAGAAACGGGTGACGCCTCCGTCCCCCGCGTTTCCGGTCTGGCTGAAATCTTTGAAGAAATCTCACCGATTGAGGATTTCCAGGGCACCATGTCCCTGTCATTCTCAGAACCTGAATTCGCTGACCCCAAGTACACCATGGAAGAGTGCAAGGATCGCGATGCGACCTACTCAGCTCCGCTGTACGTCAAGGCCGAATTCATGAACAACAACACCGGCGAAATCAAGCAGCAGACCGTGTTCATGGGCGATTTCCCGCTCATGACCGAGTCTGGCACCTTTGTCGTTAACGGCTCAGAGCGCGTTGTTGTTTCCCAGCTGGTGCGTTCACCCGGTGCTTACTTTGAAAAGACCCAGGACCGCACCTCCGATAAGGACATCTACTCGGCCCGTATCATCCCCTCACGTGGTGCATGGTTCGAGCTCGAAATTGATAAGCGTGACCAGGTTGGTGTGCGTCTAGACCGCCGTCGCAAGCAGTCCGTCACCACCCTGCTGAAGGCTATGGGCTGGAGCGAAGCTAAGATCCTCGCCGAGTTCGGCGAATTCGACTCCATCCGCGCCACCCTCGAGAAGGACACCGTTCACACCCGTGAAGAGGCCCTGCTTGATATCTACCGCAAGCTGCGCCCGGGCGAACCGCCCACGGTTGATGCTGCTCAGTCACTGCTGGACAACATGTACTTCACCCCCCGCCGCTACGACCTGGCAAAGGTCGGTCGTTACAAGGTCAACCGCAAGCTGGGTATCGACACCCCCGTGAATGATCCATCAGCAGCAGTACTGTCTCAGGACGACATCGCTGCGATGATTCGCTACCTGGTCACCTTGCACGCTGGTGGTAGCACCATCAAGGGTGTTCGCGACGGTGAAGAAGTTGAGCTGCGCGTTGACGTGGATGACATCGACCACTTCGGTAACCGCCGTATCCGCGCGGTAGGCGAACTCATCGAGAACCAGATCCGCACCGGCCTGTCCCGTATGGAACGCGTGGTGCGTGAGCGTATGACTACCCAGGACGTTGAGGCAATTACCCCTCAGACCCTGATCAACATCCGCCCGGTTGTTGCCTCCATGAAGGAGTTCTTCGGTACTTCCCAGCTCTCGCAGTTCATGGACCAGAACAACCCGCTTGCAGGTTTGACCCACAAGCGTCGTCTGTCTGCTCTGGGTCCCGGCGGTCTGTCCCGTGACCGTGCGGGCATGGAAGTCCGAGACGTCCACCCCTCCCACTACGGCCGCATGTGCCCCATCGAAACCCCTGAAGGCCCCAACATTGGTCTGATTGGCTCGCTGGCTACCTACGGTCGCATTAACACCTTCGGTTTCATCGAGACCCCCTACCGCATTGTGCGCCAGGGTAAGGTCACCGATGAGGTTAAGTACCTCACCGCTGATGATGAGAAGGGCAATACCATTGCTCAGGCGAATGCTCCCCTGAACCCCGATATGACCTTCGCTGAAGAGCAGGTTCTCTGCCGTGCCGGCGACGGCTCAGGCGAAGCGGTTCTGGTTGATGCAGCCCACATCGAATACATGGACGTTTCACCGCGTCAGATGGTTTCTGTGGCAACCGCACTGATTCCTTACCTGGAACACGATGACGCTAACCGCGCGCTCATGGGTGCCAACATGCAGCGTCAGGCTGTGCCCCTGCTGGAGTCTGAAGCTCCCGTCGTGGGTACCGGTATGGAACGCTACGCAGCTATTGACTCCGGTGACTCCGTCCTGGCTAAGAAGCCCGGTGTTGTCTCTGAGGTTTCCGCTGACCTGGTTGTTGTGCGTAACGATGACGGCACTACCAGCTCTTACCCCATCCTGAAGTTCCAGCGTTCAAACCCCGGTAACTGCTACAACCACCGCGTGGTTGTTAAGGTAGGCGACCGTGTTGAGACCCGCGGCCTCATCGCTGACGGACCCTCAACTGATAAGGGTGAACTGGCGCTCGGCAAGAATCTGCTCGTGGCTTACATGTCATGGGAAGGTTTCAACTTTGAGGACGGTATCATCCTGTCCCAGCGCATGATCTCTGATGACGTGCTCACCTCAATTCACATTGAAGAGCACGAAATCGATGCCCGCGACACCAAGCTGGGTGCTGAAGAGATTACCCGCGACATCCCCAACGTCTCTGAGGAAGTACTGTCAGCTCTTGATGAGCGCGGTATTATCCACATTGGCGCTGAGGTTGAAGCCGGTGACATCCTGGTGGGTAAGGTCACCCCCAAGGGTGAGACCGAGCTGACTCCCGAAGAGCGCCTGCTGCGCGCTATCTTCGGCGAGAAGTCACGCGAAGTCCGCGATACCTCCCTGAAGGTCCCTCACGGTGAATCAGGTACTGTTATCGGCGTGCGCATCTTTGACCGCGATACTGACGAAGATGATCTGCCCAGCGGTGTTAACCAGCTGGTGCGCGTCTACGTTGCTCAGAAGCGCAAGATCACTGTTGGCGATAAGCTGGCAGGCCGCCACGGTAACAAGGGTGTTATTACCAAGATCCTTCCCGTTGAAGATATGCCCTTCATGGAAGACGGTACCCCCGTTGACATCATCCTTAACCCCCTCGGCGTCCCCGGTCGTATGAACATCGGTCAGGTACTCGAAGTTCACACCGGCTGGCTCGCTAAGCAGGGTTGGAAGATTGACGGCAACCCCGCCTGGATCGACAAGCTGCATAACTTCCCCAAGGAAACCGGCCCCACCACCGTGGCAACCCCGGTCTTCGACGGCGCGGGCGAAGATGAACTCTTCGAACTGCTCGATCATGCTAACCCCAACCGTGACGGTGATCGTCTGATCAACCGTTCCGGTAAGGCACGCTTGCTCGATGGCCGTTCTGGCGAGCCCTTCCCCGAGCCCGTTTCCGTGGGTTACCAGTACATCTTGAAGCTGCACCACCTGGTGGACGACAAGATTCACGCACGCTCCACCGGCCCCTACTCCATGATTACCCAGCAGCCCCTGGGCGGTAAGGCTCAGTTCGGCGGTCAGCGCTTTGGTGAGATGGAAGTGTGGGCGCTTGAAGCCTATGGTGCTGCTTACACCCTGCAGGAAATCCTGACCGTAAAGTCCGATGACGTTCACGGCCGCGTGAAGGTCTACGAGGCGATCGTTAAGGGTGAGAACATCCCCGAACCCGGCGTCCCCGAGTCCTTCAAGGTCCTGATCAAGGAAATGCAGTCACTTTGCCTGAACGTTGAGGTTCTCTCAACTGACGGTAAGACCATCGAAATGCGCGATGTAGAAGATGAAGGCTTCCGGGCAGCAGGTGAGCTGGGTATTGACCTGTCTCACGCGGAACCCAACTCCGTAGAAGAGGTCTAAACCTTTGCAGGTTTACCCTCATCGTTGCCCAGAACTAAGACTTCATAACACTAGGAAAGAGATAAGGACCACATGTCCAACGAATCTTCACTTGGTTTGATGCGAATTGGCCTTGCGACCTCAGCAGATATTCTGAGCTGGTCGTACGGCGAGGTTAAGAAGCCCGAAACCATCAACTACCGAACCCTCAAGCCGGAGAAAGAAGGCCTCTTTGATGAGCGTATCTTCGGCCCCACCCGCGACTGGGAATGCTACTGCGGTAAGTACAAGCGTGTACGCTTCAAGGGCATTATCTGTGAACGCTGTGGTGTTGAGGTAACCCGCGCCAAGGTGCGCCGCGAGCGCATGGGTCACATTGAGCTTGCTGCTCCCGTGACTCACATCTGGTACTTCAAGGGCGTGCCCTCACGCCTGGGCTACCTGCTGGATCTGGCTCCGAAGGATCTTGAGAAGATCATTTACTTCGCCGCCTACATGATTACCGCTGTGGACGAGGACGCTCGCCACGAGGACCTGCCCAATCTTCAGGCCGCGCACGACCGCGAGAAGAAGGTTCTGCAGGATCAGCTGGATGCCGACATCAACCTCATTGCCCGCGAAACCGAAGAGGAACTCGCTCGTGTTGAGGCTGAAGGTGGCAAGGCTGCCGAGAAGCGTAAGCTCCGTGATAGCGCTGAGCGTCAGATGGCGTCGGTTCGCAAGAACGCAGAACGCGAAATTGAGCAGCTAGAGCGCGTCTGGGATCGCTTCAAGAACCTCAAGGTCGCTGATCTTGAAGGTGATGAGGCGCTCTACCGTGGCATGGTCGATAAGTACGGTATGTACTTTGAAGGCTCCATGGGTGCTGAGGCTATCAAGAAGCGTCTTGAGACCTTCGATATGGAAGCCGAAGCTGAGTCTCTGAAGGACACCATTCAGACCGGTAAGGGCCAGCGTAAGACCCGCGCCCTGAAGCGTCTGAAGGTTGTTAACGCCTTCCTGACCACTGATAACTCACCGCTGGGCATGGTCCTGGATCACGTCCCTGTGATTCCGCCAGAACTGCGCCCCATGGTGCAGCTGGACGGTGGCCGCTTTGCGACTTCCGACCTCAACGACCTCTACCGTCGTGTGATCAACCGTAACAACCGTCTGAAGCGTCTGCTGGAACTCGGTGCCCCCGAGATCATCGTGAACAACGAAAAGCGCATGCTGCAGGAAGCGGTTGACTCACTCTTTGACAACGGCCGTCGCGGTCGCCCTGTCACTGGCCCCGGTAACCGTCCTCTTAAGTCCCTTTCAGACATGCTGAAGGGTAAGCAGGGTCGTTTCCGTCAGAACCTTCTGGGTAAGCGCGTTGACTACTCGGGTCGATCCGTTATTGTCGGTGGCCCCACTCTGGAAATGCACCAGTGTGGTCTGCCCAAGCAGATGGCGCTTGAGCTCTTCAAGCCCTTTGTGATGAAGCGTCTGGTTGATCTCAACCATGCTCAGAACATCAAGAGCGCTAAGCGCATGGTAGAGCGTTTCCGCCCCCAGGTGTGGGACGTTCTCGAAGAGGTCATCACCGAGCACCCCGTGCTCCTGAACCGCGCACCTACCCTGCACCGTCTGGGTATCCAGGCCTTCGAACCCCAGCTGGTTGAAGGTAAGGCTATCCAGCTGCACCCGCTCGTATGTTCAGCATTCAACGCTGACTTCGACGGCGACCAGATGGCAGTTCACCTGCCGCTGTCACCCGAAGCGCAGGCTGAAGCTCGCATTCTGATGCTGTCCTCTAACAACATCCTAAAGCCCTCAGACGGCCGTCCCGTTGCGGTACCTGACCAGGATATGATCATCGGTCTCTTCCACCTCACTACCGCACGTGAAGGTGAAAAGAACGAAGGTCGCCTGTTCTCGTCTTACGCTGAAGCGATTATGGCGATGGACCGTCACGAGATTGAGCTCTACACCAAGGTCAAGATTATTCTTGATGACTTCGTACCCTACGAGGGCTTTGAGGCTCCTGAAGGTTACGAGGTAGGTCAGCCCGTTCTCGTTGAAACCACCGTCGGCCAGGTTATCTTCAACCAGGCTCTGCCCGCCGATTACCCCTGGTACACCGGTGTTGCAGACAAGAAGTCACTGGGTGCACTGATCAACGATCTTGCTGAGAAGTACCCCATGTACGTAGTTGCCCGTTCACTGGATAACCTGAAGAACACCGGCTTCTACTACGCTTCGCGCTCAGGTGTGACCGTTGCTGTTTCTGACATCGCAGCGCCCCCCACCAAGCCCGCCATTATGGAAGGCTACGAGAAGCAGGCAGCTGACATCGAATCCCAGTTCGAGATGGGTCTGATTGACGACGTTGAGCGTCGTACCGAGCTCATCGACATCTGGACCAAGGCAACCGATGAGGTTGCTGAGGCTATGAAGGAAAACCTGGCTGAGAAGAACACCACCATCAACCGCATGGTCACCTCGGGTGCACGTGGTAACTGGATGCAGGTTCGTCAGATTGCCGGTATCCGTGGTCTGGTGTCTAACCCCAAGGGTGAAATTATGCCCCGCCCGATTAAGTCTTCTTACCGTGAAGGCCTATCGGTTCTGGAGTACTTCATTGCAACCCACGGTGCACGTAAGGGTCTGGCTGATACCGCGTTGCGTACCGCTAACTCGGGTTACCTAACCCGCCGTCTGGTGGACGTTTCTCAGGATGTCATCGTGCGCGAAGACAACTGTGGCACCCGCCGCGGTCTGACTCTGCCTCTTACCCAGGTGGACGAGCACACCGGCGCCGTTTCCTTGCACGAGAACGTTGAGTCTTCAATCCACGGCCGCGCTTTGGCTGTTGACGTGAAGGCTGAAGACGGCACCGTCTTGGCGGCTGCCGGCGCTGACGTGTCAGATATCGTCATTGATGATCTCTACAAGGCTGGCATTCAGGAAGTTAAGGTCCGCTCGGTCCTGACTTGTGAATCAGCTGTTGGTGTCTGTGCACTCTGCTACGGCCGTTCTATGGCATCAGGCAACCTGGTCGATATTGGTGAGGCTGTCGGTATTATCGCTGCTCAGTCCATCGGTGAACCCGGTACCCAGCTAACCATGCGTACCTTCCACACCGGTGGTGTCGCATCAGCGGATGATATTACCCAGGGTCTGCCCCGTATTCAGGAACTCTTCGAAGCACGTACCCCCAAGGGCGTAGCTCCGATTTCAGAGGTCACCGGTCGCGTGTCGATTGAGGACACTGAGAAGTCACTGAAGGTTGTCATCACTCCGGATAATGGCGATGAGCCCATCGCCTACCCCGTCCTGCGTCGTGCCCGCCTCAATGTTACTGAAGGCGATCACATCGAGGTCGGTGAGCAGCTCGTTGCCGGTGCTGTTGACCCCAAGGAGGTGCTGCGTATTCGTGGCCCCCGTGAGGCTCAGAAGCACCTGGTGGATGAGGTTCAGGGCGTCTACCGTTCACAGGGTGTAGGCATTCACGATAAGCACGTTGAGGTTATCGTCCGCCAGATGCTGCGCCGTATTACCGTGATTGATTCCGGCGATACCGCACTGCTACCCGGTGAATTGGTTGAGAACATTGCCTTCCAGCGCGCTAACCGCGCTGCTCTGGCTGAGGGTAAGCGTCCTGCTGCGGGCCGCCCCGAGCTGATGGGTATCACGAAGGCGTCACTGGCCACCGAGTCCTGGCTGTCAGCTGCTTCCTTCCAGGAAACTACCCGAGTTCTGACTCAGGCGGCTATGGAAGGTAAGTCTGATCCGCTGGTTGGCCTCAAGGAAAACGTCATCATTGGTAAGCTGATCCCCGCCGGTACCGGTCTCGCTCGTTACAACGATATCGAGGTTGAACCCACCGACGAGGCTCGCGAAGCGATGTTTGCGCAGACCGCGACCCCCTATAACGATTTCAGCTACGCCGAGACCAACGAGGGTGCTATTAGCCCCGAGTTCCAGGCGATTCCGCTGGATGACTACGAGTTCGGTAAGTAAACCGTTCTTGAGCCGTTAGGCTAAGCCAAAGGGCGCTTTCTCACTCTTCGTGGGAAAGCGCCCTTTGCTGTGCTCAAAAACTAAGAGGGAGCTCATTGCCGGTTTCTTGTAAGAAAAAACGGTGGAGTTCTGGAATATCGGGGCGTTGGCCGGTAATGAGCGTGAAGGCATCTACGGCTTGGCCTACCGCCATGAGGCCGCCGGGTAGGGTGCGCGCCCCGAGTGCGCGGGCTGCGGTGATCAGAGGGGTGTCCTGGGGCAGGTAGATAACGTCGGCAACCCACAGGTCAGCGCGTAGGAGCGAGAGGTCTAGGGGAGCGCCGGGGTGGTGATGCATACCGATGGGGGTAGCATTTACCAAACCACGGGAGGATGCCAGCGCGGAAGCTAGCTGCTCTGGAGTTAACGCCACGATTTTTTGGGAGGGGAAGAGGTCTTGTAGCTGGCTGGCCCGCGCTTGGGCTTGTTGAGCTGAAATATCGAAGAGGAAGAGCGTTTTGACTCCGCGGCTCAGCAGAGCATAAGCAGTGGCAGAGCCAGCGCCACCGGCACCCAACTGGAGCACCGTATCTAGGTCCTCAGGTGCTAGTGCTAGCCCGCTGTCTAAAGCGAAAGAAAAGCCTGAGTAATCGGTGTTGTAGCCTACCGTTGCGCCGTCTTCGATTACTACCGTATTGACCGCGCCGAGTTGCAGAGCATGTTCAGATACCTGATCGAGGTGTTGCATAATGAGCTGCTTGCAGGGGTAAGTAATGTTGAAAGCGTTATAACCCAGGGCCAGCCCGTAGCTCAAGAGAGTGCCGCAGTCGTCGGCAGTGAAGGCTCGTTGATGAGGGCCCAGGGCATCAATGTCTAGGGGGCGATAAAGGTAACGGATCCCTAATTGGTCAGCAGCCATCTCGTGCATCGGGGGAGTGAGAGAGGCATTGATGCCGCTGCCCAGGAGGCCCACCAAAAACGATTCATCAATCCTGCTCACAGCGTCCTTCTTTCCGGCCCGATAA
Source organism: Rothia sp. LK2492 (assembly GCF_040946345.1). Taxonomy (NCBI): domain Bacteria; kingdom Bacillati; phylum Actinomycetota; class Actinomycetes; order Micrococcales; family Micrococcaceae; genus Rothia; species Rothia sp. LK2492. The sequence continues at coordinate 65,752 of NZ_JAYWLX010000001.1, read as the reverse complement.
CTGCACTGAGTCCTAGGCTAGACAGAGAGGTACTGGGGCACAAACCGGCGTCCTAACCAGCGGACGACTCCCGGGTCATCTTGGTGCAGGCCTACAAGCGTGGACGCTGGGTTAAGGTACCTGCTGATAATGACCCTGATACCAGCTTCAAGTGGAAGCGTCACCTGGCGGCTCAGTCGAGGGTCACCATTGAATGGAGAGCCTCTGCCACCGCTACTCCGGGCCACTACCGCCTGGTCTACAACGTGGACACCAAGGTGGCATCAGAGGCTCTCACCCCCTTTACCGAAGTAACTAACCCTTTCACGGTCCGCTCGAAGGCTGAATTGAAAATCTTGGCGTAGACCCAGGCGCCCCAAGCTATCACTCACCGCGACGCATGAGGCTACCTACGTGCCTGACATCACCTGTTTTGAGGGATTAAAGGCTTAAATAGTCGGTTATCGGGGTGGATTAAAACCACGGTAACCGGCTATAGTTCTATGTGGAGTACTTAGCTAGCTCTTCCCAGCTGGCATCGTACGGAATACCAATGGCAGAACGGACACCGTCCTTTGGCCTTGTTCGCCCCAACTTTTGTTGGTCAGCGATCTTGAGGCCTAAATGCCATTTTTCGTCATGTCTGGGTAAAAACAGCTAAGTCAATGTGATTCTTTTGCGCGTTATATAAAAGCTCGCCCAATACAGCACGTGTTGTGCAGGTGAAACCGCAGGAGCAACACCTTTTCCACCTGGAGGAGATGTTGTTCAAACAGCATCACCTGCAAATACTTGAGGGGCTAGAGTCTAGCCGCAAGATACAGTAACCGGTCGCACCTAGCGGAGCGACCGAAACCAAACGGAGAACAAGTGCCTACAATTCAGCAGTTGGTCCGTAAGGGCCGTGCACCCAAGGTCGTAAAGACCAAGGCGCCCGCACTTAAGGGCAACCCCATGAAGCGTGGCGTATGCACCCGTGTATACACCACCACCCCCAGGAAGCCGAACTCAGCACTGCGTAAGGTCGCACGTGTTAAGCTCAACGGCGGCGTAGAAGTAACGGCTTACATCCCCGGTGAAGGTCACAACCTTCAGGAACACTCCATCGTGCTCGTGCGCGGTGGCCATGTGAAGGACCTCCCCGGTGTTCGTTACAAGATCGTTCGTGGCGCACTGGATACCCAGGGCGTTAAGGGCCGCGGTCAGGCTCGTTCACGCTACGGCGCAAAGAAGGAGAAGAAGTAATGCCTCGTAAGGGTCCCGCTCCTAAGCGTCCCCTCGTAAACGATCCCGTTTACGGTTCACCGCTGGTTACCCAGCTCATCAACAAGGTTCTGCTGGACGGCAAGAAGTCAACCGCTGAGCGCATCGTTTACGGTGCACTTGAGGGTGTTGCTGCCAAGTCCGGTGAAGACCCCGTTGCAACTCTCAAGAAGGCTATGGACAACATCAAGCCTGCTCTTGAGGTTCGCTCACGCCGCGTCGGTGGCGCAACCTACCAGGTTCCCGTAGAAGTTCGCCCGGGCCGTTCAACTGCCCTAGCACTCCGCTGGCTCGTAGGTTTCTCAAAGCTTCGCCGCGAGAAGACCATGACCGAGCGTCTCATGAACGAGATCCTGGATGCATCTAACGGTCTCGGTGCCGCTGTGAAGCGTCGCGAAGACACTCACAAGATGGCCGAGTCCAACAAGGCCTTCGCACACTACCGCTGGTAATTTCTTCGCAGCCTGCCGACCTTTTGCACTCCGTGTAAGGTGGCAGGCTTTCGAAGTTTCTCACAAGGGAGAACAAAGTGGCACTAGACGTGCTTACCGACCTGAACAAGGTCCGCAACATCGGTATTATGGCGCACATTGACGCCGGTAAAACCACCACCACCGAACGCATCCTCTTCTACACCGGTATTAATCACAAAATCGGTGAAACCCACGACGGTGCGTCAACCATGGACTGGATGGCTCAGGAACAGGAACGCGGTATCACCATTACCTCCGCGGCTACCACCTGCTTCTGGAAAGACAACCAGATTAACATCATCGACACCCCCGGCCACGTTGACTTCACCGTTGAGGTTGAGCGTTCACTGCGCGTCCTCGATGGCGCTGTTGCAGTCTTCGACGGCAAGGAAGGCGTTGAGCCCCAGTCTGAGACCGTTTGGCGTCAGGCTGACAAGTACGAAGTTCCCCGCATCTGCTTCGTCAACAAGATGGACAAGCTGGGCGCTGACTTCTACTTCACCGTAGATACCATCATCAAGCGTCTTGGTGCCACCCCCCTCGTGATGCAGCTGCCCATCGGCGCTGAAAACGACTTCATCGGTGTCGTAGACCTGCTCACCATGCAGGCTTACGTATGGCCCGGCGATGCCAAGGGTGACGTAACCATGGGCGCTTCCTACGAGATCCAGGAAATCCCTGCTGACCTCAAGGAAAAGGCTGAAGAGTACCGTTCGCAGCTCGTTGAGTCTGTTGCAGAAGCTTCAGACGAGCTGATGAACAAATACCTCGAAGGTGAAGAAATCACCATTGAGGAAATCAAGGCTGGCGTACGCAAGCTGACCGTGAACAACGAGGCTTACCCCGTTTTCTGTGGTTCAGCATTCAAGAACCGCGGTGTGCAGCCTATGCTTGACGCTGTTCTGGATTACCTGCCCACCCCCCTTGACGTTCCCGCAATGGTTGGTCACAAGCCCAACGATGAAGAAGTTGAACTGACCCGCACCCCCTCAGCTGACGAGCCTTTCGCAGCTCTGGCGTTCAAGGTTGCAGCTCACCCCTTCTACGGCCAGCTAACCTACATCCGTGTTTACTCGGGTAAGGCTTCATCAGGCCAGCAGGTTCTCAACTCAACTAAGGGCAAGAAAGAGCGCATCGGTAAGCTCTTCCAGATGCACTCCAACAAGGAGAACCCGGTTGATGAGATTCAGGCAGGTCACATCTACGCAGCGATTGGTCTGAAGGACACCACCACCGGTGACACCCTCTGTGATATCGCTAACCCGATTGTCCTTGAGTCGATGACTTTCCCCGCTCCCGTGATCTTCGTGGCAATTGAACCCAAGACCAAGGGTGACCAGGAAAAGATGTCAACCGCGATCCAGAAGCTTTCTGCAGAGGATCCCACCTTCACCGTTTCACTTAACGAAGAAACCGGCCAGACCGAAATCGGTGGCATGGGCGAGCTTCACCTCGACATCATCGTTGACCGTATGAAGCGTGAATTCAAGGTTGAAGCTAACGTTGGTAAGCCTCAGGTTGCTTACCGCGAGACCATCCGCAAGGCTGTTGATAAGGTGGATTACACCCACAAGAAGCAGACCGGTGGTTCAGGTCAGTTCGCTAAGGTTCAGGTTTCCTTCGAGCCCATCCCCCTCGATTCAGAAGAACTCTACGAGTTCAGCAACGCCGTCACCGGTGGTCGTGTTCCCCGTGAATACATCCCCTCTGTTGACGCCGGTATCCAGGACGCAATGCAGCTCGGTATCCTCGCTGGCTACCCCGTTGTTGGTGTGAAGGCAACCCTGATCGATGGTGCTTACCACGATGTTGACTCGTCAGAAATGGCGTTCAAAATCGCAGGCTCAATGGTCTTCAAGGAAGGCGCACGCCGCGCTAACCCGGTTCTGCTTGAACCGCTGATGGCTGTTGAAGTTCGTACCCCGGAAGAGTACATGGGCGACGTTATCGGCGACCTCAACTCACGCCGCGGTCAGATCCAGTCAATGGAAGACGCAGCAGGTGTCAAGATCGTTCACGCTCTTGTTCCGCTGTCAGAAATGTTCGGTTACATCGGTGACCTCCGTTCAAAGACCCAGGGTCGCGCTGTGTTCTCCATGGAGTTCGACAGCTACTCAGAGGTTCCCAAGAACGTTGCTGATGAAATCATCCAGAAGAGCCGCGGCGAGTAATTTCGTCCCCGCGTAACTCACCGCAAGTGAGTCGCACCTCTTTTTGAAAAAACCATATCCGTGAAACCGTTCTAGGGTTTCAACTCACCGGCGTTATCCGCTATTGTGGTAGCTAGACCGCTTTTTGGCGGATTGCGCCGGTGTGAAACCCGAGTGCACGTTTTCATAACTTCTCTATAGGAGGAATACTCTTGGCTAAGGCTAAGTTCGAGCGCTCCAAGCCTCACGTAAACGTTGGTACCATTGGTCACGTTGACCACGGTAAGACCACCCTGACCGCTGCAATCTCAAAGGTTCTTGCTGACAAGTACCCCGATCTGAACGAGCAGCGCGACTTCGGTGCTATCGACTCCGCTCCCGAAGAGCGCCAGCGCGGTATTACCATCAACATTGCTCACATCGAGTACCAGACCGAGAAGCGTCACTACGCACACGTTGACGCTCCCGGCCACGCTGACTATGTCAAGAACATGATCACCGGTGCTGCTCAGATGGACGGCGCAATCCTCGTTGTTGCTGCTACCGACGGTCCCATGGCTCAGACCCGCGAGCACGTTCTGCTGGCTCGCCAGGTTGGCGTTCCCACCCTGCTTGTTGCACTCAACAAGTCAGACATGGTTGACGACGAAGAACTCCTCGACCTCGTTGAAATGGAAGTTCGTGAACTTCTTTCATCACAGGAATTCGACGGCGACGAAGCTCCCGTAGTTCGCGTTTCAGCTCTCAAGGCTCTTGAAGGCGACGCTGAGTGGGTTGCTAAGGTTGAGGAACTCATGGACGCAGTCGATGAGTACATCCCGGACCCCGTCCGCGATAAGGACAAGCCCTTCCTCATGCCCATCGAGGACGTCTTCACCATCACCGGTCGCGGTACCGTTGTTACCGGCCGTGCAGAGCGCGGTACCCTCAAGATCAACTCTGAAGTTGAAATCGTTGGTATCCGTCCCATCCAGAAGACCACCGTTACCGGTATCGAAATGTTCCACAAGCAGCTCGACGAAGCATGGGCAGGCGAAAACTGTGGCCTTCTGCTCCGCGGTCTGAAGCGCGATGACGTAGAGCGTGGCCAGGTTGTTGTAGCTCCCGGCTCCATCACCCCCCACACCCAGTTCGAGGCTAACGTTTACATCCTTTCCAAGGATGAAGGCGGCCGCCACAACCCCTTCTACTCGAACTACCGTCCTCAGTTCTACTTCCGTACCACTGACGTAACCGGCGTTATCACCCTCCCCGAGGGCACCGAAATGGTTATGCCTGGCGACAACACCGAGATGACCGTTGAGCTCATCCAGGAAATCGCTATGGAAGAGGGCCTCGGCTTCGCAATCCGCGAAGGCGGCCGCACCGTTGGTTCAGGTCGCGTTACCAAGATCATCAAGTAAGTACTGCTTACCTGATGTTCTAACCAGGCTTTGACCTCGGTAACGAACCCATGCAGAGGGCCCCCGGCAATGCCGGGGGCCCTCTGCTATACCCAAAAGAAACCGTCCAGCCTGAAAGCTAACTAGCCCGATAGAGAGCCGGTCCTAGAGCGTCGGGTGGCCAAGGAGACTTATTGCCTTTTAAGGTGTATGGTCTGATTTCTGCCAGGCTGGGATTGATGTTTGTTGGGTCCCGCTAGGGTTGCTTCCTGTAGCCGGTGGCGCAGTTGGCTGGGAGCCACAAGGCCGGCGGGGCAGGTGGGGTTGTGTTTGTATAGTTTCATCGCGGGCTAGTAGACGCCAGATGACTAAGCCAATGAGGGCGAAGCCCAGGATGAAGAGCGAGAAGATGTTGAGTCCACCGACGATGTAGAGAATCTGGTAGGACAGCATAGCCACTACAAGAATCACCAGGATCTTAGGTTTCAGGAGTACTGTAGCGACGAGTAGCACCAGGGTGACTAGCACGATGATGAGCCGGTCGCTCCAGGTAAGAGACCAGCCAGCCACCGTCAAATAGAGGGTACCAAAGGCTTGTATCCCAAGAGCAATACTGTAGAGAATCAGGGAGGGTTTCTGTCTCCTAATGATGCTGAAGACGAGGAGCAGGCTGAAGCTGAAAACTAGGGCCTGTGACAAATAGAGGAACGCTTCCCGCATCTCGTTCTCTACGAGAATACGGAACATGAGGAGGTTGATACCCACTAGAGGTGGGTAGAGGCGCATCTGCGGAGCTACCTGGACCCACCAACCTGCAGTAAGAATCAGGATGGCAAGGCAGGAGAGAGCTAGAGGTTCTGCCCATACCGGGTGTAAGAGATAGACGTGGGTAAGGGCAAGACCTGTTCGGGCAGTGGTGACGTTATAGGCGTATCCCCAACGACCCAAATAGTCCTCCTGGTTGGGGTTACTGACATGTGCTGGTTGAGTCGAGACGCTGAGAGCGGCCCAGGTTTTACTCCCGGCAAGGCTCAACATTCCCAGGAGCAAGAGACTCAGCGCGTCCGAAAGCCTCAAGCTGCCGGTAAGAAGAGGATAGCCCAGAAGAGTGAGGGCACCGGCGGCAAGCGCTACCTGCAACGCGGATACCGCCGGGCGACGTGACGTAATCTGCCAGAGAAGAGCTAAACCGGTAAGAAGCAGAGCACCGAGGAGGGCTGCGACTCTGATGTCTGTTCGGATAAGGGGGAGCGCAGCTAGAAGAGCTATCCAGCCAAATACAAGACCGGTGATGAGTTCTGTATTGGCTGATCTGCTGAGCTGGTGGAATCGGATGAGCAGAAGAGAACAAGCAGAGAGCAGGGCCGTCAAGAAGGTGATGATGAGGGCGGTATGGAGAGAGAACAGTGAGCTAGTAATCGTTAGCTGGACAGCAGCCCACAGTAGGTAAAGGCGAATCAAGATACCTAGGTGACTGAAAGTTCTGGGGCTGGTCTTCCAGAAGATTGCTAGCGTACTCAGCAACAGCGCTGCATACACCAAATAGTCCCGGTGGCTCATTAGAACCGCTGGCGTGGTGATAAGGATGAGACTAACTGAAACGTAGAGAGCCGTAAGGAGCAGGTAGGGGGTTTGCAGGGGAGAAAGAGTATATATCTGGCCTGAAACTGGGGCTTTCTGATGAATCGGTCTGGCATCAAGAGCTCGATAGGTGCGGTCAAGTGTCAAAAGTGCCCCGGCAACAATCAGTCCAAGATAAGAAGCAATGCCCACGGATAAAGCGCTGTACTCGAGACTTCCAGGGATGACCCGGTACCTGTAGGCAACATCAACACCTATAGACAGAAGTACTGGGGTGATAACACCCGATGCCAGCAGAGTGATAGCTGAGAAGATCCGGGCGTTGGAGGGAGTTTCTGCCGTCTTGGGGGTTGCCAGCTCACTATAGAGGTAGCAAACTGCACCGGATAGACCTAAAAATAATAGAGCCCAATAACTGTGGGAGTCTGTGATCTGCAAGAGCAGTAGAAGTAGAGCGGGGAGAGCTAAACCGCCTGCAACACCAGGCAGCTGTGCCCCGTGACTGAGGGGCTTAGGCATGACGTGCAGTGCTGCTAGGCCAAGAAGTAGAACTACTAATGGGATGGTGGGTAGAGCAATAAAACCTAAGATTCCCACGATGAAGGCTAAAGCTGGGATATAAGTTTTTAGACGGCTTCTGCCCACCAACCCTAAGGCGGCCGCATTAAGGGTGACCAGCAGGGAAAGAACCAGAGTGGCCCCCACACCGCCGGAAGAGTTGCCGAATAAGGTGGGTTCCGCGTGAGCATCCACCATTACTGCTGCAACAGAGAAAATCACTGGGGGCTGGGCTAGACACCAGGTCGCCATAAGATCTTTAGAAGGCGCCCAAGGTAGAGCCGGCAAATTGACCAAACCTAAGATGAAACAAGATATCAGCGACAGAATCGCAGTTGGGAGCAGAACATATACATAGTTATTCAAGTACTCACAAAGCCAGAGCGTGAAGTAAAGAGTAGCCAGCAGCGAATAGACGCGGGCCTGCACATAGAAGTAAAAACTTCGATCCAGAGCAACAAAAGTAACCGCGTAGAGGGTACCGAGCACAAAGATGAGTGCCGTTTCCCAAAAATGCAACCGTGTTCCTATCATCATCGAAGCAAACATGGTGACCGGGACAAAGACGCGGGCAGAGTCGTTGATCCCGCGAGTAAGCTGCACAGGTAACTGTGCTGATGCGAATCGTTGTGTCAGGGCCAGAGCTGTTGCGAGCAGCAAAAGAGACACAAAGTACCAAATCAGCCCCACCTGCATTGTCTTAGAGACAGCAAGTACATCGGAGACTATGAAGGCAATTGCCAGGTAGATCATGACCCGTGCTTTCATGAGAGCCAGGGCTCCCAAGACGGCTGCGGTGCCTACCAGTGATACCAGTAGCCAGAGTAAAGCCCCGGAAAGGGGCCACATCAGGTGATAAACGGCAAGACCGCACAGGGGAATGAGTGCCAACCCCGTCGCCGTAAAAGAGTAGGACGCCAGGCGTAGTTTTGGAATCCACCGGTAGCTGACCAAACCCGCGACGTAGACGAGTAAGGTGAGTGCGCATAGAAGAACACCCTGCATAGGAGCCGTTGCTACTGAGCTCACTAAAAGGGAGGAAGCGCTGATAATGAGAAGGCTACCCAGGTAAAGGCCGAGATTTAGGAAGATATTTTCCAAGGCTCGACGATCCTGTCGCGGCGGGTGAAGCGATACCGGCGGATTTACTCTGGCAGCCAGCACTGAAGCAGGCGGATCCCACGGGTTTGATGGGTATTCAGGTGGGGGAGATGGCAGGCTCATATTTTTCATGCTAGACCAGTCAGACTAAGATCCTTTGACGCTTTCCCGTATGTTAAGAGCGGGGGTACTGTTCAGAGCTCACCGAGGGGCTCATGTGAGAGCTAGCACTAATCAATTCTGGGGGTTGCAAGTGATAACTGAGCCTGTAGAATAGAAGACGTTGTTCAAGCGCTTACCGCTTTAAGCAGGCTATGAATCGTTCAAGATTCTGGATTCTAGAGTAAGCCCAAATATGACCCAATCGATCAGTTCAAGGGCTGTGAAGCGCAAATTCATCACAAAGTACGCGACACGCCCGAGTTCGGGGGTCGGTGCCTCGGCAGGGTGAGGAACCCGGTTTCACCGGATTCAGTCTGTTCGAGGTGGTGCAAGAGAAGCTATGAGTTTCTTAACCTAAAGCATCACATAAAGGAGCAACCGCTCCGTTACAGGGAAGTAGACAGAAAGAGAGTCCGACAGATGGCGGGACAGAAAATCCGCATCCGTCTGAAGTCATATGACCACGAGGTCATTGATTCATCAGCACGGAAAATCGTTGAGACAGTAACTCGTGCAGGTGCGACGGTAGTTGGCCCGGTGCCGCTGCCCACCGAAAAGAACGTATACGTTGTTATCCGTTCACCTCACAAGTACAAGGACAGCCGCGAGCACTTTGAAATGCGCACGCACAAGCGTCTGATCGACGTTGTTGATCCGACCCCTAAGGCTGTTGATGCCCTCATGCGTCTAGACCTTCCGGCAGACGTAAACATCGAAATCAAGCTGTAGAGGATCGCATCTAAATGACTAACAAGATCGAGCGCCAGGTTAAGGGCCTGCTAGGCACCAAGCTTGGTATGACCCAGATTTGGGATGAAAACGGCAAGTTCGTGCCCGTCACTGTCGTCAAGGCCGATTCGAACGTTGTTACCCAACTCCGCAACGCTGAAACCGATGGCTACGAAGCTATCCAGATCGGTTTCGGTTCCATCGAAGCTCGCAAGGTAACCAAGCCTCTGGCAGGCCACTTCGAGAAGGCAGGCGTAACTCCTCGCCGTCACCTCGTTGAACTCCGCACCTCAGACGCAGCTGAATACTCACTCGGTCAGGAACTGACCGTTGAGCTCTTCGAAGCTGGCCAGAAGGTTGACGTAGTTGGCAAGACCAAGGGTAAAGGCTTTGCCGGTGTAATGAAGCGTCACGGCTTCTCCGGTGTTGGTGCATCACACGGTGCACACAAGAACCACCGTAAGCCCGGTTCAATCGGTGGCGCATCCTACCCCGCACGCGTGTTCAAGGGTATGCGCATGGCAGGCCGTATGGGCGCTGCACGCCACACCACCATGAACCTGACCATTCAGGGTGTCGACGCAGAAAACAACGTTCTTCTGATCAAGGGTGCTATCCCCGGTCCTAAGGGCGGCGTTGTTCTGGTTCGCACCGCTGTGAAGGGAGCCTAGTACATCATGGCTGTCAAGACCGTAAAGGTAGACCTGCCCGCAGATATTTTTGACGCGCAGGCATCAGTACCCCTCCTTCACCAGGTTGTCGTAGCTCAGCTCGCTGCAGCACGTCAGGGTACCCACAAGACCAAAAACCGCGGCGAAGTTTCCGGTGCAGGTCGTAAGCCCTTCAAGCAGAAGGGCACTGGCCGCGCACGTCAGGGCTCAATCCGCGCACCGCACATGACCGGTGGCGGCGTTGTACACGGCCCGACCCCGCGTAACTACGCACAGCGTACCCCCAAGAAGATGATTGCAGCTGCACTGCGCGGCGCTCTCTCGGATCGCGCTCGTCACGACCGCATCCACGTTGTCGAAACCCTAGTTGATGGCACCAAGCCCTCCACCAAGGCAGCACTGGCAGCAATTGCAGAGATCACCAGCCGCAAGAACGCTCTGATCGTTATCGACCGCAAGGACGACGTTTCAGCGCTGTCAGCACGCAACCTTGAGAACGTTCACGTCCTCTACGCAGATCAGCTGAACACCTACGATGTTCTGATCTCAGATGACGTTATCTTCACCAAGGACGCATTCGACGTATTCGTCGCTGTTGCATCTAAGGCAAAGAAAGAGGCTGCTAACTAATGACTGTCTCCAACTTCAAAGACCCCCGCGACGTGATCATTGCTCCCGTCGTTTCGGAAAAGAGCTACGGTCAGCTCGATGAAGGTAAGTACACCTTCCTCGTAGACCCCCGCTCAAACAAGCTGGAAATCAAGCAGGCCATCGAAAGCATTTTCGATGTCAAGGTTGCTTCCATCAACACCGCTAACCGTCAGGGCAAGCGTACGCGCACCCGTTTCGGTTGGGGTGCTCGTAAAGACACCAAGCGTGCGATTGTAACCCTCAAGGAAGGTTCAATCGACCTCTTCGGCGGTCCGGCAGCATAAGCAGCCGGAGACCACTTTAGCGAAGGAAAGAAATATCTAAATGGGTATTCGTAAGCACAAGCCGACGACCCCGGGTCGCCGCGGTTCGAGCGTATCAGATTTCGCAGAAATCACTCGCTCAACCCCGGAAAAGTCCCTGGTTCGTCCGCTCCCCAAAAAGGGTGGCCGTAACAACACCGGCCGCATCACCACCCGCCACAAGGGTGGTGGCCACAAGCGCCAGTACCGTCTGATCGACTTCCGTCGTCACGACAAGGACGGCGTCAACGCACGCGTTGCACACATCGAGTACGATCCCAACCGTACTGCCCGTATTGCTCTTCTGCACTACTTCGATGGCACCAAGCGTTACATCATCGCCCCCAACAAGTTGGCACAGGGCGACGTCGTAGAGTCAGGTCCCTCGGCTGATATCAAGCCCGGTAACAACCTGCCCCTGCGCAACATCCCCGTTGGTACCGTGATTCACGCTGTAGAGCTCCGCCCCGGTGGCGGCGCTAAGATGGGCCGCTCAGCTGGCGCATCCATCCAGCTGGTCGCTAAGGAAGGCAAGTACGCCCAGCTGCGTCTGCCCTCCGGTGAAATCCGCAACGTTGATGTTCGCTGCCGCGCAACCGTTGGTTCGGTTGGCAACGCCGAGCAGTCAAACATCAACTGGGGTAAGGCTGGCCGCAACCGCTGGAAGGGCATCCGCCCGACCGTTCGTGGTGTTGTCATGAACCCCGTTGACCACCCCCACGGTGGTGGTGAAGGCAAGACCTCCGGTGGCCGTCACCCGGTTAACCCCAATGGTAAGCCTGAGGGACGCACCCGTCGCCCCAACAAGGAAAGCGACAAGCTCATTGTTCGTCGCCGTCGTACTGGCAAGAAGCGCTAAGGAGCCTGAAACATGCCTCGTAGTTTGAAGAAGGGTCCTTTCGTCGATCAGCACCTTTTTGTAAAGGTTGCAGCTCAGAACGAAAAGGGCACCAAGAACGTAATCAAGACTTGGTCCCGTCGCTCGATGATTATCCCCGACATGCTCGGACACACCATCGCAGTGCACGACGGACGCAAGCACGTACCCGTGTTCATCACTGAGTCCATGGTTGGGCACAAACTCGGCGAGTTTGCACCCACCCGTACATTCCGTGGCCACGTTAAGGACGACCGCAAGGGCAAGCGTCGCTAGAAACGGTTCACACCGTTTTTAGAAACGTTTTCCTTTCGGCAATAGACGAAAGAGAGATAGGCAATGGAAGCCAAGGCAACTGCGTCTTACGTACGCGTTACGCCTATGAAGGCACGCCGCGTCATCAACCTTATCCGTGGTAAGCAGGCGGAAGAGGCTCTGGCGATTTTGAAGTTCGCCCCCCAGGGTGCTTCAGAACCGGTATACAAGATCGTTGCATCAGCTGTTGCAAACGCTCGCCAGAAGGCAGCCCAGCAGGGTCTGCCCTTCAAGGAAGAAGAGCTGTTCATCAGCGAAGCATACGCGAACGAAGGCCCCACCATGAAGCGTTTTCAGCCTCGTGCACAGGGTCGCGCGTTCCGCATCAACAAGCGCACCAGCCACATCACTGTGGTCGTTGCAACCCCGTCAGAGGAGGAGGGCCGCTAAATGGGTCAGAAAATCAACCCCAACGGTTTCCGACTTGGCATCACCACCAACCACGTCTCCAAGTGGTTCGCTGACTCCACCAAGGAGGGCGAGCGCTACGCAGACTTCGTTCGTGAAGATGTAAAGATTCGTGAACTCCTGTCTAAGGGTATGGAACGCGCAGGCATCGCTAAGGTCGAAATCGAGCGTACCCGTGACCGTGTTCGTGTGGACATCCACACCGCACGTCCCGGTATCGTCATCGGCCGCCGCGGCGCTGAAGCTGACCGTATCCGTGGCGAGCTTGAGAAGCTCACCAACAAGCAGATCCAGCTGAACATCCTCGAGGTTGCAAACCCCGATCTGTCAGCTCAGCTTGTTGCTCAGGGCGTCGCAGAGCAGCTCGCTTCACGCGTAGCTTTCCGCCGCGCAATGAAGAAGGCAATCCAGTCCGCACAGCGTGCAGGTGCTAAGGGTATCCGTATCCAGTGCTCCGGCCGTCTGGGTGGCGCTGAAATGTCACGTAGCGAGTTCTACCGCGAAGGCCGTGTGCCCCTGCACACCCTGCGCGCAAACATCGACTACGGCTTCTTCGAGGCTAAGACTACCTTCGGCCGCATCGGCGTCAAGGTTTGGATCTACAAGGGTGACCTCACCGACAACGAGCTTGCTGCACAGCAGGCTGCAGGTAACCGTCGCGGCAACGCCCGCGGTGGCGACCGTCGTCGTCCTACCGGTAACCGTGGTCCTCGCCGTGAACGTCGTTCCGACAATGCTTCAGCTCCCGCTGAAGCAAAGACTGCAGAAAACGGTGAGGCATAAATGCTAATTCCCCGTCGAGTAAAGTACCGCAAGCAGCATCACCCCAAGCGTTCAGGCATGGCAAAGGGTGGCACCGAGGTAACCTTCGGTGAGTGGGGCATCCAGGCTCTCACTCCCGCATACGTTACCAACCGTCAGATTGAAGCTGCACGTATCGCGATGACCCGCCACATTAAGCGTGGCGGTAAGGTTTGGATCAACATTTATCCCGACCGCCCCCTGACCAAGAAGCCTGCTGAAACCCGTATGGGTTCCGGTAAGGGTTCACCCGAATGGTGGGTCGCAAACGTTAAGCCCGGTCGAGTCATGTTTGAACTCTCCGGCGTATCCGAAGAAGTGGCTCGCGAAGCTATGCGCCTCGCAATCCACAAGCTCCCGATGAAGGCACGTGTTGTGCGTCGCGAAGGTGGTGAATAAGAAATGGCAGTTGGATCAAAGGATCTGAGCATCGACAACCTCGCAGAGCTCTCCAACGAGAATCTGGTAGAGAAGCTGCGTGAGTCGAAGGAGGAACTGTTCAACCTCCGTTTCCAGGCAGCCACCGGTCAGCTTGAAAACCCCGGTCGAATCCGTTCGGTCAAGCGTGACATCGCACGTATCTACACTGTGCTTCGCGAACGCGAGCTCGGTATTCGTCCCGCAACCGAAGGTTAAATCACATGAGTGAAGTAAAGACTGAAGAGCGCGGCTACCGCAAGACTCGCCGCGGCTACGTTGTGTCCGACAAAATGGACAAGACTGTAGTCGTTGAGGTTGAGGACCGCGTGAAGCACGCACTGTACGGCAAGGTTTTGCGCCGTAGCTCGAAGATCAAGGCACACGACGAGCAGAACACTGCTGGTATCGGTGACCTCGTTCTTCTGGCAGAGACTCGCCCGCTATCTGCTTCAAAGCACTGGCGCGTTGTAGAGATCATCGAGAAGGCTAAGTAAATCTTAGGCATACGAGTTCTCACTCTGTAAGAGCTAAGATGGCCCCCACCTACGAAAGTAGGTGGGGGCCATCTGCTTTTGCTGCTGAGTGATGTGATGGGGGAGTACAGCGTAAATCACGCTCTTCTTTGCTCTCTGACCCCCTATTCAGCCTAAAAATGCTGTGATAAAGTTGAAGTTCTGTGTGGGTACACAAGCACCTGCACAACCACGGATTTTTTCGTGCCACAACATAATGCCGCTTTTCAGCGGGGTTCGCCCGCTCATTAGGCGGGTCCAAATGTTCGGGGCATGACCAGATCCCAGGCGTGTCCGCCAACTCTTCCCCTGAATTTTAGGTTAAGAGACCGGCGCGTCAACATCCCGTACAAATGTTCCGCAAGGCTGGCTCACAAGATACGTGTGTCGGAACCGGCGAGACGACAGGAGAAATATGATTCAGCAGGAGTCACGACTCAAGGTTGCTGACAACACCGGTGCGAAGGAAATCCTGACCATCCGTGTTCTCGGCGGCTCAAAGCGTCGTTACGCAGGCATTGGCGACATCATCGTCGCAACCGTTAAGGATGCTATCCCCGGCGGTACCGTAAAGAAGGGCGACGTCGTAAAGGCGGTTGTCGTTCGCACCAAGAAGGAAGTTCGTCGTGCAGACGGCTCCTACATCAAGTTCGATGAGAATTCAGCAGTAATTCTCAAGAACACCGATGGTGACCCCCGTGGCACCCGTATCTTCGGACCTGTTGGCCGCGAACTGCGCGACAAGAAGTTCATGAAGATCATTTCACTTGCTCCGGAGGTGCTCTAACTCATGGCTAAAATCAAGTCTGGCGACCTAGTACAGGTCATTTCAGGTGCAGATAAGGGTAAGCAGGGCAAGGTTCTTAAGGTATTCCCTAAGACCGAGCGTGTGCTGGTTGAAGGCGTAAAAATCGTCACCAAACACAACAAGGCTAACCCCATGACCGGCGAAGCCGGCGGCATTGAAAAGGTTGAAGCTTCAATCCACGTATCAAACGTTGCGATTGTTGATGCCGAGACCAAGAAGCCGACCCGCGTTGGTTACCGCCTCGAGACCGTAGAGCGCAATGGCAAGACCCGCACCAACCGCGTGCGCGTCGCCAAGAGCTCGGGTAAGGACATCTAATGACCGAAGCAAAGATTACCCCTCGTTTTAAGACTAAGTTCAACGACGTAGTCACCCCGGCACTGCATGAGGAGTTCAACTACTCCAACACCATGCAGGCCCCGAAGATCGTTAAGGTCGTCGTGAACATGGGTGTCGGTGAAGCTGCCAAGGACGCGAAGCTCATGGATGGTGCTATCCGCGACCTCACCGCAATCACCGGTCAGAAGCCGCTAGTTACCCGCGCGAAGAAGTCCATCGCACAGTTCAAGCTGCGTGAAGGTATGCCCATCGGCGCACACGTCACCCTCCGTGGCGATCGCATGTGGGAATTCCTCGACCGCCTGGTCACCCTTGCACTTCCCCGTATCCGCGACTTCCGCGGCCTCTCGGATCGCCAGTTCGACGGCAACGGTAACTACACCTTCGGTCTCACCGAACAGTCAATGTTCCACGAAATCGACCAGGATTCCATCGACCGTGTTCGCGGTATGGACATCACCGTGGTTACCACCGCAAAGACCGACGAAGAAGGCCGTGCGCTGCTCAAGGCACTCGGTTTCCCCTTCAAGACTAAGTAACGACTACGTTGTAGGTCCGCACCCTATATCAGGGTGAGGAAACCATAACGAGGAAGGGCTCAGCCCACCATGACTATGACAGATCCTGTCGCAGATATGCTGACCCGTTTGCGTAACGCAAACTCAGCTCATCACGACACCGTGTCAATGCCTTACTCAAAGCTCAAGGCTCGCATCGCCGAGATCCTCAAGGCTGAAGGCTACATCGCTGATTTCAAGGAAGAGGAAGCAAAGGTCGGTAAGACCCTCACCCTCGAACTGAAGTTCGGCCCCTCACGCGAACGCTCCATCGTAGGTGTTCGTCGTATTTCCAAGCCGGGTCTGCGTGTATACGCAAAGTCCACCAACCTGCCTCAGGTACACGGTGGCCTCGGTATCGCAATTCTGTCCACCTCTTCAGGTCTGCTCACTGACAAGCAGGCTTCGAAGAAGGGTGTGGGCGGCGAAGTCGTCGCTTACATCTGGTAGTCGGTAAGAAGAGAAAGGAAGAAGAATGTCACGTATTGGACGTCTCCCCATCTCGGTTCCTGCCGGCGTTGAGGTAAAGATTGATGGCAACCTTGTTGCTGTTAAGGGTGCAAAGGGCGAGCTGACCCACGAGGTTGCTGCTCCCATCACCGTTGCACTTGAAGACGGTGTTCTCACCGTTTCCCGCCCGAATGATGAGCGTGCTTCACGCTCACTGCACGGCCTGACCCGAACCCTGATCCAGAACATGATCGTAGGTGTTACCGAAGGTTACTCGAAGAAACTCGAAATCGTCGGTACCGGTTACCGTGTAATGGCGAAGGGCTCAGATCTCGAGTTCGCACTCGGCTACTCACACCCCATCAACATCAAGGCACCCGAGGGTATCACCTTCGCTGTTGAGGGCAACAACAAGCTGACCGTTACCGGTATCAGCAAGCAGCAGGTTGGCCAGGTTGCAGCTAACATTCGCGGTCTGCGCAAGCCCGATCCCTACAAGGGTAAGGGTGTTCGCTACGAAGGCGAGCAGATCCGTCGCAAGGTCGGAAAGGCTGGTAAGTAACAATGGCTGTAAAGACTAAGTCAGCACAGCGCGCACGCCGTCACGCACGCGTTCGCAAGTACGTTTCAGGCACCGCTACACGCCCCCGCCTGTCCGTAACCCGTTCAGCTCGTCACATGTTCGTCCAGGTGATTGACGATGTTCAGGGTCACACCCTGGCATACGCCTCCACCATGGAAGCAGAACTCCGTGGCTCAGACATGGACAAGACCGCTAAAGCTAAGCGCGTTGGTGAGCTCGTAGCAGAGCGTGCCAAGGCTGCTGGCGTAGAAGCAGTTGTCTTCGACCGCGGTGGTAATAAGTACCACGGCCGTGTCGCAGCAGTTGCAGAAGGCGCACGCGAAGGGGGTCTTGCACTCTAATGAGCGAGCAGACTGTAAACGAAAAGGAAACTCAGGTGACTGAAGCTACCGCAGAAGCTACCGCAGAAGCTACCGCTGAAACTTCCGAGAAGCGCGAAGAGCGCCGCAACGACCGTGGCGATCGCCGCGGCAACCGCGGTGAGCGCGGTGACCGTCGTGGTAACCGTGGTCGCGAAGAAGAGAAGGACAAGTTCATCGAGCGCGTTGTCACCATCAACCGCGTCTCCAAGGTCGTCAAGGGTGGTCGTCGCTTCAGCTTCACCGCACTTGTCGTTGTTGGTGACGGTAACGGTATGGTTGGCGTTGGCTACGGCAAGGCGAAGGAAGTTCCCGCAGCTATCTCTAAGGGCGTTGAAGAAGCAAAGAAAAACTTCTTCCGCGTTCCCCGTATTGAAGGCCGCACCATTCCTCACCGCGTTCAGGGTGAAGCAGCAGCAGGCGTAGTTATGCTCCGCCCCGCTACCGCTGGTACCGGTGTTATCGCCGGTGGTCCCGTCCGCGCCGTACTTGAGGCAGCAGGCATCCACGATGTTCTGTCCAAGTCACTGGGTTCATCAAACCAGATCAACATTGTTCACGCAGCAATTGAAGCACTTCGCCAGCTCGAAGAGCCCGCAGCTGTTGCAGCACGCCGTGGTCTGCCCCAGGATGAGGTTATCCCCGGCTACCTGCTGAACACCAAGTCTGAAAAGGCAGGTGCGTAATGACCGGTAAGCGTATTAAGCCCAGCGACGCACAGCTGGAAATCACCCAGATCAAGTCATACGTTGGTGAAAAGCAGAACATGCGCGACACCCTCCGTTCCTTGGGCCTCAAGCGCCCCGGCAACAAGGTTGTTCGCACTGCTGACGCTGTAACCTGCGGCATGATCAACACCGTTGCTCACCTGATTCAGGTTGAGGAGGTCAAGTAAAGATGGCAGTAGAAAATAACGACGCTATCAAAATTCACGATCTGCGCCCCGCACCGGGTGCCCACAAGGCAAAGACCCGCGTTGGCCGCGGTGAAGGCTCAAAGGGTAAGACCGCAGGTCGCGGTACCAAGGGTACCAAGGCTCGTTACCAGGTTCGCGCCGGCTTCGAAGGTGGTCAGCTTCCGCTGCACATGCGCCTTCCCAAGCTCCGCGGCTTCAAGAACCCCTTCCGCACCGAGTACCAGGTTGTTAACCTGGGACGCATCGCGGAACTGTTCCCCGAGGGCGGCGACATCACCGTTGACGCTCTGGTAGCAGCAGGCGCAGTTCGCAAGAACGAACTCGTCAAGGTTCTTGGCACCGGTGAAATCTCAGCAGCTTACACCGTAACTGTTGACAAGGTTTCAGAGTCAGCTAAGGCTAAAATTGAGGCAGCTGGCGGTTCAGTAACCGTCAAGTAATCTTGATGACCGATTGACTTCGGTGGGGGTGCCCCGCGCTTCAGCGCGGGGCACCCCTTTCTCATTCTCAATGCCCACAAACGGTGGCTTAACCTTACTTAAACGGTAAATGTGTTCTATGCACCGAGCGTAACTGCCCCGTTTCCGGCTAATTAAGAGATATAAGCGTTACACTTGAGAAGATTGTGTAACTGCAGGTGCTCTCAAGACCATCTTTAGAGCGCACATTGGCAGACTAAAACTTTTTCAGGAGGACATGTGCTTAGCGGTTTCGGGCGGGCTTTTACGATCCCCGACCTGCGCAACAAGCTGCTGTTTACCCTGGGCATTATCATTATTTATCGGTTAGGCGTTTTCATTCCTGCCCCCGGTATTTCCTACGGAAACGTGCAACAGTGTCTATCGAATATCACCGCTACCAGCGGTGTCTACGGTATGATCAACCTCTTCAGCGGCGGCGCTCTGTTGCAACTTTCGATTTTTGCCCTGGGCGTGATGCCGTACATTACTGCGAGCATCATTGTTCAGCTTCTACGCGTTGTAATTCCCAGGTTCCAGCAATTGCATGAGGAGGGTGCCCAGGGGCAAACTAAGCTGACCCAGTACACCCGCTACCTCACCATCGCACTGGCTGTTCTCAACGCAACGACCATCGTTACACTGGCTCAGAACGGTACTTTGCTACAGGGGTGTACCCTGCCCATTATTCCGGATGACGGTATTTTGAACATCCTGCTCATCATTACGACCCTGACCGCAGGTACCGGTGTCGTGATGTGGCTGGGTGAGCAAATCACCGAAAAGGGTGTTGGCAACGGTATGTCCTTGCTCATTTTCACCTCCATCGCAGCGTCCTTCCCCACCGCTTTCGGTTCTATTCTGCAGACCCAGGGCTGGGGGATTTTTGCCGCCGTGATGGGCATTGGGCTTCTGGTGATTGTGGCTGTTGTTTTCGTTGAGCAGTCCCAGCGCCGTATCCCCGTACAATACGCTAAGCGTATGGTGGGCCGCCGGACTATCGGCGGAACCTCAACCTACATTCCGCTCAAGGTCAACATGGCGGGCGTTATCCCACTGATTTTCGCTTCATCCATGCTGATGCTGCCAGGTCTAATTGCCCAGTTCAATACACCGTCTGACGGGCGTCAGCCACCGGAATGGGTCAACTGGATTAACACCTACCTGATAACAGGGGATCACCCCCTCTACATGATCATGTACTTCTTGATGATCCTTGGGTTCGCATATTTCTACGTTTCCATCACCTTCAATACAGAAGAAGTGGCCGGTAATATGAAGAAGTATGGTGGTTTCATTCCGGGCGTGCGCGCAGGTCGCCCCACTCAGGAATACCTCACCTATGTGCTGAACCGCATTACCCTGCCCGGTGCAACCTACCTAGCGGTCCTCGCTTTGATTCCGCTCATTGCACTGGTGCTCTTTGATGCTAACCAGAATTTCCCGCTCGGCGGTGCCTCACTGCTGATCGTTATCGGCGTCGGTCTTGACACTATCAAGCAGATTGACGCTCAACTCCAACAACGCAACTACGAAGGATTGCTCCGATGAATCGTTTGCTCATCATTGGCCCTCCCGGTGCAGGTAAAGGCACCCAGGCTGTAAAAATCGCTGAAAAGCTGAACATCCCTGCCATCTCAACCGGCGACATCTTCCGCAAGAACATCAAGGAAGAAACTGAGCTGGGTAAGGAAGCTAAGGGCTACATCGACGAGGGTAACCTAGTACCGGACTCGGTGACCAACCGCATGGTTCGCGCGCGTCTGGCAGAAGAAGACTGCACCGATGGCTTCTTGCTGGATGGATACCCCCGCAACGTAGCTCAGGTTTCTGAACTTGATGACATCCTGACCGATATGGGCCAGGAGATCGGCCAGGTGCTCTTGCTGGTTGCCGATAACGAAGAGCTGGTTCAGCGTCTTCTGGGCCGCGCCGCAGAACAGGGCCGCTCGGATGACAACGAAGAGGTCATCCGCCACCGCCTCAAGGTATACGAGGAAGAAACTGCGCCGCTCGTTGCTATTTATAGCGAGCGCGGGCTCGTGACCTCCATTGACGGTCTCGGCGAGATCGATGAGGTTACCACCCGTATCATGGACGCTCTGAAGTAAGGCCTCCTACTCGTACCTGTGCCCCCGGTCATTGCGGGGGCACAGGTGTTTAAACCACAATGGAACAGCTTGGCTTTTGACCTGAGTAGAAAGAGAAGTGAGATAACTATGCGCCGTATCGAGTATAAAACCGATGCCCAGCTGGCCCACATGGCACGAGCAGGCCTTATTACCTCCCGTGCCCTGGACGCTACTGTAGCCGCTGCCGCACCCGGCGTCAGCACCGCTGAACTCGACCGTGTGTTCCGGGGGGTGCTTGCAGAACACGGCGCGGGCTCGAACTTCTTGGGTTACTACGACTACCCAGCGACCGTTTGCACCTCGGTCAATGATGAAGTGGTGCACGGTATCCCGGGGGAGCGTACCCTATCTGATGGAGACATGATTTCCATCGACGGTGGAGCGACCGTTCAGGACGCTCAGGGTATAACCTGGCATGGTGACTCCGCCCGAACCGCTCTCATTGGTAACGTCTCGGCGGCTCGCCGCGAGCTTTCAGAGATTACACGGGCCGCCCTTTGGCACGGTATCGCAGCTGCTGCTACCGCTAAAAAGGTGGGTGAAATCGGGTTCGCCATTGAAAACTACGTCCGCGAGGAAACCGGTGACAAATACGGCATCATCGAGGATTTCGTGGGTCACGGCATCGGTACCTCCATGCACATGGCACCAGATGTACTCAACTATGCTGCCCGCGACCTGGGCGCCCGCCTCAAAAAGGGGATGGCGCTAGCTATCGAACCCATGCTCACCACCGGTGGTATTGAAACCATTACCCTGGAGGATGACTGGACCATCAAAACTGTAGACGGCGGGGACGCCTGCCAATGGGAACACTCCATCGCCATTCACTCCGAGGGTATCTGGGTTCTCACCGCAGAGGACGGTGGGGCTTCTGAACTCTCTAAACTTGGCGTCACTGTTAAACCCATTCCCGCCTAAATACTTTCTTCCACGATCACTAACCGGCCCTTAGCCGTTTGCACCTCACAGGACACTCTATGACTGATACTTCCACCAAAACCTCGGTTGAAATCTCAACCGCCCGGCCCGCGCCAGGCCAGATCATTCTGCAGGCGCCGCGCCGCGGAAAGCCCCCACGCCACATCGCTGACTTCGACATGGCAGGGCGCCGAGAATTTTTGGCAGAGCTTGGCTACAAGCCTTTCCGCGCTGCCCAGCTCTCAAAACACTACTTTGAGCGCCTGGTCACTGAGCCTGACCACATGACCGACCTACCGGCTGCAGAGCGTGAACAAATGGTAGCTGACGCTATGCCCCAGCTACTCACCACCGTCCGCACCCTTGAAGCTGATGGGGGAGACACCCTCAAAGTAGTCCACCGTCTCTTCGACGGTGCTCTGGTGGAGTCCGTCATCATGCGCTACGAAAACCGCGTGACCATGTGTATCTCATCCCAAGCTGGTTGCGGCATGAACTGCCCCTTCTGCGCCACCGGTCAGCAGGGCCTGACACGCAACCTGTCCACCGCTGAAATCGTGGAGCAGGTTGTAGCCGGTGCCCGCTACCTCAAAGAAATGAAGGGTCTAGAGCAGGCAACAGACGGAGCTGAGGATACTCGCCCGCTGCGCGTCTCCAACATCGTGTTTATGGGCATGGGGGAGGCACTAGCCAACTACAAGCAGACTATGGGCGCTGTACACCGCCTCATTGATTCCTCACCCGAAGGCTTAGGTATCAGCGCACGCGGGCTCACCATGTCCACCGTGGGGTTGGTTCCCGGCATCCGCAAGTTCGAGATGGAAAAACTACCCATCACCCTTGCCCTCTCACTCCACGCCCCGGACGATGAGCTACGTGATGAGCTCATCCCCATCAACCAGCGCTGGAAGGTTGATGAGACCCTGGATGCTGCCTACGACTATTACCGCACCACCGGCCGTCGCATCTCTATTGAGTACGCTCTGATTCGCGATATTAATGACCAGGGCTGGCGCGCCGATCTTCTGGGCAAAAAACTTGCCTCACGCGGACGCGGCTGGGTGCACGTTAACCCCATCCCTCTCAACCCAACTCCCGGCTCCAAATGGACTGCCTCCCGTAAGGGCGTCGAGCAGAACTTCGTAGAGCGCCTGCGCGCCCACGGTATCCCCGTCACCGTGCGCGATACCCGTGGCAGTGACATTGACGGAGCCTGCGGCCAGTTGGCAGCTAAGGAAGACTAAGCCACATAAGTGTGAGGTCAAGCAACTTTGCCGCAAAGCGTTAACATTTAATGTTTTTTCGCGTATATTTGTGTGTTGGTCGTCTGTGCCCAAAAGGCTCCTGCCTTAAAGCGCCCGGCACCCGCACTTGCGCGGGATAACGGTTGCAACAGAAAAACACTACAAACTGCCCGCAGCGAAAGTTGTGAGCACAAACGTAAAGCGGAGGATATGGCCAAGAAAGACGGCGTCATCGAGATCGAAGGTACCGTGGTCGAAGCACTGCCCAACGCGTCATTCCGCGTTGAGCTAGACAACGGACACAAAGTACTTGCACACATCTCAGGCAAGATGCGTCAGCACTACATTCGAATCCTGCCTGAGGACCGAGTAGTGGTCGAGCTGAGCCCCTACGACCTCTCACGCGGTCGTATCGTCTACCGCTACAAATAAACACCAACCAAACACCACCAGCGCGTGGTGTTTGCGCCGTGTAAAAGGGGTAAACAGTTCTACCACCCGCTTGCGGGACGCAGAACCTCTTACCCCGCCCGTCCAAAGCAATAGCTGAAAATCAACGCAAAGGAATGCGATGAAGGTCAAGCCGAGCGTTAAGCCGATCTGCGATAAGTGCAAAGTGATCCGCCGTCACGGTGTGGTCATGGTGATCTGCGAAAACCCGCGCCACAAGCAGCGTCAGGGCTAAATCCCTAGAACGCTGAACACCGCGCCGAAAGGTGCGGAAATAACTGAAAAATGGCACCGCTCCTAGGAAAACCTAGGATACCCTCGGGCACAGAGGCCGGGGACCGCAAAGAATTGCGGGCAGTGATGTCACAGACCTCTGCGAAAGCAAGGAGAAGCCAACTATGGCACGTCTCGCTGGAGTCGATATTCCCCGCGAAAAGCGCGTGGAGATTGCTCTCACTTACATCTACGGCGTGGGTAAGACCCGTGCAAAAGAAGCTCTCGCTGCAACCGGTGTTGACCCCAACATCCGCGTCAAGGACCTTGACGATTCGCAGCTCGTAGCACTTCGTGACTTCATCGAAGGTAACTACAAGGTTGAAGGTGACCTTCGCCGCGAGGTTGCTGCAGATATCCGCCGCAAGGTTGAAATCGGTAGCTACCAGGGTCTGCGTCACCGCCGTGGCCTTCCCGTACACGGCCAGCGCACCAAGACCAACGCACGTACCCGTAAGGGTCCGAAGCGTACCGTCGCAGGTAAGAAGAAGTAAACAGTGTTGCCTCAGTCTTGCCCGTTCAGTAAGACCAACACTTCAACCAAAACTTTGTAGGAGAATCAAAAATGCCTCCCAAGACTCGCGCAGCGGCCCGCAAGACCGGCCGCCGCAAGGTATCTAAGAACATTGTCGCCGGTCAGGCGCACATCAAATCAACCTTTAACAACACCATCGTATCGATCACCGATCCTTCAGGTGCTGTTATCTCCTGGTCATCAGCAGGTGAAATGGGCTTCAAGGGTTCACGTAAGTCAACCCCCTACGCTGCTCAGATGGCTGCCGAAACCGCTGCAAAGCGCGCTCAGGAGCACGGTGTACGTAAGGTAGACGTATTCGTCAAGGGCCCCGGCCCCGGTCGCGAAACCGCTATCCGCTCACTGCAGGCTACCGGCCTCGAAGTTGGCTCAATTCAGGACGTCACCCCCGTTGCACACAACGGCTGCCGCCCCCCGAAGCGCCGCCACGTCTAAGCCGCTCGTCCACAGGACGCGTCCCGATTTATCGGGAGACCTCAAACCACACGGTTTGAGGTCAATGAACAGACTGCTTCGTCTGCTTCCTCACACGTTTTTCCCAACCTGTGAGCTCATATAGCGGATGCTCACCGAAAGGAAACAAAGTGCTCATTGCACAGCGCCCCATCCTGCGTGAAGAATACGTATCGGAAAACCGTTCACGCTTCACCATCGAGCCCCTCGAGCCCGGCTTCGGCTACACCCTGGGCAACTCACTCCGTCGCACCCTTCTATCCTCCATCCCCGGCGCTGCTGTTACCAGCATCCGCATCGATGGTGTGCTGCACGAATTTAGCACCGTAGAAGGCGTCACCGAGGACGTCACCGAGATCATCTTGAACATCAAGAAGCTCTCAGTCTCCTCAGAGAATGACGAGCCCGTCATCGCCTACCTGCGCAAGCAGGGCGAAGGTGAACTCACCGCAGCCGACATCGAGGTGCCTGCAGGCGTAGAGATCCACAACCCGGATCTCCACATCGCAACCCTCAACAACCGCGCTAACTTCAACGCGGAACTGACCATCGAACGCGGCCGCGGCTACGTTTCGGCAGCTCAGAACAAGTCAGGCGATGCCGAGATTGGCCGTATCCCGGTTGACTCCATCTACTCACCCGTTCTGAAGGTCACCTTCCGTGTTAGCGCAACCCGTGTTGAGCAGCGCACCGACTTCGACTCCCTGACTTTGGACGTCGAAACTAAGGAAGCAATCGCTCCCCGCGACGCAGTAGCATCAGCAGGTAACACCCTAGTTGAGCTCTTCGGCCTAGCCCGTGAACTGAACACCGCAGCAGAAGGTATCGAAGTTGGCCCGTCACCCGCTGACGAGTCAATGGCAGCAGATCTCGCTCTGCCCATCGAAGACCTGGACATGACCGTTCGCTCCTACAACTGCCTCAAGCGCGAAGGCATCCACACCGTGGGTGAACTCGTGACTCGCAGCGAAGCAGACCTCATGGACATCCGCAACTTCGGTGCCAAGTCCATCGACGAAGTCAAAGCAAAGCTCACTGAGCTTGGCCTCTCCCTCAAGGATTCACCCGCGGGAATGGACCTGGCATCACGCCTGCAGGACGACGACAGCTACGGCAGCGACTACTAAGACACCGGCAGTCAACGCGTAAGCGTTACACCCGTCAAACATCTTTGGTTCCCGCACTACCTGGTACGGGTGCAGGAACGGCAAACAGGAGAATAAATTATGCCTACTCCCACTAAGGGTCCCCGCCTCGGCGGATCACCGACCCATGAGCGCATCATGCTGAACAACCTGTCTCAGCAGCTCTTTGAGCACAAGCGCATCACCACCACCCTGACCAAGGCAAAGCGCATGCGCCCCGTCGCTGAGCGTCTCATCACCTTCGCTAAGAAGGGTGACCTCAACGCACGTCGCCGTGTCCTACGCTCCATCGGCAACAAGACCGTGGTCCACGAGCTGTTCACCGTCATTGCACCCGCAATGGCAGAGCGCCCCGGTGGCTACACCCGAATCACTAAGATCGGTAACCGCAAGGGCGACAACGCTCCCATGGCAGTTATCGAGCTCGTGATGGAGCCCATGGGTGCCAAGGCAGCAGTAGCTGAAGCAACCGCAGTAACCGAAGCAGCAGCACCCGCCGCTGAAAAGGTAGCACCCGTTGCAGCAGCACCCGTTGAGACCGCTACCGAAGCTACTTCAACCGACCTGCCCGCAGGCGCAGCAGCAGCACTCGAGAACGGCGAAGCTCCTGAGGGCTTCGGAATCAAGGGTAACGCTGGCTCCATGAAGTACCACGTACCTGGCTCACGCTGGTACGCGAACACTCAGGCTGAAATCTGGTTCGACACCAAGGAATCAGCTGAAGCAGCAGGTTACGCACCTGCTGGTGGTGTAGCAGCACAGACCATCTCCGAGTAATCTCTTAGAGACGCACTCCGGTCGATTAACTGGTGGCTCTTCCCAAATTGGGGAGGGCCACCATTTTCTGTGTTTAATATGCTGCAGGGTCACGGATACCTGCTGACCCTCTCACAGCTGATGCAAGTTGTCGCGCAAGCTCGGAAAACCTGCACCGGCTGTGATTCACCCCAACCCCGGACCAGCAGGCGCCCGATATATTACAGCACAAAACCGGTAAAGTAAGTGCGAAACTAATACGACTGACCAGGAGCACCGTGAACCACCATCCCTTGGGAGCCGCAGCAACGGAGTCTTTGCCGGCTGAATTCAAGCCGAGCATGCGGGTCCGCGTCGACTTTGCCTATGACGGTACCCCCTTTGCCGGCTGGGCCAAACAGCCTGGGCTGGTTACCGTTCAAAGTGTTCTTGAAGAGGCTCTGGCCCTCATTTTCCGCCAGCCCATCTACACCACGGTTGCCGGGCGCACGGACGCCGGGGTACACGCCCTGCACCAGGTGGTGCACTTTAATGTCCCCACTGACCTCTGGGAGAAACTCCCCGGTCGCAGTGAAGACGCACCGGCCCGAGCTTTGCGCCGCAAATTGCGCGGATCTCTCTCTCGGGCATTGGCCGACGCTGAAGTACAGCTGGGTCTACCGTCCCGCCTGCAGGGACTACTGCAAAAAGCTATTACTATCAGCGCTTGCGCAGAGGTTCCCTCTAGTTTTGACGCCCGCTTCTCAGCCCTAGAGCGCTCCTACCGCTACCTCCTTGAGGATAATCAAGAAGAAAATGGCTCCAATCCTCTCTACCGAGGTTTGACCTGGCAGATTAATAAAGAACTTGATCTGGAACTTATGAACAGTGCTGCCCAAGAGCTGCTGGGGCTCCACGACTTCCTGTCCTTCTGCAAGCCCCGCGAAGGATCAACCACAATTCGTGAGCTACGAGAACTCAGCTTTGAGCGGCAAGAAGACGGGCTGATTGAGGCAACCATTAGAGCAGATGCCTTCTGCCATAATATGGTGCGAACTCTCATCGCCTCCCTGGTGATGGTGGGGGAGAGAAGCAAAGATCTACCCTGGCTTTTGAGCCGGATCCAAAACCCTGTGCGTGACTCCCAGGTACGGCTAGCTGCACCTCGCGGGCTCGCTCTCAATCACATCACCTACCCCGTTGCCTCGGCATACGCTGCTCAGGCAGACCGGGCGCGCAACAAGAGAGAACTCTAAAACTACACCCTTGTCATTATTAAGGGTGAGCTACCTCAAAGAGGGCGGATTTAAGGCTTCTTCACCTAGATTAAGTGCCAGATTTTCTGTATAGTTTCATACGTTGTGCGTACACCGCCCTCATTTCGTACCCTGTTCTTCGGTCTAGTTGCAGGACATAACGGGGAACAAGAGGTCTGAGGAATGGTCGTGCAGTTGCGTTTGGCCCTCACCCAAACCCTGCCACTAACGCACAGATAGTCAAATAGGCGCGACACCCAACTAGCGCCCTACCGAAACGAGAAAAGGCGAAATTTTGCGCACTTACACTCCGAAGTCAGGCGATAACAACCGCCAGTGGCACATCATTGATGCCTCCGACGTTGTTCTCGGCCGTCTTGCAAGCCAGACCGCAATCCTGCTGCGCGGCAAGCACAAGCCCACTTTTGCACCCCACGTTGATATGGGTGACTCAGTTATCATCATCAACGCAGAAAAGGTTGCACTGACCGGTGCGAAGCTTGAACAGAAGCGCGCATACCGTCACTCAGGCTACCCCGGTGGTCTGAAGTCAGTAAACTACGCCGAACTGTTGGAAACCAACCCCGTTCGCGCCGTAGAAAAGGCTGTTAAGGGCATGCTGCCCAAGAACAAGCTAGCTGCACAGCAGCTCAAGAACCTCAAGGTCTACACCGGTTCTGAGCACCCCCACTCAGCTCAGCAGCCCAAGACCTACGAATTCAACCAGGTTGCCCAGTAATTCGGGCCTACGAAAGAACTATTAAAGGAGACATCGTGGCTCAGAACGAAGAGTACACCACCGAAGAAGAGCTCACTAGCTACACTTCAGAATCATCAGAAACCGTAGCTGAGAAGGCTCCCCGCCCCGCACTGACCGTTGGCGGTCAGGCTGTAGGTCGCCGTAAGGAAGCTGTTGCTCGCGTTCGTCTGGTACCCGGTACCGGCAAGTGGACCGTAAATGGTCGCGAACTCGATAACTACTTCCCCAACAAGCTGCACCAGCAGGAAGTTAACGATCCCTTCAAGCTCCTCGAGCTCGAAGGTGCTTACGACGTATTCGCACGCATTTCCGGTGGTGGCCCCTCCGGTCAGGCAGGCGCACTGCGTCTAGGCGTTGCTCGTGCACTGAACGAGATCGATCTCGAGAACAACCGCCCCGCCCTCAAGAAGGCTGGCTTCCTTACCCGTGACGCACGCGTCATCGAACGTAAGAAGGCAGGCCTTAAGAAGGCACGCAAGGCGTCACAGTTCTCTAAGCGCTAAAGACTTTCGTTGCTTACGCAACGACAACAGCTTACAGGCAGCGTCCCACCCTCTACGGGTGGGGCGCTGCCTCGTTTTAAGGCTAAATGGTTAACCCTCAGGCGCAGGGGTAAAGGTCTAAGTGCGCGTAATAGTGGGAGCAAGGTGATGCGAGCCATAGAATGATGGTGCAAGGTACCGATGAGAGAAAGGGTGCCCATGGCATCTTCGAATACCACCCGCGCTAGGACCCTTAAGAGCGCACCGGGCAAAGACGCCCCCGCTGAGACGGAAAGCAAAGACGCTCAGGCAGTCCAGTTACCAGCTGAAGACTCCAAAAAGCAGGCTGTGAAAGCCGCTTTAGCTAAAGAAACCCGCCGTGTTTCAGTGGTTGAAGACTACAGCGCTGAACTTGATGAGATGGAATCGCTGAGGAAAAAAACTAACGGCTCCTCTGAATCCAAGTCAGATGCCTGGAAGGCAGGCTACCCCTACGACGAAAAACTGGGGCGCAAGGAATACGAGAAAGAGAAGCGAGCTCTGCAAATCGAGCTTCTTAAGCTGCAGCTGTGGGCCAAAGAGACAGGGCAGAAGATTCTTATTATCTTTGAGGGCCGTGATGCTGCTGGTAAGGGCGGTGCCATCAAGCGTTTTATGGAGCATCTCAACCCGCGTGGCGCCCGCGTGGTTGCACTGGAGAAACCAACCGATATTGAGCAGACTCAATGGTACTTCCAGCGCTACATCCAGCACCTTCCCTCCGGCGGTGAAATCGTGCTCATGGACCGTTCATGGTACAACCGGGCAGGTGTTGAGCGCGTCATGGGCTACTGTACCTCGCAGCAGTACTACGAGTTCATGCGAGAAGTGCCTGAGCTAGAGCGCATGCTGGTGAATTCCGGGGTCAAGCTCATAAAATTCTGGTTTTCCGTGACCCGCGCGGAGCAGCTGGCTCGCTTCAATGCCCGCCGCACAGATCCTGTACGTCAGTGGAAGCTGTCACCCACTGACCTAGCTTCGCTTGATAAATGGGATGACTACACTGCCGCTAAAGAGGCAATGTTCTTCTATACCGATACCGGGGACGCCCCCTGGACGGTAGTAAAGTCCAACGACAAGAAGCGTGCACGCCTGGAGGCTATGCGTCATGTGCTTAACCAGTTCGATTACCCCAACAAGGATACGGCGCTGGTAGGCGCCACTGACTCACTGATTGTGGGTTCGGGTTCGGACGTGTTGGATGATGATGTGCCGGAAAACCCAGAGGGTTTTCCCATACTAAGAGAAGAAAACTAGGTGAAGCGTCGTAGAATAGTCTGTGATGTCACAAAGATTATTCGGAACCGATGGTGTTCGCGGTCTCGCTAACGATTTAATTACCCCAGCTCTAGCAATGGAGTTGGCGCAAGCCGCGTCTATCGTTCTTGGGTTCAATACGGTTGAAAATGGAACTCGCCCCAAGGCAGTCATCGCGCATGACTCCCGTATCTCGGGTGAGTTTATCGGTGCGGCGATGACCGCAGGCTTTGCCTCCTCCGGCGTTGATGTTCTTGACGCCGGATTGGTGCCTACGCCTGCGGCTGCCTACCTTGTTGCTAGCACGGGCGCAGACTTTGGTGTCATGATCTCAGCATCTCACAATGCGGCTGAAGATAACGGCATTAAGTTTCTTGCTCGGGGAGGCAAGAAGCTCGATGACGCGCTGGAAGATGCTATTGAAGAGCTCTATAGCAGCAAGGACTTCCGTTTCCCAACTCACGGTGCCGTGGGGCGCATCCGGCCCCTGACTGACGGTGAGGACCGTTACGTCACCCACCTGCTCTCAACCATTCCTGATCACCGCCGTCTTAACGGCCTTAAGGTCGTTCTTGACTGCGCCCACGGTGCTGCCTCGGGTGTTTCCCCCGATGCCTTCCACGCCCTCGGCGCTAAGGTTCGTGTGATTGGTGCGGAGCCAGATGGCACTAATATTAACAACGGCGTGGGCTCAACCCACCCCGAGAAGCTACAGGAAGCTGTGGTCGAGTGGGGAGCTGACCTAGGTATCGCCCATGATGGTGATGCTGACCGTTGCTTGGCCGTTGACGAACAGGGCAACCTGGTGGACGGCGATCAGATTATGTCGATTCTGGCACTTGCTATGAAGGACGCCGGAAAACTCAAGGACGATACCCTAGTGGCCACCGTCATGAGCTCACTGGGTCTTGAAATTTTCCTCAAGGAACACGGTATTAAACTGGAACGTGCTTCGGTGGGAGACCGCTACGTGCTGGAAGCTATGAACGCTAACGGCTTTAACCTGGGTGGTGAGCAGTCCGGTCACGTCATTATGAGCGACTACGCTACGACCGGTGACGGGGTACTAACCGGTCTGCATATTGCAGCAGAGCTAGTACGCACCGGCCTGCCGCTATCTGAGCTGGCCAACCGCATGCAGGCAACGCCCCAGCGCCTCATCAACGTCAAGGGCGTGAACCGCGCAGGCGTACAGGGCAATGAGATTCTACAACAGGCTATTCGCGATGCTGAAGCTGAGCTGGGGGATACAGGCCGGGTGCTCCTGCGCCCTTCCGGTACCGAGCCGCTGGTCCGCGTTATGGTGGAAGCCCAGACGCAGGACATCGCAGATGCAACTGCTGAAGCACTAGCTGCCGTCGTTGCCAAAGAACTAGCTATTTAGCCCGTAGATTCATCAATTACAGCGCTCATCCTCTTTACGAGGGTGAGCGCTTTGTGTATGACCTATCTAAACCTATCTAACAGGTGTGAAAAAATAGCAGAAAAGCTCATGTTTAAAAGAAAGTGCCGGGGAGTAAAATAGGTGTACTCCACTCTAAGTATTGTTTTCTTTGTCTATACAGAGTGTTTAGTAGATTTATTCATCTCACTCGCACCTCGCGAAAATACACACAAGAAGGGCTTATGTCCGAAAAGAAACCAGCCAGCGTTCGCGTGCGCGTCCAAAAGTTTGGCACCTTCCTCTCCAGCATGATTATGCCCAATATTGGTGCACTCATTGCGTGGGGTCTGATTACCGCGCTCTTCATCCCTGCCGGGCTCGTCCCCAAATATTTCCCTTCACTGACCGGCTTCAGTGAATACGTGGCAACGATGGTCGGCCCGATGGTGACCTACCTACTGCCCATCTTGATTGCTTACACCGGCGGTAAGCTCATCTACGAACACCGTGGTGGTGTTGTAGGTGCAACCGCAACCATGGGTGTCATCATGGGTACTAGCGCTGAAATCTTCATCGGTGAAGAGGGCGGCTCACCCATGTTCTTGGGCGCTATGATCATGGGCCCCCTGGCCGCATGGTGCATGAAGAAACTTGATGGCATCTGGGACGGCAAGATCAAGCCTGGCTTTGAAATGCTGGTCAATAACTTCTCTGCCGGTATCTTTGCCGGTATTGCAGCTATCGCTTCGATGTTCTTGCTGACTCCAGTCATGAAGGCTATCTCAGCCGGTGCTGGTGCTGCTGTGGAGTGGCTGGTTAATACCGGTCTGTTGCCGCTGACTGCACTGTTGATTGAGCCCGCAAAGGTCCTCTTCCTGAACAACGCCATTAACCACGGCATCATTACTCCTCTTGGCACTCAGCAGTCACTGGAAATGGGAAAGTCCATCCTCTACCTGCTGGAAGCAAACCCCGGCCCCGGTCTGGGTATCCTGCTGGCCTACATGTTCTTCGGCCGCGGTGCTGCTAAAGCATCGGCCCCCGGTGCAGCCCTGATTCACTTCTTCGGTGGTATCCACGAAATCTACTTCCCCTACGTTCTGATGAAGCCCCAGCTGATTGCTGCCGCTATTGCTGGCGGTATGGCTGGTACCTTTACGTTCTTGACCTTCGATGTAGGTCTGACCTCAGCTTCGGCTCCCGGCTCAATCATCGCTATCACCGCTGTTTCTGCGCCCGGTGACCTTTTCAAGGTTTACGCCGGTGTACTGGCAGCTACCCTGGTCTCCTTCCTGGTAGCTGCTCTGATTCTTCGCTTCTCCAAGAAGGGTGAAGACGATCTTGAAGCTGCTGCTCAGAAGATGCAGGACATGAAGGGCAAGAAATCCTCAGTTGCTGGTGCCTTCGCTTCTTCAGCTGCTCATCCCAACAAGGAAATCCGCAGCATCGTTTTTGCTTGCGATGCCGGCATGGGTTCATCCGCTATGGGTGCTTCAGTTCTGCGTAACAAGATTAAGGACGCAGGTTTCGGCGACAAGGTCACCGTCACCAACTCCGCAATCAACGCTCTGCAGGACAAGTACGACCTGCTCGTTTCTCACCAGGATCTGGCTGATCGTGCTGCCACCCCCACCCCCAGCGCACTCCACGTAGCTGTCGATAACTTCATGGGTTCCCCCCGTTACGACGAAATCGTTGAGATGATTCGCAAACAGCAGGAGGGCACCACCGCAGCTCCGGCTGAGGCCGCCCCTGTAGCTGCCCCCGCTGCGGTAGCCGCTACCGCTACCGAAGCACCTGCTGGTGAACAGGTGCTGACCGCCGACACCATCGTCCTGGGCGCCAGCGCCGCTGACCGCGCAGCTGCAATTGAGCAGGCAGGTGACCTTCTGGTCTCTACCGGCAAGGTCGATGCTTCATACGTAGCAGCTATGCATGAGCGTGAAGCTTCTGTCTCTACCTTCATGGGCAACGGTTTGGCTATCCCCCACGGCACCAATGAGGCTAAGGACGCCATTCACTCATCGGCGATGTCTTTCATTCGCTTAGATGAGCCCATCGACTGGAACGGCAAGCCCGTCAACTTCGTGATTGGCATCGCTGGCGCAGGTGGCACCCACTTGGAACTGCTCCAGAAGATCGCTAAGACCTTCTCCAACAAAGCATCTGTTGCCCAGCTTGAAGAAGCAAAGACTGCCCAGGAAATCCTGGACATCTTCGGAAAGGTTAATAGCTAATGAAAAAAGCTGTACATTTCGGCGCCGGTAATATCGGCCGCGGCTTTGTTGGCGTTATCCTCAATGAAGCCGGCTACGAGCTGGTCTTCTCAGACGTTGCCGCTCCTCTCATTGATGCACTCAACACCGAGGAAAGCTACACCGTGCATGAGGTAGGTGCTGACCCCAAGGACATCACTATCACCAACTTCCGCGGTATCAACTCAGCAGAGAATCCCGACGCGCTCGCTGAGGAAATCGCTACTGCTGATGTCGTCACCACTGCCGTTGGTCCCACCGTGCTCAAGTTCGTTGCGGTTAATATCGCCCAGGGGTTGCAGAAGCGTGCTGAGCTGGGTACCCCCGGCAAGGTCGCCGTCATGGCGTGTGAAAACGCTATCAATGCAACCGACGGTCTGGCTGAAGAAGTGCGTAAGCACTACGCTGCAGCCGATGAACAGGCAATCTTCGCCAACACCGCCGTTGACCGCATCGTACCTAACCAGGCTCCCGGACAGGGGCTGGATGTCACCGTGGAGAACTACTACGAATGGGCTGTTGAAACCGGCCCCTTCGGCGATGACGTTCCCGCTATCAACGGTGCAACCTGGGTTGAGGATCTAGCTCCTTACATCACCCGCAAGCTCTTCACCGTCAATACCGGCCATGCCACCCTCGCCTACTTTGGCGCTCAGGCTGGCATCTCAAAAATCTCTGATGCGCTCGCAAATGATGAAATCCGCGCCAAGGTTGAGGCAACTCTTGCTGAAACCAAGGACCTCATCGTTCGCAGGTTCGGTTTTGAGCCCGAGGTGCAACAGACCTACATTGAAAAAATCCTGAGCCGCTTTGCCAATAAGGATTTGCCTGATACCACTGACCGTGTTGGACGTTCTCCCTTACGTAAGATTTCTCGCAATGAACGCTTCATTGGCCCGGCAGCTGATTTGGCTGAACTAGGACGCCCCACGGACGCCCTTCTGGCAACCGTTGCGGCCCTGCTGGAATTTGATGTAGCTGAGGATCCTGAAGCAGTTAGCCTGCAGCAGACCCTAGCTGAGCTTAAAGCTGGGGAGTCAGATCTGGACACCGTGACCGCCCAGCTCACCGGCCTGGATGCTGAGCACCCGCTCTACGCTGGAGTCCGCACAGTTATTGCGGCTCGTGTAGCCTAAGAGAAACGCATAGGGGCTTAGCTCCCCAAACGCACCAAGAAGAGGTGCCCCGCCCCCCTCACGGGAGGCGGGGCACCTCTTTTACCTCCACCGGTATGAGGCTTTAGCCTAGAGTAAACGTAGCTGAGCCAGTTGCTTGATGTCTGCAGAAGCGCGGTATCTCTCTTTTATCTTGCTATTTCTGCTAGATACGTCCAACCGTCTGAAGCAACGATTAAGGGTTATTCAAAAGGGTGGAGCGGGTGGGCGCAGTAGGTGGTCAAGCTGGCTGAATGGAGCACACTTTCCCGAGCGTGCGAGGAAGCAAAAAGTGTGTCGGATGAGCCGAGCTTTCGAGGCTGGGCGTGCATCTTCTGGTGAAAGAAGCGAACCAGAAGAGGGGGCAGTTTGCCACACACTCCGTCTACCTGCGCTTTTAATGTCTGATGACCCCCTCCATTGCTTGTAACTCAGAGCTACTGGGCTCTTAAAGCAAAGGTGCCCCGTTCCGAAAAGGAACGGGGCACCTATCAGTTAAATGTACTGAAAGTCTTTACTTGGCAGCGATGGCGTCGCGGATTTCCTTGAGCAGAGCGACCTGGGGGTCTTCCTCTTCCTCTTCGAGTTCGAGCTTTGCAGCGCGCTTTTCGTTGAACTTGTTGATGGGCATAACGATGCAGAAGTAGAGTGCAGCTGCAACGATCAAGAAGTTAACAACAGCGGTCAAGAAGACGCCGATCTTGACATCGCCAAATGCGAGCCATTGGTCGAATGAAACGTTGTCACCGGTAATGAAGGCAATAGCGGGCATCATCACTGACTCTACGAGAGCGGTGACAACGGCGGTGAAAGCGGTACCGATGATCAGACCGACTGCGAGGTCGATGACGTTACCGCGGGTAATAAAATCTTTAAATCCAGTAAGCATGATTTCAAGAATAGCGTGGGTCAAACCAGTAAGAAACTAAAAGCAGGTAAGAATTCCTGCGGAAACCAGTGGGCTTCCTCACAAGGTGATGTGCACCCCCCGATATATTCACAAACTGTATGTTTTTCCTCGTCAAGTGCGTTTTGGGGCATAGTCACCCACTAGAGGCGCGGTGCGCGTCGGAGCATTGCTAGCAAAGACCGCTCTTAGGCATTGGGGCGTGATGGTGTCCCCGTGCCCCGTCTGCGTAGAACCGGCCGGAACTCAACCCCGGATTCTAGAGGCTGAGAATTCTCCGTTGGCCGGCATGCACCCACCGATGAGCAACCGCCGCACCCCTGCAAGTTATCAGATGCCACTGGAGGTCCACACCGTGAGCTTTCGCCTACGCTAGCAAGGCTGCTTTCATCGTCCCTATCTTTCGCCAGTTTCTGATGCTCAGCCAAAAGGTCTCTGCCCTCAGCCCCCACTATCTCAAACCCGTTATCTCGAATCATATCCAGGTCATCTAGGGCTGCTTGACCTTCGGACGTGAGATAATCGCCGAGGAAAAGGGAATTGGCTATCTGCAGCGCTACCGACTGCAGGGACCTCAGGTGCATCTCACGTCCGCCCGCCATACGGATCTCTCGGTCGGGCGCCACCAGGCGCACTGTTGCCAAAATTCGCAGACATTTCAGTGGGGTGAGCTCCCACGTGCCAGCAAGCGGTGTTCCTTCAAAAGGCATCAGAAAATTGACGGGAATGGAGTCTCCGTCCAAATCTTTCAGAGCAAAAATTGCATCAATGAGCTGTTCGTCTGTCTGCCCCATCCCCACAATGAGCCCGGAGCAAGCTGATAAGCCCGCCTGCTGAGCTTGGTGGATTGTGCTAATGCGTTCTTGGTAGGTGTGTGTGGAGCAAACGTCGGTGTAGTGGTCTTCGCTGGTGTTGAGATTGTGATTGTAAGCATCAGCGCCAGCTTCTTTAAGGCGTTGGGCCTGCCCATCTTTCAGGATCCCTAGACAAGCACAAACTTCTACCTGCGGGTGCTGGTCCTTGAGCTGCTTTATCATTCCAGACACGCGTTCAACATCCCGATTGCTGGGCCCCTTGCCTGAAGCAACCATGCACACTCGAGAGGCTCCGCCGGCAATGCCGAACTTTGCTTGTGTGAGTGCTTCTTGATGCGAAACCCAGGAGTACTTGAGAACATCAGCCTCAGACCCCAGGCGTTGGGAGCAGTAGGTGCAGTCCTCTGGGCACAGCCCTGATTTGAGGTTGATGAGGTAGTTGACTTTAACCGTGTTGGAGAAATGGTGGCGGCGAAGTAAGGATGCGGCTTCTACCAGGGTAAAGGTCTGGGCGTCGGGGGCTGTCAGCGCGGTCAGCGCCTCTTTGCGGCTGATCGGCTTGCCCTGAAGGATGCGCTCTGCAAGAGCTTTAAAATCTGTCATACATCTATCAATAGACGATTTTTGAACAGTGTTCAAATTTCTGTTGCTAGATTTCATCAACCAATGAAAAAGGCAAGCCACTACCTGAGCGCAGCGCCTTGTTGTCTTGCTCTAGTACTGCATACAGTGAGTTTACTCAGACGATGAAAGAGCAAAACCCCAAAAATCCTCCAGTGTAGGGGCGCCTGAGCTGTGGAATGCCGCTGCTTCTGTGCGTCCTACGTAGCGAAAATGCCAGGATTCGTACCAGTAGCCCGTAGTTTCGTGCTGCCACCAGGGATAGCGCAGCACAAAGCCATACTCATGGGCATGGGCGGCTGACCAGCGGGCGGCATCGGTATCTTTGAAGCAGACCTGTACGTCGCAGGCGCCTCCGGTGCCGATATCAAGGGCGAGGCCGGTCTGGTGCTCTGAATAACCGGGACGGGCAGAAGCTACATCGGCCTGCTCCTGTCCGTAGGTAGCCACCCATGAGTTATAGGTGCCGACCTGGGTCTCGTAGGACCTGTAACCACTCAAGGCTGTGATACCTACTCCCTCAACTGAGGCGGCAGCAAACATTTCCTCGGCAGCTTGAGCCGCCTCTTTGCGAAGGTATACCCCACCGAAGGGGACGAGATCAACCGGGGCGTAGGTTTTGGGAGAGAGCGGGTGCATCTTGTTCACCAGCACCGTCAGAGAGTCGGGCGAGGTGAAATCTGGTGAACGCGAGGTGCTAGGAGATGACGACGCGGCTTTGCTGGGGGTTGATTCGGTCTCTGCAGTAGCAGTTGCCTCTGCGGTGGGCGTTTCTTGTGCAGGGGTGCTAGCGCTAGGAGTATTGGCTGCTGAAGAGGTTGTAGCCGGCGTTGGAGAGCTGCCGTGAACAGTACAGCCACAGAGCAAGACTAGCGCGCCCACCAGGGGGTAGATGCCTGCTTTTCTGATGGGTAAACCCATTATTTTAGTTCTTCCTGAGCAAGACACGGCGAACCTTGTGGTCGTGAGACTTGCTCAAAATCAGTTTGGCGCGTCCCCGGGTGGGGAGCACGTTCTGGCGGAGGTTTGGTTCGTTAATGGACTTCCAGATGCTGGTGGCCAGTTCTATAGCAGCATCTTCAGAGAGATCAGCATAGCGTCGGAAATATGAATCTGGGTTGGTAAAGGCTGATTGCTGCAGCTTGAGAAAGCGCTCTACATACCACCGCTCTATATCGTCGGTCTTGGCGTCCACATAGATAGAGAAATCAAAGAAATCAGCCAGACTCAGCGCTGATGAGCTGTTTTCGCTCAGTTTAGCGGGGGCAAGAACATTGAGGCCCTCGACAATGAGAACATCAGGTGCTGTTACCGCGATGCTCTCCTCCGCGAGGATGTCGTAGTAGAGGTGAGAGTATTTGGGAGCGGTCACCACAGGGGCCCCGGACTTCACGTCTGCGACAAAACGTAGGAGCGCGCGTCGGTTATACGACTCGGGGAAGCCTTTGCGGCCCATGAGCCCCCGTCGTTCTAGCTCAGCGTTGGGGTAGAGAAATCCGTCTGTGGTGATGAGCTGGACGTTAGGGGTAGAAGGCCAACGCCGCAGAAGGTCCTGCAATACTCTGGCTGTGGTGGACTTGCCCACCGCCACGGAACCCGCCACACCGATAATAAAGGGAACCTTACGCTCTGATGTCCCCAAAAAGTCGTTCGTCATATCGTTGACGCCAGCAGCAGCATTCACATAGAGATTCAGCAACCTCGAAATGGGCAGGTAGACCTGAGAAACTTCTTCAAGGTCAATGCGCTCACCCAGACCGCGCAGCTGCGTCAGCTCATCTTCAGTGAGCGGTACTGATATTTCGCTGGCAAGCCGCGACCAGGTATCCCGGTCAAGCTCTGTAAAAGGGGAGTGCTTTGAAGCAAGTGCGGAGGTGCTCATTTAGCCAAGTCTAAAACCCTCTGAACGTCAGCTGAAAACCTCTTCCCTAAGAAACCGATTATGACGCGCAATTTAGGGGACAAATAGTCGTTCGACAGGCCTGTCCACCCCTAGTAATCAATGTGTCGCACTCGTCATTCGCATAATATGTTCCCAAATGAAACATGCACGGTAGTATGAGCTTTATGTGTGGAATCGTAGGATATGTAAGTCTCGGCCAGGTCGCAGACGGTAAGAAATTTGACCACTCCGCTTATGATGTGGTCCTCGAAGGTTTGCGCCGCCAGGAATACCGCGGCTATGACTCAGCCGGTGTTGCCGTCATCGGTGATGAAGGAATTGAGTTCCGTAAGAAGTCGGGCAAACTGGTCAACCTGGAAGCTGAAGTTGCAGCTAACCCCATGACCGAATCAACTATCGGCATCGGTCATACCCGCTGGGCAACCCACGGCGGCCCCACCGATAACAATGCTCACCCTCACGTTGTAGATAACGACCGCCTAGCAGTTGTGCACAACGGTATTATCGAAAACTTCGCTGAGCTTCGCGCCGAACTGCTGGAAGAGGGCGTCACCTTCCTCTCGCAGACCGATACCGAAATCGCAGCTAACCTGATTGCCAGCATCTACAACAAGCTGGAATCAAAGGACCTCACCGAAGCAATCCGCCTGGCCTCAAACCGCCTTGAAGGTGCTTTCACCATCCTGGCAATTCACACCGACCACCCCGACCGCGTTGTAGCTACCCGCCGCAACTCACCGCTGGTTATCGGTCTGGGCGAAAATGAGAACTTCCTGGGCTCAGACGTCTCAGGTTTCATCGACTACACCAAAAAAGCAGTCGAAATGGGCCAGGACCAAATCGTTACCATCACCGGTACCGACTACTCCATCATTGATTTTGAAGGCTTCCCCGCCCACGGCAAAGAATTCACCATCGAATGGGACACCGCAGCTGTTGAAAAGGGCGGCTTCGACTCCTTCATGGAGAAAGAAATCCACGAGCAGCCCGCAGCTGTGCGTGACACACTGCTAGGCCGTCTGGACGAAAAGGGTAACCTGACCCTCGACGAGCTGAAGATCGATGACAGCGTCCTGCGCTCCATCAATAAAATCATCGTGGTTGCCTGTGGCACCGCAGCTTACGCAGGCCACGTGGCCCGCTACGCTATCGAGCACTGGTGCCGCATCCCCACCGAGGTCGAGCTGGCCCACGAGTTCCGCTACCGCGACCCCATCGTGGATGAAAAGACCCTAGTTGTGGCTTTGTCACAGTCCGGCGAAACCATGGACACCCTCATGGCTGTGCGTCACGCGCAGGAGCAGGGCGCTAAGGTTGTCTCCATCTGTAACACCAACGGTTCAACCCTGCCCCGTGAAGCTGACGCAGCTCTCTACACTCACGCAGGCCCCGAAATTGCCGTTGCCTCCACCAAAGCCTTCCTCTCACAGATTGCTGCTGCCTACCTGCTGGGTCTCTACCTGGCACAGCTTCGCGGCAACATGTACAAGGACGAAGTACGCGGCATTCTCCAAGAACTGCAGCAGATGCCCGAAAAGATTCAGGCAGTTATCGACGGTGAGCAGCAGGTCAAGGATCTTGGCACCTCCATGAAGGACGCTAAGTCTGTGCTCTTCCTGGGCCGCCACGTAGGCTTCCCCGTAGCTCTTGAGGGCGCTCTCAAGCTCAAAGAAATCGCCTACCTGCACGCAGAGGGCTTTGCTGCTGGTGAGCTCAAGCACGGCCCCATCGCACTGGTTGAAGAGGGCCAGCCCATCTTCGTCATTGTGCCTTCACCCAACGGCCGTGACTCCCTGCACGCCAAGGTTGTTTCCAACATCCAGGAAGTGCGTGCTCGTGGTGCTGTCACCATCGTTATCGCTGAAGAAGGCGACACTGCCGTTGAGGAGCATGCAGATCACATCATCCGCATTCCTGCCTCACCGTCACTGCTGCAGCCCCTGCTAGCCACTGTGCCCCTGCAGATCTTCTCATGCGCTGTAGCGCACGCGAAGGGCTACGACGTTGACCAGCCCCGTAACCTAGCGAAGTCTGTGACTGTTGAGTAACCAAACGGTCTAAGGAATGCTTTTTTGGGCGCCCCTACCTCTGGTAGGGGCGCCTTTGCTATGCCCCTACTTTCTTGATGTAGCCGCTTCGCTAAACTGGGGAATGAGAAGAGACGGTTAGAAGGGTCACCGCATGATTATTGGTACCGGCGTTGATGTGGTCAACATCAACAGATTCGCAGAGATCATTGAGCGCACCCCGGGCTTCATTGACCGTGTGTTTGTCGAACATGAACGGGATAAACTCTTGCGTTCCTTGGCCGCACGTTTTGCCGCTAAAGAGGCAGCCGCCAAAGCCCTTCGAGCACCTGCTGGCTTGGTCTGGCAGCACTGCTGGATTGAAAATGACCCGGACGGAGCTCCCCACCTGGTCGCTACGGGTACGGTGGCTCAGCGGGCAGCAGATCTGGGTATTAACCGCTGGCATCTTACTCTCACCCACGATGAACCGGTAGCTATCGCATCTGTCGTGGCAGAACACTTGACCGATGATGAATTACTCACCCTCATGAGATTAGACCCAGCCGGCCGCGGTCTGCTCTCTGCTCACCCTAGGGAGACTGACCGATGAGCCTTGAAAACAGCCCCACCGTAAGAGCATTCGATGCTGGACAGTTACCCGCTTTGCTAAAGGCACCCGGCGAAAAGTCCCATAAGTACACTCGTGGAGTGCTGGGAGTGCTGACCGGTAGTGAGGACTACCCCGGGGCGGCGCTCATGAGTGTGCGGGCGGCTGTCAATACCGGGGTCGGTATGGTGCGGTTTGTTGGCACCAGTCAGCTCAACTTTCTTATGAATCTGTCGGTTCCTGAAGCAGTTTGCTCTACCGGTGACCCGTTAGAATTGCGCGTTGATGCCTGGGCGCTGGGAAGTGGTGTCGGTCAGGGCTCACGTCTTGAACCCATCGGGGCCGTGCTGAGCACCGAGGCCGCAGCGGTGGTGGACGCTAGCGCGGTAGCTCTTGCTGCCCAACTGGTAGCAGGCGGTCGAATTCTGATGCAGCAGCACATTCTTACTCCGCACGCTGGTGAACTTGCAGATTTCTTCACGTGGCTCTTGGCGCTTGCGCCGAACCTGTTTGATGGAGCTGCCCCTGAACGCGCTGAAATAGAAGCAAATCCCGTCTTCTGGGCTAGCCAGGCAGCCTATTTGAGCGGCGCCACGGTTCTGCTCAAGGGTGGAGTGACGTATATAGCAACTAGTGATGGGAAGCTGGTGCTGACCGTCGAAGGTAACAGCCCCTGGTTGGCTACGGCAGGTAGTGGGGACACCCTCACCGGTATAATGGGTGCCCTGTTAGCACAACACCAGGCGCACCACACCCAACCCAGCGCTCCCTTAGTCTACGCTCAGCTGGCGGCTGCTGCCGTGACGGTACACGGCCTTGCCTCTGACCTGGTGCATACGCCCGGTACCCGCGGCCCTCTACCACCGACCGAGGTAGCGCAACGGTTACCCGCAGCACTGGCGCAACTACTGAGCGTGTAGGTAGCGTAAAAAAATCCACCCGGCTCCCAGCCGGGTGGATGTGATGCTTTTAGGGCTTAGTAGGCCCCATCCTTAGCGAAAACTGCGCGTACAGTGCGGAAAAGGATGACTAGATCGCCAATCACTGACCAGTTCTCAACATAGTAGAGGTCCAGGCGAATGGACTCTTCCCAGGACAGGTTGGAACGGCCTGATACCTGCCAAAGACCGGTAACGCCGGGTTTGACGAGCAGACGGCGGTAGGCGTCCTCCTCGTATTGGGCAACCTCTGATGGCAACGGGGGTCGGGGCCCTACCAGGGACATATCACCGAGGAAGACATTCCAGAGCTGGGGCAATTCATCGATCGAGTACTTGCGGATGAACTTACCGATTGTGGTAATGCGGGGGTCATCGGACATTTTGAAAAGAACCCCGCTGCCCTCGTTCTGTGCTATGAGCTCTTTTTTGAGCTCCTCAGCGTTCGTTACCATAGAGCGGAACTTAATCATGTGGAAGGAAGTGCCGCGGTAGCCAACCCTCTCCTGCAAGAAGAAGATGGGCCCGCCGTCCTTCTTAACCATCAGAGCAACAACCAGTAGGAGAGGGGACAGAAGGATAAGCCCCAGGGTGGAAACTACGAGGTCGAGGGAGCGTTTCAGAAGGGCCTGGATTCCCTCAATACGCGGAGTATGCACGTGAATAAGGGGGAGACCGCCCAGAGGCTGAGTGTGAATGCGGGGCCCGGCGATATCGGTCATTGCCGGTGCCATAATAAGGGCGACGTGAGCTGCTGCCAGAACCCACCCTAACCGGCGCAGTTCTTGAGGATTGAGACCGTGGCCGGTAGAAACTGCCACCGCGTGAATATTGTTATCGCGCACCACCTCAATGATGTCAGCTGCGTTGGGTGAGTACCCCAGGGTGGGGATTTCTCCGTCTCCCAGCGTGGTGCCTTCAGGTGAACGAGGTAAGTAGGCTGCTACAGGTGAAAGACCGGAGGTGCGGCCTTTCAGCAGAGTCTTGTAGAGGTGATTGCCGGAATCATAGTCACCGATAATTAGCACACGGGATAGAGCTCGGCCGCGGTTTCTCCAGCTCACCAAATAGCGGCGTACAGACCACCGTGCGCTGAGCAAGAGAAGAATGCCGATGGGGTAGGCCAGAATAACGTAACCTCGGGCAAACTCAACCTTGGTGAGGTAAGAGAAAATCGCAATGAGGCAGAAAAAATACGAGGTGGCCTTGATGACCAGGCGGTACTCATCATTGCCCTGACCCAGGTGACGGATATTGCGGGACCCCGAAATAGAAAGAGCCATGAACCA
The DNA here is from genome assembly GCF_040946345.1 of Rothia sp. LK2492. NCBI lineage: Bacteria > Bacillati > Actinomycetota > Actinomycetes > Micrococcales > Micrococcaceae > Rothia > Rothia sp. LK2492. Next base: position 21,383 of record NZ_JAYWLX010000001.1, on the reverse strand, counting down.
CAGCACACCGAAAATAATGCCGGTGCCGATGTAACCCATGGGTAGCTCAGTGCGGCTCATGACTTCTGAGTCTTCAAAGCCGAAGCTAGCCAGGTGTGCTAGCGCGAAAGCGATGGTGATGGTAAGTGCATCAACAATGTAGAGAGCCGCCTTAACCTTTGGGTGCCATGGGCGGCGATTGCGCGTCTCCCTCCAACGCTCTTCAATGATGTCTTGATTCACGTGGTGTGTTCCCCCCAGTGTGAGTGATGAATGTACCTCAGACAGGGTGCGAAAACTGTTCTGCGGCACGTAGATTGATTAACAATCCATCCTACTGCCAACCGCAGAATAGGGGGTGCTTCATAAAGGTGGCTCTTTGCACACGAGCTAGGGCCGTGAAACCGCTAGGTGGCGGGGTAAAGGTCTGCTTCACTCAGAATAAAATCGATAACGGGTCGGTAAAGATGAGGGGTTACATTATCGTCCATAGGAACAGCCACCAGAATCTGCCCCTGTTCTGCTGAGACAAAGAGCCCGGGGTCATTGCAGTCAGCAATGCCGATGGTGGGGTAGCCAGCTGATGCTGCAAACCCTGCTAACCCGTGGTCAGCGACGACCAGGCCGGGGGCATCCTCACGTGCCTCAAGCTGGGCGAGGGCCAGCTGCATAGGGCCGGGGAAGTGGGTATGCTGCAGGTTGCCGTACTGTTCGAACATGACCACATCGAAGATTTGGCGGATATCACCATCTAAAAATAGATCACCCTCGTCAATGGTGAGGACGCGGGCTCCGGCTGCCCGGGCTGCACGCGCCATCTCAGCGTAGATGGGGAAGAGGCCTGCGGGGTGACCGGTTGCGAAGAGGATGCTGTGGCCAGCTGCTACAGCCTGGCCGAAAATACGCGCATACTCGGTGAGAGCGTCCACGCACTTCTCTGCGCTGATGGTGTCCTGCCCCTCTAAGAAGGTAGGGTCTGAGCTGGTGCCCACACGTCGAGCCATGAGCTCAAAGATTTCTTCGTAGCTCCAATCGCGGGTGAGTTTCACCCCGAACTCAAGGTGCTCGTTACCCTCCACAAAGCCGTGCATATGGGCGATATTATTCTCGCGGGCGGTTGCTACCTGCCCGGTGATTTTGGAGGCGTCGAGGTAGTCAGTGAATTCTTGGCGGGTCATAGAAAAAGACATGCGTGTTCCTTAGCGTGATTTATAAGTTCTAAATACTGTAGGTGCTGTGAAGTAGTTGGCTGTAGAGCTCAAAGAGACGGTCAGCGGTGTCATCCCAGCGCAGGTGGGTTGCGCGTGCGGAGCCGGCTGCACCCAGGCGCCGGCGTTCTTCTGGTGATCTCACCAGCTTTTCGATGGCTGAGGCCCAAGCCTCCGGGGTGCGAGGCTCGACCAAATGGCCGGTTACACCGTCTTGCACAGCGGTCAACAGGCCGTCAGCTTTAGTCGCCAGCACGGGCGTACCGCAGGCCTGAGCTTCTAGAGCTACCAGGCCAAAGGTTTCTGAGGAGGATGGGCAGGCAACGATATCAGCGGCTCTGAAGGACGCGGCAAGTTCCCGAGGCTTTTTCGAGGGGAGGAGCCTGACCCGATGCGTGAGACCCAGCTGCTGTGACCGTTCGAGAAGCTGATCCTCATAGTTAGTGTGGGACTGCCCGATGATATCGAGGGTCACCTCTAAGTCCTGAGGGAGTAAGGCGAGCGCCTCAACGAGAAGGTGGGGGCCTTTCAGCGGCTGCGGGCGTCCGGCAAAAACTAGGTGAGCTGAGGTGGCAGAACCAGCGTTGGTGGCTGTCTCACCTGCCCGGGGTGTAAAGATACCGGTTTCAACACCCGGTGTGATAACCTTCAGCCGCCGGGGATCAGCCGCGTAGAGGTCGCGTATTTGCTGAGCTTCAAAACGTGTATTCACGACCACGGCAGATACGGTATCAATCAGGCGCTGCTCACCCTCCAGGCGTATCTGCGGCTCAGGTTTCTCGCCGGGAGCCAGCCGGGTGTTTTTTGCCGCAGCTGTGGTATGCATGGTCTGCACCAAGGGAAGATCCGGGGCGTATTCCAGTGCCGCTAGCCCCGACAGCCAGTAGTGGGCGTGGATGATATCGGGTTGCCGCACAGCACTCTCCCGAATCGCCTGAGCAAAAGCAGGAACAAATTTCGGTAAATTCTCTTTCGAAGCACAGGCAGCTTCGGGTAGATACAGCGAGTGAACAATCGCCCGGTCAGAAATCCGCTCCGTTGTGCGCGCACCGTTGCAGGCCGTATCCAGGGTAAAGACCTCTACTGATAGCTGCGGATAGCGTTTCAGCAAAGCGCGCAAAGAACGGTCGATGTAGACATTCATGCCCCCAGCGTCCCCCGTGCCCGGCTGTGCCAAAGGAGAGGTGTGCATGGAAATCAGGTGAAGGTGCACGCTTGCCAGAGATAGGTCTACCACGCTTCACTACTTTACCGCCCCTAAGGAGCCAATCGTCACTTACTTTCACCAGCGGTGTACCGGCGGGCACATGACCTGGCGCGTCAAAGTGGACTACCCTAAAAAGAGAAGAATTCATAACACGAAGGCAGGAAGAGCGATGAGTCTTACCAGCGGATACCGCCAGCAGGGTTTCGTGCCCCTGGATGCCCCCGGCGATTTTGAGCGCCTTGCCCTCATTGATCTGGACGCTCTTGAGCATAACGTCACCCGTATTCGTTCCCTCATCGGGGAGCGGGAGCTGGTCGCTGTGGTGAAGGCAGATGCCTACGGGCACGGTGCTGCTGATGTGGCCCGCTCAGCTCTAGCTGCCGGCGCGGACGCTCTGGGGGTGGTGCATGTACGCGAGGCCGCTACCCTGCGTGATGCTGGAATAAAGGCACCCATGATTGCCTGGCTGCATACCCCTCGCACCGACTTTGAGCTTGCTCTGCGCTTGAATCTTCAGTTGGGTGTTTCTAGTCTCTGGGAACTAGAAAAAATTGCGGCCGCCACCCAGACTGCTACCCCTTCCCAGCCGGTACTATTGCACCTTAAAGTAGACACCGGTCTTGGTCGTAACGGCGTGATGCTCGCTGATCTTGAAAAACTGGCTGAGCGTGCCCGTGCCTACGAGGTGCAGGGGCTGGTGAAAGTGCGCGGGCTCTTTACTCACCTGGCGGTTGCTGATGAACCGCAGCGCCCTGAAACCGCTAGCCAGTCGGCAGAGTTTGACCGTGCCCTGATGATTGTAGAAAATGCCGGGCTGACCCCCCAGGTGCTGCACCTTGCTAACACCCCGGCAACCTTTACCGCTGCTGACCTTCAGCAAGAGGATGCGCTGCTGAGGGACGCCGTCCGCGTGGGGCTAGGGCTGTATGGTCTTTCGCCGCTGCCAGGCGTCAGCCCTCAAGAATTGGGCCTCGGACCCGTGATGCACCTCCAAACCTTCATCAGCTCGGTTAAAGAAGTGCCCGCTGGCCAGGGCGTCTCGTACGGGCTTCACTACGTAACTGACCAGCCAACCACCCTAGCTCTGGTGCCCCTGGGCTACGCGGACGGTGTGCCCCGGGTAGCCACCGGAGGGCCGGTACGCATCTACCCGGCAGGCGCAGAGCCCCGCACTTACCGAGAGGTAGGGCGCATCGCCATGGACCAGATGGTGATTGATCTCGGTGCACCCGGTCTTTCCGACCCGGCTCTCGGCTACTTGGGGGCGCCCGCCGTCCTCTTTGGAGCCGGGCAGAACCCGCCGGTGACCGACTGGGCGCAGGCCGCTGGCACCATCAACTATGAAATCGTCACCCGCATCTCGCCACGCGTGCCCCGTGTCTCGGTGGGCGGTAGCTGGCGAAACGACACCACGGAAAGGTAATCATGCCGAGTTCTCAAGCAGTTTTTGACCTAGAAATTACCGACCCCAGCCACACCGCCGCCGTTGCACGTGCGCTCGCGCCCCTGTTGGATGCTGGGGACGTGTTGATTCTGACCGGCGAATTGGGCGCAGGCAAGACTACCTTTACCCGTTCACTGGGGGAGGGGCTAGGGGTGCGCGAAGGCGTTATCTCACCGACCTTCGTGCTCTCCCGCGTGCACCCCAACCTCGCTGATGGCCCGCGCCCCGGTGGTCCAGACCTGGTCCACGTGGATGCCTACCGCCTGGCCTCGGGCGAAGAACTGGATGATCTAGATTTGGAGTACTCTCTGGATCGCTCGGTGACCGTCATTGAATGGGGTAGAGACAAGGCCGAACACCTCTCAGATTCTCTGCTGGACTTGGAATTCACGCGCGTCACCGGTGCCGACCTAGCCGAGACCGACCCCTACGAGCTCTATACCAGTGGCAGCGAAACTGACCTGGACGAGGACGAAGAAGCCCCCGAACCGCGCCGCCTGCGCGTCATAGCCAGCGGCCCCCGCTGGCTTAGCCAGCGTCCAAGCGCTTTCGACCGGCTACAACAGGCTCTCACCCATGCCGCCCCGACTACGGAGTAAACTAACACAGTGCTTTTTCTTGCCCTAGACTCATCAGCTACCGCCTCCGTCGCCCTGGGACGTGTTGAAGGCGGTCAGCTCACCCTGCTCGCCCACCGCGCCACCGCGGACACCCGCTCTCACGCCGAGGTCATGTCCCCCTTCGTCGCCGATGTAATGGCCGAAGCTGGCGTCAGCGGTCACGACCTTGACGCCGTACTGACCGGCACCGGGCCCGGCCCCTTTACCGGTCTGCGTGCTGGTATCGTGACAGCCCGTGCGCTCGCCGTCGCCTGGGACCTTCCTCTCTACGGCATGATGAGCCTGACCGCACTGGCCGAGGCAGCCCATGCTGTTGCTCGGGAGGCCGGCCAGCAACGTTTTCTGGTGGTCAGCGACGCCCGCCGCCGCGAAGTCTACTCGGCGCTGTACGAGCTCACTGAAACCGGCTACTCGCTGGTGCAGGGCCCCACCGTTGGCCCTGCCTCCCAAACGCCTATCCTGCCCGCCTACGGTAGTGGAACCTCCCTCTATCCCCAGGACTTCGATGCTCAACCCGGCTTCGAGAGTCTGCAACCCGAAGCCAGCCACCTGTTGCGCGCCGCTGCCCGCCTGGGCGCTAGTGCGCTGAGCACCGATACCTCGGCTCTTTACCTGCGTGAGTCGGACGCTAAGGTGCCGGCCGCCCGTAAAAAGGCGGGTAGCTAGTGCTCCAGGCAGATTTACCCAACGGGCTGCGCGGCGTCCGCGCTCGCGCAATGACCCTCATGGACGTACCGGCAGTGCACACCTTGGAAAGCCAGCTTTTCCCGGCCGATGCCTGGCCGCTCGATATGTTTTTAGCCGAGATAGTGCATCCCACCCGAGGCTATATTGTGCTCGAAACCGTGCAGGAGGGGAACAACGAGGCTGAGATTATTGGTTATGCCGGTCTGATGAGTATCGCTGAGACAGCCGACGTGCAGACCATTGCCATTGACCCACAGCACGAGGGCAAGGGCTACGGGCGGGCTCTGCTGAACTTCCTTGCCCGCGAAGCCGCGGTCCGCGGTGCTGAACAGATTCTGCTAGAAGTACGCGCCGATAACGTCCGCGCCCAAGATCTTTACCAGCGCAACGGCTACCAGCAAATTCATGTGCGTCGCGGTTATTACAACGACGGCGTGGATGCTCTCATTATGCGCAAGGAGCTACTGGCTCCCGCTTCCACCCCGAACGATGATGCCACGAGCAAGACCCCAGAACCCACGATTGAAAGTGAAGCCCACCATGACTAAGGCAAACACCGAACCCCTGGTATTGGGCATCGAATCCTCCTGCGACGAAACCGGCATCGGTATCGTGCGCGGCTCCACCCTGCTCACTAATACCGTTGCTAGTTCCATGGAAGAACACGTGCGCTTCGGCGGGGTCATCCCCGAAATCGCCTCCCGTGCCCACCTAGACGCCTTCGTACCAGCCCTTAAACAGGCCTTGGACGAAGCTGGGGTAACCCTCGAGGAGGTAGACGCTATTGCAGTCACTGCAGGACCCGGCCTGGCCGGTGCTCTCATGGTCGGTGTATCAGCTGCCAAAGCACTGGCTGTAGCCACCGGTAAACCCCTTTACGGTATCAACCACCTGGTCGCCCATGTAGGTGTGGGTCTGCTGGATGACTGCGGCATCGAAGGGCACACCGCCGACTTCTTGGACGGCTTACCCCGCGAGGGTCTTGGCGCCCTGCTGGTCTCTGGCGGACACACCGAAATCCTAGCAGTCCGCGATATCACTGGCGATGTGGAACTCTTGGGCGCTACCCTGGATGACGCCGCCGGCGAAGCCTACGATAAGGTCGCCCGCCTTCTCGGCCTACCCTACCCCGGTGGCCCCGCCATCGATCAAGCCGCAAGAGAGGGCGACGGTAGTGTCTTCGCTTTCCCCCGCGGGCTCTCCACCCGCAAATTCATGGGCACCGTCGAAGAACCCGGCCCCCACCGCTACGATTTCTCCTTCTCAGGCCTCAAAACCGCCGTTGCCCGCGTCGTTGAAGGGTTCGAAGCCCGCGGTGAAGAAGTACCCGTGGCAGACGTCGCCGCCTCCTTCCAAGAAGCAGTCGTCGATGTCATCACCCAAAAAGCCATGCTGGCCTGTGCCGAACGCGGCATCAAAACCCTCCTGCTAGGCGGCGGCGTAGCAGCCAACTCCCGCCTGCGCGAGCTCACTGCCCAGCGCTGCGCCGAACACGGCATCAAACTGGTTATTCCCCAGCTCTCTCTCTGCACCGACAACGGCGCCATGGTTGCAGCCCTCGGCGCCCGCCTGGTCACCGAGGGGCGGCAGCCCAGCGGCATCGACTTCACTGCCGACTCGTCGCTGCCGGTCACTACCATTTCGGTCTAGGTGAAGTACCTACACAATTAAAGCAAGGCGCTAGCAGGCGCGCCCTCGCCGACTGACCCTCTCGCGGGCTCGCAGAGCTCGCACGCGATTCACGCCAGCCCCGAACCAGTCGGCTGCGTACGCGCCTACTTGCGCCTTGCTAAGTGGACAGGGTGGTCTGCCGCCTTCAGGGCACCCGTCTGCGCTGCCCTTCAAGTATGTTTATGTTAAAGCTCTTGCGCCTGAGCCACCAGGTCATCGACCACAGCCCGCAGGTCTCCCTGGTACTCGGCAGCAACCCGGCGCTGACGCTGGTAACCAGCACCCTCACGACACATCCGTTCAACATCAGCTAATTCTGCGCTAGAGCCCAGGTCACGGGCAACCGGCTCCAACTTATCCAGCAGACCCAGCACGTCCTCGGTGACCAGGCGTTCCTCGTTGCGATTATTCATGATGATGATGGCTTCGGTGCCGTAACGCGCTGCCCGCCACTTATTCTCCTGAGCATGCCAGGGGTGCAACGGCTCCACACGCCCACCGGCGTCCAACTGGCGGCTAAACCACTCCACCAGGCACTGCGTGAAAGCCGTCAGCGCTGCAATATCGCGCACCGAGGCAAGCCCGTCATAGGCGCGCATCTCAACGGTCCCGTAGCCTGGCACCGGGCGGACGTCCCAGCGGTTCTCGCTGGGCTCGTCAATGACACCGGTTGCCAACAAATCGCCCAAGTAGGATTCGTAGTCTTCCCAGGTCTCAAAGGTGAAGGGCAGCCCACTGGTCGGCAGCTGCTGGAAGAGCTGCGCACGGTGGGAGGCGAAGCCGGTGTCCTCACCTTCCCAGAAGGGGGAAGAAGCTGAAAGTGCCAGTAAATGAGGGTAAAAGTTGGTCAGCCCGTTCAGTACCGGCAATGCTTTATCGCGCGAATCCACGCCGGTGTGCACGTGCACGCCGTAAATAATCTGCCGTTTGCCCCAGAACTGGGAGCGGTCCAGCACCCTCTGGTAACGGTCTTTATCGGCGACCGGTTGCTCAAGGGCCCGTGAGAAGGGATGCGTTCCTGCGGAGAAGAAGCCTAGCCCCAGACTGTCGGTGACCTCTTTGAGGGCGGACGCCGCTTCGCGCAGCTGGTCTGAGGCTTCGGCTGGGGTGCGGCAGATACCGGTCACCAGCTCAACGGTGTTATCTAAAAACTCTCCGGTGATATGGGGCTGAGTCTTGCCCGGCACCAGTAGCTGAGGGTGGTGCTCCTTGAGTGCAGTCAGCACCTCAGGGGCACGCGAGGACAGTTCGCGGGTTGCCGGGTCAACGAGAGCGATTTCCCATTCCACGCCAATGGTGGACTGCTCTGAGACATTAAAGGGCATCATGGGCGGCTCCGGGGGCTAGTCAGTAGGCTGTTTCTAGTCTAGGGGCTGGGCTAGGGTGGCGCCGAATTCTGCGTCATGAAAAAGACAAAAAACGGTAAGGGACGGTTCACAGCGCACAGGCTGTCTTATCGTTGCACCGGGTTAGCGTGGATAGCCAGCCGCCGAGATTCAGCCCCGCTGCCCAGACGCGTCAAAATTAGGGTGGCGGGAACCGCCGCCGCTCCCTTTTTCTTCTTAACTCCTGCCAGGAGCTTGGCACGCAACTGCTCGGGCACAATATCGACCCCGCGTTTTTTCACCGTCAGGGTGGTGATGCCCTGCTCCTTAACCCACCGCTTGAGCGTCTTATCCTGCAGGGAAAGCACCTGCTGAACCGTATAAATCTGAGCTAGGGCAGTCTCTGCGGGGGCACCCAAGGTCAGGTAGGCAATCTTTTCATCCAGTAGCTGGGCACCCAGCTGATGAGCAAGATCAGAGACCAGATGGGAACGCACCACCGCGCCGTCGGGCTCAGCAATGTAATTGCTGAGTTCTCCCACAAGGGGTTCATGTTCGTGAGTTCCAGTGAGGTCCGGGGAGTCGTGGGACGAGGTAATCTCACCCAGCAACTCCGGCTCTAAGGGGTGAGATGAGAGGACGCTGGCCGCCCGTCGCACTCCCGGGCGGGCGAGAGCATTGAACCAGAGCACCACCTCAACCACCGAACCGCCGTGGGACACCCATTCAGCTTCGCAGCCTTCGGGAATATGCTCGTGGGGCAGGCCGGGGCCCATCTTGACGCCCATGGGAATGCCGGTGGCCGCCAGCTTCTCTACAAAGGACAGGGGAGGGGAGAAAGCTTCGGGGTCAAAGAGCCGGGACGTGGTGGCGCCGCCTTCCACCTCGCGGCGGGCAGGATCTAGCCAGAGTGCCTCTACTGGTTGCCCCGAGACCGTGATCAGGTTTTCTAGCTGCACCTCTTCTACATTGCCCACCAGCACCTGGACGGTCTTAAAAACCTGCAGATTATGGGCGCTGAAAGCCGCCGTTACCGGGTCAAGCTCCACCGCTGTGACCGCCAGACCGGCGGCGGCAAAGGCGAGAGAGTCAGCCCCGATTCCGCAGCCCAAATCAGCTACCGATCTGAGACCTGCGTCCACAAATCTTTGGGCGTGACGCGCCCCCACAGCTGCCCTGGTTGCCTGCTCATACCCTGCCTCGGTCAGCAGCATCTCTGCAGCGTGCTCACCAAACTTATTGGTAGCCTGGGTGCGGAGTTTTGCCTGGGTCAGCACTGCTGAGGTCTCTTCGGGGGTAAACCCCCTGGACCGTAGCGCACTCGCGGCAGCAAGGGCAGTATCAGCTGTGTAGGGGGTGAATTCGCGGACGGCGGTGAGCAACTTTTCACTGAAAGGGGCGGCTGGTGCTGGAATAAAGCTAGTCATCGTTTCTTATTCTAGTGGTGCTATCTAACTCCGCCGGGAACCGGTAGGTAGCTTAGTAATCGGTTGAGTGGCAAGTGCCCAAACGGCTCCGAAGATGGTCAGAGATCCCACCAAGATAAAGGTCGCCGGTAGGGCGAACGCAGTGAGCACCGCCGAAATACCCAAGGGACCACCCACAACAGCCACCTGGGAGAACATGGACCAGATGCTCAAAAACTTGGCCCTGCCGGTGTCCGGGCTAAGGTCAGCACCGATAGTCATGTTGATACCGGAGCCCAGACCGTTGCCCACACTCATACAGACGAGGGCAAAGATGGAACCCCAGCTACCGCCCCAGAAAGGCACCAGCAAGAAGCCTCCGCCAAAGAAAACGAGGCACAGACTCAGGATAAAGGAGCGCCCTACCCGATCTTTCAAGTAACCGCCGGGGAACATGAGCACCATCTCCAGAGCAGAGCCCAGAGCAATGGCTAAGGAAATCTGGGCTTCGGACCAGCCCAGGTGCAGCCCCCAGAGGGCTACCAGAATGGGCTGGCTCACCCGGGCCACCGAGAGAAGGCTGACTCCGATGCCGGCAATGAAAACGGTGTTCCAAGCAACCGATAGTTGGCTTGTTTCGGCGGCTGCCCTGTTTTCTCTGGCCTGGGCAGTTGCCCGATCAAAGGTTAAATTAAAGCGGGGGATTCGCAGCAGTACCGTTGCAGCTAAAACCAGAACGATGGAGAAAGCAAAAACGGTCCAGAGAGGAAGCCAAATGAGCATGAGGGAACCGACCAGCGGTCCGGCGAGAAAACCTGCTCGCTGTGCCCCGCCCAAGGACGTCATTGCCTTGCCTCGGTCTTTGGCGGCAACGGTTTCAGCCACCACAGCTTGGCGCGCCAATCCCCAGGCAACCTGGCAGGCACGCGCAACAAATGACCGGCGATATAGAGGGCAATAGACCAGCCTGAAGGCACGGCAAGAGCCAGAATAGTCAGCGCCAGGGCGCCGGCTGCATTCAGGGTAGCCAGAGTCATGGCCCTCTTGTCGCCCACCCGGTCAATAGCTGCGCCCACCGGAACCGTACAAGCAAGTGCCGCAACACCCGAGGCGGCCATGAGGAGGGCAGCTGCTGCAGGGGATATTCCTATGTCGATGGCCGCAAGAATGATGAGAGGGGTGATAGCTCCCAGGGCTGCGGCAAAGAGGAAGGAGGGCACCAGCACCGGCCAAAACAGAAGTTTGATCACGCTATCCCTCCTTGCTTATGGCTTGGCTCACTTTTGAAACCACTTCATCATAGCCCCACCGCGGTGCGCTCACCGCGAAACCTGCTGGCCCGGTTGCCCCGTAAGCAGAGACGTTCTAAAGTTTTAGTTAGCACTTGACCGTTTAGAGTGCTAAATCTGTAGTCGGTGGCACCGCGACGACACCGCAGACAGTTTTAGCGCAGGTCAACCCCTAACGTTTACGCCCTAGAAGGAGCAAGAACATGGCTACCATCAAGCCGCTTGAAGACCGCATTGTTGTGCAGATCGTAGAAGCTGAGCAGACCACCGCATCCGGTCTCGTAATCCCCGATACCGCCAAGGAAAAGCCCCAGGAAGCTAAAGTTATCGCTGTTGGCCCCGGCCGCGTCGATGACAAGGGCAACCGCATTCCCGTTGACGTAGCAGAAGGCGATATTGTCATCTTCTCTAAGTACGGCGGCACTGAAGTTAAGTACGGCGGCAGCGAGTACCTTATCCTTTCAGCACGCGACGTGCTGGCCGTTGTCTCCTAAGACCCTTTATCTTTTCAACCACCCTAGATAAAGACCAAAGGAGATAGAGGATTCATGGCAAAACAGCTTGAATTCAATGATGATGCCCGCAAACACCTGCAAGCCGGCGTTGATAAGCTCGCGAACGCGGTCAAGGTAACCCTTGGCCCCCGCGGCCGCAACGTTGTGCTCGATAAGCAGTGGGGTGCGCCCATCATCACCAACGACGGCGTCTCAATCGCTCGTGAAATTGAGCTTGAGAACCCCTACGAGAATCTGGGCGCGCAGCTGGCTAAAGAAGTTGCCACCAAGACCAACGATGTTGCCGGTGACGGCACCACCACCGCAACCGTCCTTGCTCAGGCACTGGTTGCTGAAGGTCTGCGCAACGTTACCTCCGGCGCAGCACCCGGTGAGGTCAAGCGCGGTATCGAGGCAGCAACTAAGTTAGTTTCTCAGCGTCTGCTAGAGAACGCTCGCGGCGTTGAGGGCGAAGAAGTTGCCCACGTGGCAGCGATTTCAGCCCAGTCACCTCAGATCGGTGAACTGCTCTCAGAGGCCTTCAAGAAGGTGGGCCAGGATGGCGTCATCACCATCGAAGACGGCTCCACCACCGAGATTGAACTCGAAGTGACCGAGGGTATGCAGTTCGATAAGGGCTACCTCTCACCCTCGTTCGTCACTGATCCCGAGCGTGCCGAGGCCGTTCTGGAAAACAGCGCTATTCTGCTCTACCAGGGCAAAATCTCAACCGTGGCTGAAATTATGCCCGTACTTGAAAAGGTTGTTCAGGCTAAGAAGCCCCTGACCATCATTGCCGAGGACGTAGACGGTGAAGCCCTGTCCACCCTGGTCGTCAACAAGTTGCGCGGCAACCTAGACGTGGTTGCTCTCAAGGCACCCGGTTTTGGTGACCGCCGCAAAGCGATTCTGCAGGACCTCGCCGTTCTCACTCAGGGCACCGTTGTTACCGGTGAATTGGGTATCACCCTTGACGGTGTCACCATGGACCAGCTCGGTGGCGCTCGCCGCGTCACCGTCACCAAGAACACCACCACCATCGTCGAAGGTGCCGGCACCTCTGAAGAGGTTGCTGAGCGCGTTGACCAGTTGCGCCGCGAAATCGAGCGCGTGGATTCTGAATGGGACCGCGAAAAGCTCAAAGAACGCCTGGCAAAGCTGTCCGGAGGTGTCGGTGTCATCAAGGTCGGCGCTGCAACCGAGGTTGAGGCCAAGGAACGCAAGCACCGCATTGAGGACGCAGTCTCATCCACCCGTGCAGCCCTTGAAGAGGGTATTGTTGCCGGTGGCGGTACCGCCCTGGTGCACGCCCTGGCTGCACTGGATGGTTTTGAAGCTGGCTCCCGCGATGCCCAGGTTGGTGTGGACATCGTCCGCCGCGGCCTGGTCCAGCCCCTGCGCTGGATCGCTGAGAACGCTGGTGAGGACGGCTATGTAGTGACCTCTAAGGTCGCTGAGCTGCCCATCGGTCATGGCTTCAATGCGGCAACCGGGGTCTACGAAGACCTCATTGCCCGCGGCGTCATTGACCCGGTCAAGGTGACCCGTTCAGCTCTGGAAAACGCGGCGTCCATCGCTGCCCTGGTGCTGACCACCGAAACCCTCGTGGTCGAAAAACCTGCTGAGGAAGAAGACAACAAGTAGCCCCTTCTTTTCTCAGGGAAAACTGCCCGCTATGGTCTTAGCCACCGTAGCGGGCAGTTTCGTGTTTTCTCAAGCTGATGCTAAGGATGGAGCGGTAAACTAAACCCTTTATGGATTGCGCCAGTACCACCTCAGCGCCCCAGCTGAGGCGCCATGCTGGCTAAAGAGCAGGGAGGGAGTCTGCCTTGACCGGGCACGCAGTGATGAACCACCACACCAGCACTGGGCAGAGCCGCCGCATCTATTCGAGCGAGCGCTCCTGGCGCCCTGAAATTCAAGGTTTACGCGCACTCGCTTTGCTACTCGTTGCCGCCTACCATTTCTGGTTTGGTCGGGTATCGGGCGGTGTGGATGTTTTTCTCTTCATCTCAGCTTTTCTGCTGACCGGTTCTTTTGCTCGCCGTATTGAAAGCGGAACTTTTGCCGCCGGTGGTCTTTTGCCGGGGCTGAGGGCTGTTTTTGCCCAGTGGGTGCACACCTTCAAACGACTGCTGCCCCTAGCCGCCATGACCGTTGCACTCACCCTGCTGGGCACCTATTTTTTCATTCCTGCTGAGCGCTGGCTGAGCATCCTTGATGAGGCGGGCACCGTGGTGCTCTACCAGCAGAACTGGTGGTCCATTGATAACGCGGTGGACTACTATGCCACTGATAGCTCCCAGGCATCTCCTCTGCGCCATTTCTGGTCCCTGTCGGTGCAGGGGCAGATTTACCTGCTCTGGCCACTCATTTTTCTGCTGGCTGCACTTCTGATTCGAGCCCTAAAGGGTAGAGGAGTGCGCGCTGTTCTCATCAGCATTTTTACATTGATTTTCGCGGTATCGCTGACCTACTCCATCCGTGAGACTGAATCCAGCCAGGTCACTGCTTACTTTGATACCTGGGCCAGGCTCTGGGAGTTTGCGCTGGGTTCTCTGGTGGCCCTAGTGCTGCCCCAGCTAAAGTTGCGCCGTACCCTACGCGCGGTGATGGGCTGGGCGGGCATCATTGCCATTATTTCCTGTGGCTTCGTTCTGGATGTTAACGGCAGCTTCCCGGGGTATGTGGCGCTCTGGCCCACCCTAGCCGCCGCCTGTGTGATTGCTGCTGGAGATACCGGCACTAGATTTGGCCCTGAAAAACTGCTGACCGCCAAGCCCCTGCTGGCTTTAGGTGGCTTCTCTTATGCCCTTTACCTGGTGCACTGGCCCATTCTGGTCTTCTATCTCTCCTATACCCAGCAGGAAAAGGCGGGTTTTCTTGCCGGTATGATTTTGCTCGTTCTCTCCATGGCGCTTGCCTGGCTACTGACCCGCCTCGTTGAAAAACCTCTGCGCACCTGGAAGCTGCCCAACCGCTCAACCATTACGGGGCTAGTTATGGTGGGAGCCTGCCTGCTAGCCGGGCTTATGCCCGCCCATGCCTGGACCTCCTCAATTCACCGCCAGGCGGTGCAGGCTGAGGCTAACCGCGCTATCAATAACGTGGGCGCTGCCGTACTTGATTCAGACTATGCTTACGAGGGGGACCAGGATGCCCCCGTCATCCCCATACGAGCGGTATTGGACGCTGACTGGGCCGAGCTGGGTGATTCCTGCGCTGAGATAAGACCTGAGATGTCGGTACTCGAAGAACTGGCGGGTAGCTGCACTGTGCCGGTAGCCCATGAAAACCCCACCCGCACGGTAATGGTGGTGGGCAACTCGCACATGCAGATGTGGCTTACCGCCCTGCGCCCACTAGCTGAGAGCCAGGGCTGGGAGCTGATTGCTAATATTCGGCCCGGCTGCTTCTTGACTGAAGAAGATAATGCCTCCTTTGCCAGCGGCGCTAACTGCGATGAGTGGGCGCAGGCGTCCTGGGAATTCATTGATACCCAGAACCCAGACACCGTCTTTGTGCACGGTACCCGCTCGCTTGCCGATGAACCTGATGTGCTCTTCACTGGGCTTGAGCCGCACATCGCGCAGCTGACCGAGCAGGGGACCAGTGTCATCGGTGTGCGGGATACACCGCGTATGTCAAAGATGCATAAGGACTGCATGGACGCTTTTGGAGGCGCTGATGATTGCATTATGGGCCCGGGCCAGGACGTTCTGGATGACCCCCAACTTTCCCTCCAGGAGAGCTACCCAGGTTTCGCAGCGGTCAACCTGTCAGATTTAGTCTGCCCAGATAATGCCTGCCCACCGGCTATCGGCAATGTCTATACCTACTTCGATTATGACCACATCACCGCAACCTACATCGAGACCTTGGGCGACTATTTTGACCAGCGAGTGCTGGATGCCGTAGACCGGGCAGATTCTGCCCTGCAACCCTCACTCGCGCAAGACGGCTAACCCGACTAAGATTGACAGCAGTGTGCCTCACCTACCCTTTGAAAGGTAATGAAACTTTCATGACCACCCCCACCGCCCTGAGCGAAGACCCCTTTGGCTTTACCGGACTCACCTACGATGACGTTCTGCTATTGCCCGGTAATACCGACGTCATTCCGTCAGATGCGGATACTACCACCCGCCTGACCAGGCGTATTTCGATTGCGTCACCCATTATCTCAGCAGCTATGGATACCGTGACCGAGTCAGCCATGGCGATTGCTATGGCCCGCCTGGGCGGTATGGGCGTTATCCACCGCAACCTTTCTGTTCAGGATCAGGCCGACCACGTGGACCGCGTTAAGCGTAGCGAATCGGGCATGATTACTAACCCCGTGACCGTTAGCCCCGATGCTACGTTGGCAGAGCTGGATGAACTCTGCGGTCACTTCAAGGTTTCGGGCCTGCCCGTGGTGGACGAGTCCGGTGTGCTGATGGGTATCATCACGAACCGTGACACCCGCTACCTGCCCGAGTCCACCTTTGAAACTACCCTGGTCCGCGAGGTTATGACCAAGATGCCCTTAATTACCGGGCACGAGGGGATGAGTAAGGACGAGGCTTTTGCACTCCTGGCAGATAACAAAATTGAAAAGCTGCCCCTTATTGACGAAGCCGGCAAGCTCACCGGTCTGATTACCATCAAGGACTTCACCAAGACCGAGCAGTACCCCCGCGCCACCAAGGACGACGAGGGTCGCCTGCGCGTGGGCGCCGCCATTGGCTTCTTTGGCGATGGTTACGAGCGAGCCATGAGTCTGGTAGAAGCCGGCGTTGACGCACTCTTCGTGGATACCGCTAACGGCCATTCCCAGGGTGTGCTCGATATGATTTCCCGCTTGAAGAAGGACCCCGCCGCAGCTCACGTAGATGTTGTGGGCGGCCAGGCCGCAACCCGCGCCGGTGCCCAGGCCATCATCGATGCCGGCGCCGATGCTGTTAAGGTGGGCGTAGGCCCCGGTTCCATTTGCACCACCCGCATCATCGCCGGCGTGGGCGTCCCCCAGATCACCGCAATTAATGAATCAGCTAAGGCAGCCATTCCTGCAGGTGTTCCCCTGATCGCTGACGGCGGCATGCAGCACTCCGGCGAAATTGGCAAGGCACTGGTAGCTGGTGCGGACGCCGTCATGCTCGGCTCCCTGCTTGCTGGTACCGCTGAATCACCCGGTGACCTGATTTTTGTGAACGGTAAGCAGTTCAAGGCTTACCGCGGCATGGGCTCCCTGGGCGCTATGCAGTCCCGCGGTGGTAAGAAGTCTTTCTCTAAGGACCGTTACTTCCAGGCGGATGTATCCTCCGAAGAGAAGCTCATTCCTGAAGGTATCGAGGGTCAGGTTCCCTTCCGCGGCCCCATCTCATCTGTGCTTCACCAGCTAGAAGGCGGCCTGCGCCAGACCATGTTCTACGTGGGCGCCAATACCGTTGAAGAGCTCAAGAACCAGGGCAAGTTCGTGCGCATCACCAGCGCAGGCCTGAAAGAATCGCACCCCCACGACATCACCATGACCGTTGAGGCACCCAACTACCGCCGCTAAAGACCCGGCACACCAGCTGATATTGACCGAGCAGGCTCACAGCTCGGGGATAAGGAAACCATGACTGATCTTCAAATCGGTATGTCCAAGCGCGCTCGCCGCACCTACTCTCTCGATGAGATTGCTCTGGTGCCAGCCCGCCGCACCCGCGACGCCAACGACGTCAATATCAGCTGGCAGATTGACGCCTTTAAATTCGATACCCCCATCATTGGCGCCCCCATGGATTCGGTCATGTCACCGGCGACCGCTATTGCCCTGGGCAAATTGGGCGGCTTGGGCGTGCTCAATCTGGAAGGTCTCTGGACCCGCTACGAGGACCCCCAGCCCTACTTCGATGAAATCACCGCACTGTCGGGGGACGACGCTTCAGCAGCTACCCGCCGTATGCAGGAAATCTACGCCGAACCCATCAAGGCTGAGCTGATTACCGCTCGACTGGCTGAGATCCGCGAATCCGGCGTCATCGTCGCAGGCTCCTTGACGCCTCAGAACACCCAGGAATTCTATGAGACAGTGGTCAAAGCAGGCGTTGACCTGTTCGTCATTCGCGGCACCACCGTTTCAGCCCAGCACGTCTCTGCTAACCGTGAACCTCTTGATCTCAAGAAGTTCATTTACGAGCTGGACGTGCCCGTTATCGTGGGTGGCGTCACCGGCTACACTCCCGCTATGCATCTGATGCGAACCGGCGCTGCCGGCGTCCTGGTTGGTCTTGGCGGCGGCGCAACCCTGACAACCCGCCGTGGCCTGGGTATCCAGGCTGCCATGGCAACTTCAATCTCTGATGTCGCCGCAGCGCGCTCAGATTACCTGGACGAATCCGGCGGCCGCTACGTACACGTGATCGCGGACGGCTCACTGGGGCGCTCCGGGGACATGATTAAGGCGCTCGCCATGGGTGCGGACGCCGTTATGGTCGGTGCACCCCTGGCCCGCGCTGAAGAAGCACCGGGTAAGGGCTGGTATTGGGGTAATGAGGCACATTCAGTGGACTTCCCCCGCGGAGTGCGCACTCAGCTGGGCGCCGTAGGTTCCCTCGAAGAGGTGCTCTACGGCCCCAGTGCACATGCTGATGGTACCGCCAATATCGTCGGTGCCCTGCGCCGCGCACTGGCAACCTGCGGTTATACCGACCTCAAATCCTTCCAGCGTATCGACGTTAACGTCACCCCCTACGTCCGTTAACATCTCACCCCCCGCACCCCACCGCCTCGACGGTGGGGCGGGGTTTACGGTGAGAGGCTTTTTGACTTTTCCTACTTCTAAGGCTGAGATTCCTTGCTGAAACTAGCATTCACCCCTCGCTGGATAGGCGGCCTGTTGGCCGTCCTGGCTCTAGTGACTGGCTTTGTGCTACTCAGCTCCTGGCAGCTGGGAGCTTCTACCCAAGGGCGGATTACTGCTGATCCTGCTAAAGATGTGGTGCGGCCTTACTCCCAGATTCTTGAACCCGGTGACTATCTAGATGCCAGCGAGGTCGATACCGTGGTGGAGGCGACCGGCAGTTATGTCTCGGGGTCCTCATACCTGGTGGAAAACAAGCTGAATGATGGCACCCAGGGGTTCTGGGTGGTTTCCCTCTTCGAACCGGTTGATACTGACACCGTGACCACCAGCTTTGGGAATTCACCGCGAGGCATTGGGGTAGCACGAGCCTGGACGCCGGTGGCTGAGATTCCAGCGGAACCAGAGGGCGAAATCACCATCGCCGGTAGGATAGTGGGCAATGACCCGCCCATCAACAGCAACCTGATTGCAACCGATG
Organism: Rothia sp. LK2492; assembly: GCF_040946345.1. Classification (NCBI taxonomy): domain Bacteria; kingdom Bacillati; phylum Actinomycetota; class Actinomycetes; order Micrococcales; family Micrococcaceae; genus Rothia; species Rothia sp. LK2492. Next base: position 2,743 of record NZ_JAYWLX010000001.1, on the reverse strand, counting down.
GTGCCGAAGACCTGAAGGTTATCGGTTCTGCTAATTCTTCTTACCTCACTAATTTGTGGAACGCTCCGCTGTTCAACGGGATACTGGCCGTAGACTCTGAGAGTCTGGGGGATACGCCCCTCACCGAGCAGGGCACCATTGAACCCACGGCAACCCTGCTGGAGCAGGGGGAGAACTTGCTCCCGATCAACGCCCAGCAAGTTACCGATGAGACGGTTGACTGGCTCAATATTTTCTATGCGGTGGAGTGGATAGTTTTTGCTGGCTTCGCGCTCTATCTCTGGTGGCGTTTGCTCAAAGATGCTGTTGAGAAGCATAAGGACCCGGCTCTCTACTTCGAGTACGAGGGGGAGTACTGGGTCGATGAAGCAACCGGTAAACCTTACTATTACGACCCCGCCGATGATGCCTACTACTTCTTTGACGAAGTAGCCCCATCTCCGGCTCACCAGGGGAAGCCTTAGGCTGGCGTCCCTGCCTCATCTTTTCTTCAACCCTCGACCGACCCGAAAGCTGACCATGAGCGAAAATTCCCGCCCTGTTCCCACCCACCGCGGTGACGGTAAAAAAGTGACCCTGGCTGATGGTGCTGTGACCGCAGCGACTAAAGGTGGTTTCACCGTACGTAAAAAGTTCGGTGGCACCGAGACCCAGATCCGCGGCGCCCTCACCTTCTACAAGTGGTGCGCCTGGATTTCCGGTACTTTCTTGCTGCTGCTTGTTGCCGAGATGATGAGCCGCTACGTCTTTGGCTATGACCTGGTCGCCGGTGGCACTGATGCGCAAACTGGTCAAACCGTAGCCCTGGGCTGGCTCAATCTTGAGACCGGTAACCTCCACGGCGGGCTCAATATCTCTACCTGGATTCTGATCATTCACGGTTGGTTCTACGTCATCTACCTCATCTCTTGCTTCCGTCTCTGGCTGCTCATGCGCTGGGCTCTACCCCAGATGATCGTGATGGCGCTCGGTGGGGTTGTTCCTTTCCTCTCCTTCATCGTGGAGCGTCGTATCTACCGCGAGACTCTAGAACTGCTGGCTGCTAACCCTCAAGCCACCAAGCGTTACTAGGCGCCGGTGCCCACCGGTCTTATCTGTCATAGAATAAATACAAACACTCACTAATCAACCGAAAAGGTACATGCGTGACTACTCATAACCCCCTTGAGGAGCTAGAACAGCGCCCGGTACTGGTCGTCGACTACGGCGCCCAGTATGCGCAGCTTATTGCTCGCCGGGTGCGCGAAGCCGGAGTTTACTCCGAATTGGTGCCCCACACCCTGTCCACCGAGAAAGTGCTGGCTAAGAACCCTGCAGCTATCATCCTCTCGGGCGGCCCGTCTTCAGTCTATGAAGAAGGTACCCCCAAGGGTGACCCGGCCCTCTTTGAAGCTGGAGTGCCTGTTTTCGGTATCTGCTACGGCTTCCAGGTCATGGCACAGACCCTGGGCGGCACCGTCGCTCAGACCGGCCTACGCGAATACGGTGCCACCGATGCCGTTCTCTGTGCTGAGGATTCTTCCTTCCTGACCGGCACCCCCGCCACCCAGAATGTATGGATGTCTCACGGCGACTCCGTTTCTGAGGCTCCCGAAGGTTTCCGTGTGCTCGCTCAGACCCCCGGCGCTGCTGTTGCGGCTTTCGTGGACGAAGAACGCAAGTTCGGTGGTGTGCAGTGGCACCCCGAGGTCAAGCACTCTGACTACGGTCAAGTAGCTCTTGAGAACTTCCTCTTCAATGTTGCTGGTCTGGAAAAAACCTGGTCTACCGCAAACATTATCGAAGAGCAGGTCGCTAAGATCCGCGAGCAGGTGGGCGAAGACCGCGTCATCTGTGCGCTGTCAGGCGGCGTTGACTCCTCTGTAGCTGCCGCCCTGGTCCATAAGGCAGTGGGCGACCAGCTGACCTGTTTCTTCATTGACCACGGTCTGCTCCGTGCCGGTGAACGTGAACAGGTTGAAGAAGATTACGCCACGACCATGGGTATCAAGGTTGTCACCATCGACGAGTCTGAGCGCTTCTTGGGCGCCCTGGCCGGTATCACTGAGCCCGAAGCCAAGCGTAAGGCTATTGGCCGTGAGTTCATTCGCTCTTTCGAAGCTGCCCAGCGTAAGCTCATCGAAGAAGCAGGTAATGACGGCGCTGACATCAAGTTCCTCGTTCAGGGCACGCTTTACCCTGACGTCGTTGAGTCTGGTGGTGGCGAAGGTGCAGCTAACATCAAGTCCCACCACAATGTGGGCGGTTTGCCGGAGGATATGCAGTTTGAGCTGATTGAGCCTCTGCGTACCCTCTTCAAGGATGAGGTACGCGAGATTGGCCGCCAGCTCGGCGTTCCCGAGAAGATTGTTGCCCGTCAGCCTTTCCCCGGCCCTGGCCTGGGTATTCGCGTGATTGGTGAGGTCAGCAAGCACAATCTGGACATTTTGCGCGCTGCTGACGCGATTGCCCGTGAAGAGCTGACCAAGGCTGATATGGATGACAAGATCTGGCAGTGCCCCGTTGTTCTGCTGGCGGACGTGCGTTCGGTGGGTGTGCAGGGCGATGGGCGTACTTACGGTCACCCGATTGTGCTGCGCCCTGTTTCTTCTGAGGACGCGATGACTGCTGACTGGTCGCGTTTGCCGTATGACTTGCTGGCTAAGATTTCTAACCGAATCACCAACGAGGTTTCTGAGGTTAACCGAGTGGTTCTCGACGTGACGTCAAAGCCCCCGGGAACGATTGAATGGGAATAATCTGA